>NZ_JBEXLS010000026.1:0-161215 GCF_040610055.1 Streptomyces sp. NPDC004539 | reverse complement strand
CCTCCCTCCCAGCCCACCCCTCTCCAGCCCGTCCGGCGTTTGAGGACGAGGCCCCTTCAGGGCCGATCGCTGTCCACTTGCGGCGAGGGACGCCACAACCTCCCCCGGAGGGGTGCGGCGGGGTCGAAGGGGCGGCAGCCCCTGGGGGACGGGATGGGTAGGGGCGGCGGGGGCGAGAAAAAACCCACAGGCTGTGGAGAGACGCGGAGGGAACGACGAAGGACGCCCCCGAACAACGGAAGGGCGCCCTCAGCGTCGTACCCGAATCAGCCGTTCTTGATCCGGTTCGTCAGTTCCGTCACCTGGTTGTAGATGGACCGCCGCTCGGCCATGAGATTCCGGATCTTGCGGTCGGCGTGCATGACGGTCGTATGGTCCCGCCCCCCGAACAACGCCCCGATCTTGGGCAACGAGAGATCCGTCAGCTCCCGGCACAGATACATCGCGATCTGCCGAGCGGTCACCAGCGCCCGCCCCCGAGAGGTCCCGCACAGATCCTCGACGGTCAGCCCGAAGTAGTCCGCGGTGGCACTCATGATCGCGGTCGAGGTGATCTCCGGGGCGGAGTCCTCCCCCCCCGGGATGAGGTCCTTGAGCACGATCTCGGTGAGCCCCAGATCCACCGGCTGCCGGTTCAGCGACGCGAACGCGGTCACCCGGATCAACGCCCCCTCCAGCTCCCGGATGTTCCGGGAGATCCGCGAGGCGATGAACTCCAGCACCTCCGGCGGCGCGTTCAACTGCTCCTGCACCGCCTTCTTCCGCAGGATCGCGATCCGCGTCTCCAGCTCGGGCGGCTGGACGTCCGTGATCAGCCCCCACTCGAACCGGTTCCGCAACCGGTCCTCAAGCGTCACCAACTGCTTGGGCGGCCGGTCACTGGACAGCACGATCTGCTTGTTCGCGTTGTGCAGCGTGTTGAACGTGTGGAAGAACTCCTCCTGCGTCGACTCCTTGTCCGCGAGGAACTGGATGTCGTCGACGAGCAGGATGTCCATCTCCCGGTACCGCTTGCGGAAACTGTCCCCCTTGCCGTCCCGGATCGAGTTGATGAACTCGTTCGTGAACTCCTCGGACGACACGTACCGCACCCGCGTCCCCGGGTACAGGCTCCGCGCGTAGTGCCCGATGGCATGCAGGAGATGCGTCTTCCCGAGCCCGGACTCGCCGTAGATGAACAGCGGGTTGTACGCCTTGGCGGGCGCCTCCGCGACGGCGACGGCAGCGGCGTGCGCGAACCGGTTGGACGCGCCGATGACGAACGTGTCGAAGAGGTACTTCGGGTTCAGCCGAGCGGTCGGCTCCCCGGGCCCCTTCCCGGGCGCGGCCCCACCGCCGGACGGCGCGGGCGCCCCCCCGGGCCGGTGCGCGGGCTCGGGCAACTCCCGCCGCACGGGATCACGCTGGTCGTAGTCGGGCCGCGCGGGCGCCTCGTAGGAGGACCGCTCGGGTGCGTCGTACGAAGGCCGCTCGGGAGCGTCGTACGCGGGCCGGTCCGGTGCTTCGTACGGCGGTCGCTCCGGCGTCGGCGGCCGGTAGGGCTCCGGCGCGGCGCGGCGCTCGGGCGCGGGCGGGTACGTGTCCTGGCCGTACGACTCCTGCCCGTACGGCTCGGGCGGCGCGCTCGCGTACGGATCGCGCTCGGGGAAGCCGAGCCGCTGCTGCTGCCACCCGCCGTACTCGTCGGCCCGCTCCGCGCGCGGCCAGGCGCCCGGCTCGGGCCGCTGGTACTCGGCGGGGTAGGCGGGCCGGACGCTGGGCAGGGGCCGCTCCGCGCCCGGCTCGGGCCGCCGCCGGCCGTAGCCGCCCTCGTAGGGGTCCTCGTACGGCGGCTCGTAGCCGGCGGGCTTGTCGTACGCGGGCTTCTCGTACGACGGCTGCGGCTCGGGTTCGTCGTACCGGGACTGCGGGACCGGCGGAGCCGGGGGCTCGCCCGCGGACTCGTCGACGGTGATCGCGATCCGGATCGGCCGCCCGCACTCCCGGCTCAGGCTCTCGCTGACGATCGGCGCGAGCCGCCCCTCCAGGACGTTCTTCGCGAACTCGTTCGGCACGGCGAGCAGCGCGGTGTCCGCCACCAGCGCGAGCGGCTGGGTGCGCCGCAGCCACCGTTCGTCCTTGGTCTCCATCCCCTGGCCACGACCTTCGCCGAGGAGCTGCTCCAGTACTCGCGGCCACACTGCGGCAAGATCGGCAGGTACGTCAGCCACAGGGCACGCTCTCTCGAAGGTCCCACGATCGTGTGATCTCGGGACGGGTCGGGATGTAAATCGGGTGGGTCGGGGGACAAGGGAACGAATCGGAGTCCAGTCACGGTAGTCAGCGCGTGGGGTGCGGTTCAAGTTGTTGTCCCCAGGCTGTGGACAGTGTCTCCCGAGGCCCCCTGGTTTGACCGGATGGCGTAGCCCCGCGTACCGTAAACAGGTCGAGTTGTCGATGGCTGCTGCCGCCTGCCTCCGATGGGCACAGATCGCATCACGTGATCGGTGAAGCGGTGCACTCGGGCGTAAGCGAGAGCTACTCGTGGGCGCACGGTGACAGCCAGGACGGCACCCGCCGCCCCCGATTTGATTTCTGGAGCCCCCGAGTGAGCAAGCGCACCTTCCAGCCGAACAACCGCCGTCGTGCCAAGACCCACGGCTTCCGTCTGCGGATGCGTACCCGTGCCGGCCGCGCGATTCTCGCGACCCGCCGTAGCAAGGGCCGCGCCCGCCTGTCCGCCTGATCCCGGTCAGGTCATGCCGTCGTGCTGCCCACCGAGAACCGGCTGAGGCGGCGCGAGGACTTCGCGACCGCGGTACGACGAGGCCGTCGGGCCGGACGCCCGACGCTCGTCGTCCACCTTCGCAGTGATGCAACGGACCCGCACACGCCTGGGGAGAGCGTTCCCCCGACGCGTGCGGGTTTCGTCGTGAGCAAGGCCGTGGGCAAGGCGGTCGTGCGCAACGTGGTGAAGCGCAGGCTGCGTCACCTGATGCGCGAGCGGCTCGCCCTGCTGCCCCCCGGTAGCCTGGTAGTCGTACGAGCGTTGCCCGGTTCGGGTGACGTCGGCCACGCACAACTGGCCCAGGACCTCGATGCCGCCCTTCGACGGCTGTTGGGAGGGGGCACGCGATGAAGTACCCGCTGCTGGCCCTGATCAAGCTGTACCAGTGGACGATCAGTCCGCTGCTCGGGCCGGTGTGCAAGTACTACCCGTCGTGCTCCCACTACGGATACACAGCCATCGACCGGCACGGCGCGGTCAAGGGCACGGCGCTCACCGCCTGGCGCATCCTGCGATGCAACCCGTGGTCCCTGGGCGGTGTGGACCACGTGCCACCACGGAAACGACCGAGGTGGCACGAGATGCTGCGCGACGCCTGGCGTGCGCGCACGGGCGGGACCTCCGCCGCCGAACCGGCCACCGAAGGCACCAGCCCTTCGGGCCCGGCCGCAGAGCCCCCGTCCCATGCCCAAGGAGCATGATTAGTGGACACGATTGCCAGCCTGTTCAGCTTCATCACGACACCTGTGTCCTGGGTCATCGTCCAGTTCCACAAGGTGTACGGGGCTATCTTCGGCCCCGACACCGGGTGGGCCTGGGGCCTGTCGATCGTGTCTCTGGTGATCCTCATCCGGATCTGCCTGATCCCGCTCTTCGTGAAGCAGATCAAGGCCACGCGCGCCATGCAGACGCTCCAGCCCGAGATGAAGAAGATCCAGGAGCGCTACAAGAACGACCGGCAGCGCCAGTCCGAGGAAATGATGAAGCTGTACAAGGACACGGGTACCAACCCGCTGTCCTCGTGCCTTCCGATCCTCGCCCAGTCGCCGTTCTTCTTCGCCCTGTACCACGTCCTCAGCGCCATCGCCTCGGGCAAGACCATCGGGGTCATCAACAACGACCTCCTCGCGAGCGCGCGTCAGGCGCACATCTTCGGCGCCCCGCTGGCCGTGAAGTTCATGGACAGCGAGGCGACGGTCCAGAAGCTCGGCGCCTCCCTCACGGACGTCCGTGTCGTCACCGCCATCATGATCGTCCTGATGTCGGCCTCGCAGTTCTTCACGCAGCGCCAGCTGATGACGAAGAACGTCGACACCACGGTCAAGACGCCGTACATGCAGCAGCAGAAGATGCTCATGTACATCTTCCCGGTCATGTTCGCCTTCTTCGGCATCAACTTCCCCGTCGGTGTCCTCGTCTACTGGCTGACCACCAACGTGTGGACCATGGGCCAGCAGATGTTCGTCATCCGCAACAACCCGACGCCGGGCTCGAAGGCGCAGGCGGCGTACCTGGAGCGGCTCTCGAAGCACGTCGAGCACCACGGCAAGATCCGCCGCCGGGGCGAGAAGGTCATCGTCAAGGCGATCGTCGCCAAGGGCCGTGACCGCAACGACGCCGAGCGCAAGTTCATCAACGGCCTGACCAAGCTCGGTCTCGCCGCGCAGGCCGACGGCAGCGTGGCCAAGAGCGACGTCGAGATGATCGAGAACGAGGACGGTACGACGACGCCCGCCGGCGCCCCCAAGCGCCAGCAGCCCAAGCGGCAGTCGAAGTCCCAGCGGCAGTCCGGCGCCCCCGCCAAGGCCGCCGACGAACCCGCTCCGACGACCTCGCTCACCAAGTCCGACGAGCCGCAGGACACCCCGCCCGCCGCCAAGCCCGCCGGTCCCAAGCCGGGCACCGGCAGTGGCCGCAGCAAGGCCCAGTCCGGGCAGCGCAAGGGTGGCCAGCAGCGCCCCAAGTCCCCCTCCAAGAAGTAAGAAGGAGCCCATCCCGTGACGGAAGGCACCACCTCCGCCGCCGCCGAGGGTGCAGACACCCTGACCCGCCTGGAGCAGGAGGGCGAGATCGCGGCGGACTACCTTGAGGGTCTGCTCGACATCGCCGATCTCGACGGCGACATCGACATGGACGTCGAAGCCGACCGTGCCTCTGTGTCGATCATCAGCGACTCCAGCGGGCGCGATCTCCAGAAGCTGGTCGGCCGGGACGGCGAGGTGCTGGAGGCGCTCCAGGAGCTGACGCGGCTGGCCGTGCACCGGGAGACCGGTGACCGCAGCCGGCTGATGCTGGACATCGCGGGCTACCGCGCCCAGAAGCGCGCCGAGCTCTCCGAGCTGGGCGCCAAGGCCGCGGCCGACGCGAAGAACTCCGGCGAGCCGGTCCGCCTCAAGCCGATGACGCCGTTCGAGCGCAAGGTCGTCCACGACGCGGTCAAGGCGGCCGGCCTGAGCAGCGAGTCCGAGGGCGAGGAGCCCCAGCGCTTCGTCGTCGTGCTCCCTCACTGAAAGCGGTAGAACACCGCTTCGGTCAACGCGTTTTTCCCAGCCCCGTCTGTCCTGTGGTGCAGACGGGGCCGGTCTTTTGTCAGCCTGGTGGTTTCGGCCGGTGCTCGGTGCGCCGGTGCGGTACGGAAGGACGGTCCCCGTGACGGAGGCAGCGGAACTCCCCCCTGCGCCCGAGCAGGCTCGTGAGGTATTCGGCGATCGTTTCGCGGACGCGGTCCGCTACGCCGAGCTGCTGGCCGAGACGGGCGTGCAGCGCGGGCTCATCGGCCCCCGTGAGGTGCCCCGGCTCTGGGAGCGGCACCTCCTCAACTGCGCGGTGCTCTCCGAGGCCGTGCCCGAGGACGTGACGGTGTGCGACGTCGGTTCGGGCGCCGGGCTGCCCGGTATCCCGCTCGCGCTGGTCCGGGACGACCTCAAGATCACGTTGCTGGAGCCGCTGCTGCGCCGGACCAACTTCCTGAGTGAGGTCGTCGAGCTGCTCGGCCTCGACCATGTGACCGTTGTGCGGGGACGTGCCGAGGAGGTCATGGGCAAGCTCCAGCCCGTCCACGTGGTGACCGCCCGTGCGGTGGCCCCCCTCGACCGCCTCGCCACCTGGGGCATCCCCCTGCTGCGTCCCTACGGCGAGATGCTCGCGCTGAAGGGCGACGCCGCGGAGGAGGAGCTCAAGAGCGCGGCGACGGCCCTGGCGAAGCTGGGTGCGGTCGGGACGTCGATCCTCCACGTCGGTGAGGGCATCGTCGATCCGCTCTCCACGGTTGTGAAGGTCGAGGTCGGGGAGAGCCCCGGCGGCGTGCGGTTCGCGGCGAAGCGGGCCAAGGCGGCACGGACGGGGCGGGCTCGCCGCCGGAGGTGAGCTGCTTGCTGTCAGAGGCGAGGCGCTTGCGGCCAGAGGCGGGGCGCTTGCCGTTCTCCGGCGTTTGAGTGGATATCTGACGGAGTGTCGCGGCCGTTCGGCGCCCGGCGCTGGGCATCGTGTTTCACGTGAAACGTCGCTCCCTGCTGCACGGCATCATCAGCCGTGGCCGCGCCGCGGCTGAACCCCGCGACCGTAAGCCTCTCGGTTCACTCGATGAGGGAACGGAGTTGTCCACAGAGGTGGATTTCTCCACAGAAGACCAGACCTCACTGGTTCATGACCCCGCAGGCATGGGAGGCTCTGTGCATAGCGAGCCTGATGTCGAGGAGAGTGAATCCTTGCGGTCCGACGCCAACATCGCGGGACCGATGACCGATCCGGTCCCCGGTCCCCGTACCGAACCGTCGGGGGACGATGTTTCACGTGAAACACCGCCCCCGATGGACGACACCCCGATCGGTCGTGCTGCCCAACTTGCGGTAGAGGCGCTGGGTCGTGCCGGTGAGGGGCTGCCCCGCCCCGAGCAGACCCGCATCATCGTGGTCGCCAACCAGAAGGGCGGCGTGGGCAAGACGACGACGACTGTCAACCTGGCCGCGTCCCTGGCTCTGCACGGCGGCCGTGTCCTGGTGGTCGACCTCGACCCACAGGGCAACGCCTCCACCGCCCTGGGCATCGATCACCACGCCGAGGTCCCGTCGATCTACGACGTGCTGGTCGACAGCCGTCCCCTGTCCGAGGTCGTCCAGCCGGTCCCGGACGTCGAGGGCCTCTTCTGTGCCCCCGCCACGATCGACCTCGCCGGCGCGGAGATCGAGCTGGTCTCCCTGGTGGCCCGCGAGAGCCGGCTCCAGCGGGCGATCCAGGCGTACGAGCAGCCGCTGGACTACGTCCTCATCGACTGCCCGCCCTCACTCGGCCTCCTGACCGTCAACGCGCTGGTGGCCGGCGCCGAGGTCCTCATCCCGATCCAGTGCGAGTACTACGCCCTGGAGGGCCTGGGCCAACTCCTGCGCAACGTCGACCTGGTACGGGGGCACCTCAACCCCACCCTGCACGTGTCGACCATCCTGCTCACCATGTACGACGGCCGGACGCGTCTCGCGTCGCAGGTCGCGGAGGAGGTGCGCACCCACTTCGGTGAGGAGGTGCTGCGGACGAGCATTCCTCGCTCGGTCCGTATCTCCGAGGCGCCGAGCTACGGGCAGACGGTGCTGACCTACGATCCGGGATCGAGCGGCGCCCTCTCCTATCTTGAGGCGGCACGAGAACTCGCGCTGAAGGGTGTCGGTCTCAGCTATGAGCCCCACGCCCACATCGGCGCTCAGAACAACCCGAACTTGGTGGAGGGGATTCAGTGAGTGAGCGACGGAGGGGGCTGGGACGTGGACTAGGCGCACTGATCCCCGCTGCCCCGACGGAGAAGACCCCGGCGCAGGCGGCCGTGGGAGGCGCGGGCTCCGCGTCCCCCTCGGCACTCCCGCTGCTGGCGACCGACCGGGGGGTGGCCGCGGCGAAGGTGGCGACGCTCCCGGCGCCTGTTTCACGTGAAACATCGGAAGAGCCGACCGCTCCGGAGCTGCCGGCCCCGCCGATCGGCGCGCACTTCGCCGAGATCCCGCTCGACGAGATCACGCCCAACCCGCGTCAGCCGCGCGAGGTCTTCGACGAGGACGCGCTGCACGAGCTGATCACCTCGATCCAGGAGGTCGGTCTCCTCCAGCCGGTCGTCGTACGGCAGACGGGCCCCGCGCAGTACGAGCTCATCATGGGTGAGCGGCGCTGGCGGGCCTGCCGCGAGGCGGGACTTGAGGCGATCCCGGCGATCGTGCGGGCCACGGACGACGAGAAGCTTCTCCTGGACGCCCTCCTGGAGAACCTCCACCGGGCCCAGCTCAACCCGCTGGAAGAGGCCGCCGCCTACGACCAGTTGCTGAAGGACTTCAACTGCACGCACGACCAGTTGGCGGACCGCATCGGCCGGTCCCGTCCTCAGGTCTCCAACACGCTGCGGCTCCTGAAGCTCTCGCCCGCCGTCCAACGCCGGGTCGCCGCAGGGGTGCTCTCCGCCGGACACGCCCGCGCGCTGCTCTCCGTGGAGGACTCGGAGGAGCAGGACCGGCTGGCGCACCGCATCGTCGCCGAGGGGCTCTCGGTGCGCGCGGTCGAGGAGATCGTCACCCTCATGGGGTCCCGTCCGCAGACCCCGCAGCGCGCCAAGGGACCGCGTGCGGGTGCCCGGGTCTCCCCGGCGCTCTCGGATCTCGCGACGCGGCTGTCGGACCGCTTCGACACCCGGGTGAAGGTCGACCTCGGGCAGAAGAAGGGGAAGATCACCGTCGAGTTCGCCTCGATGGAGGATCTGGAGCGCATCCTCGACAGCCTCGCGCCCGGTGAGGGCCCGGCTCTCCAGAAGGGGCTTCTGGAGGGTGGCGGCGGTGAGGAAGCGGAGGCGTAGGTCTCCGGCGGACAGGGGAGCGTGACGCCCTGTCGAGAGCGTGAGCGGGCCGTGTCCGGTGCCCACCGGAACACGGCCCGCTCTTTGCCTTTCTGTCGTATCGAGGCAATCGCTTCATGGATACGATGCGAGCGGTATGGCGCATCCACCGGCGACACCTCTGAGGGGGAGGCGGAGGCCATGCGAACGATGAGCCGGACCGGACTGGTGAGCGCGGGCCTCGGGCTGGGCGCGGTCGGCGGGTTCGTCGGCAGTCTGCTCAGAGAGCGCAGCGCTCTGGCAGCCGCCCGCAGTGCCGCGGGCGAAGGAAGCGAGGAACAGCCTCCATGGGGCGCCGGCTCGTACCGCTCACGCTGGACAACCTCCAGGACCTTCCCCAGCGCTGCCGCTCGTGCGTCTTCTGGGAGCTCGACCCCGTCAGCGGAGAGGCCGCTGTAAAGGCGGGTACGCCGGCCGTGGAGAAGGAGGCGTGGATCTCCGCCGTCCTGCTCGACTGGGGCTCCTGCGGCCGGGTCGTCTACGTCGGCGAGGTGCCCGTCGGCTTCGTGCTCTACGCGCCGCCCGCCTATGTCCCCCGCTCCACGGCGTTCCCCACGAGTCCGGTCTCCTCGGACGCCGTGCAGCTGATGACCGGGTTCATCCTGCCGGGGTATCAGGGGCAGGGGCTCGGCCGGGTGATGGTCCAGACGGTGGCCAAGGATCTGCTGCGCCGGGGGTTCAGGGCGATCGAGGCGTTCGGCGACGCCCGCTGGAACGGGCCGTCCTGCATGCTCCCCGCCGACCATCTGCTGGCCGTCGGCTTCAAGACCGTCCGCCCGCATGTCATTCATCCGCGGCTGAGGCTGGAGCTGCGGACCACGCTCTCCTGGAAGGAAGACGTGGAGCTGGCGCTGGACCGGTTGCTGGGGGCGGTACAGAAGGAACCCGTACTCAGGCCGCTGTAAGAGAGAAGAGGGCCGACCCACTGGGCCGGCCCTCGTGTTTCACGTGAAACATCGCCCTACTCGGCGATGAACTCCTCCAGGTCGCGCAGGATCGCGGCCTTCGGCTTGGCACCGACGATGGTCTTGGCGACCTCGCCGCCCTGGTAGACGTTCAAGGTCGGGATGGACATGACGCCGTACTTGAGCGCCGTCTCCTGGTTCTGGTCGATGTTCAGCTTGACGATCTCGATCTTCTCGCCGTACTCGGCGGCGATCGCCTCCAGGGAAGGCGCGATCTGACGGCACGGGCCGCACCACTCGGCCCAGAAGTCCACCAGGACGGGCTTGTCGCTCTTGAGGACGACCTCTTCGAAGTCGGCGTCGGTCACTTGCTTGAGGGTGCCGGCCACAGGGGGCTCCTTAGTTCTTCTGTGCAGGGGGAGAGGGGGATCAGACGGTGGTCTTCTCGGCGGCCTGCTCCTCGTCCGCGAGGGCGGCGAGGAAACGCTCGGCGTCGAGCGCGGAGGAGCAGCCGGTACCGGCGGCGGTGATCGCCTGGCGGTAGGTGTGGTCGACGACGTCGCCCGCGGCGAAGACACCGGTCAGGTTGGTCCGGGTCGACGGTGCGTCGACCTTCAGGTAACCCTCGCCGTCCAGGTCGAGCTGGCCCTTGAAGAGCTCGGTGCGCGGGTCGTGGCCGATCGCGATGAACAGGCCGGTCACCGGGAGGTCGGACAGCTCACCCGTCTTGAGGTTGCGCAGCTTCAGCCCGGCGAGCTTCTGCTCACCCTGGATCTCGGCGACCTCGCTGTCCCAGACGAACTTGATCTTCGGGTCGGCGAAGGCGCGCTCCTGCATCGCCTTGGAGGCGCGCAGGGAGCCCCGGCGGTGGACGATCGTCACGGACTTGGCGAAGCGCGACAGGAAGGTGGCCTCCTCCATCGCGGTGTCGCCGCCGCCGATCACGGCGATGTCCTGGTCCTTGAAGAAGAACCCGTCACAGGTGGCGCACCAGGAGACACCGCGACCGGAGAGCACGTCCTCGTTCGGCAGGCCGAGCTTGCGGTGCTGGGAGCCGGTCGTGACGATGACGGCCTTGGCCTTGTGGACCGTGCCGGCGGTGTCCGTGACGGTCTTGATCTCACCGGTGAGGTCGACGGACACGACGTCGTCCGGGATCAGCTCGGCGCCGAAGCGCTCGGCCTGGGCGCGCATGTTGTCCATGAGCTCGGGGCCCATGATGCCGTCCTGGAAGCCGGGGAAGTTCTCCACCTCGGTGGTGTTCATCAGGGCGCCGCCCGCGGTGACGGCGCCTTCGAACACCAGCGGCTTCAGCGACGCGCGCGCGGTGTAGAGGGCCGCCGTGTATCCGGCGGGCCCGGAGCCGATGATGATCACGTTACGGACGTCGCTCACGGCTTGATTCCTCGTCTCTGCTGCGTCGTTCGACCGGTGGGAGCATCAATGAACTCTCACCCCACCCAACGGATACTAAGGGGCGTGCATTCCCGGTGTGTCCGGGCACACGGCTGGGCGTCGGCGGAGACGAGGCGGTGCGGTGGATCAGGGCTGTGTGTAGGAGGCCCTGAGCAGGACGGTCGCCTTGACGGAGGGGTGGGTCCGGCAGGCGGTGTCGACGACGTAGGCATCGACGCGGGTGGTGTCCTCGGTGTCGCGGAAGACGACGAGGAGCACGTCCTTGCCGTGGTAGACGCCTTCCTTGGCGCCGAGCGGGGCTCCCGTACGGCCGGTGCCCTCCTGGACGCAGGGCGGTACGTTCGGCGCCTGGTACACGTGCGGGCTCTCGACCCTGCCCTGGATACCGACCTCGCCGCTCGGGGTGCGGAGCGTGGTCTGGCCCGAGACGAGCTTGGAGACGTCTTTCTCCAGGGTGCTCTTCGCGATCGTGTCCGCGGCGGTGGGTTCCTCACTCGCCGTTGTGCCGCTGCTGCCGCCGAGCAGGGAGGAGAGGAGAACCGAGCCGAGACCGAGAGCCGCGGCGGTGAAGACACCGAGGACCGCGGTCTTACGGCGGATACGGGGGCGGTCCTTGCCGCCGGCCTTGCTGCTGCTCTTGTTCTTGTCCTTGCGGCCGGGGCCGGTGGTGGAGGCGCGGGCGTGGCCGGAGGGACGGTCGGTGACCGGTGTTTCACGTGAAACATCGGGGGCGCTCGACGCCGCTTCCGCCGCGAGCGCGGCATCGATGCGTGACGCGACGTCGTCCGGCATGGTCACCGGCTCCGCGAAGGTGCCGAGGAGGCTGCGGATCTCCTCCAGGGAGGCGTGGGTGTCGGCGCACAGTTCGCAGTCGTCCAGATGATGGCGCAGCTCGGCGCTCCGGGACGGGGTGAGGAGGCCCTCGGTGAGGTCGGAGAGCTCAGCGATGTCCGGGTGCCCGGTCGTGTCCGTCGTCGATGTCACGTTCGCCCACCTCCGCCCTTCGCGGTAGCTGAATCGCCGGTGCCGGCTCCGTCCGGATTCTCGCCGCAGGAATCCGCTGTCGGTGGGACGGATGTCCCCTCTACCCGGTTCCGTCTCGTACCCGGCCCTTTCCCGTCACCGCTGTTTTCCGGTCGGAGATGGGTGAGCAGGGGGAGGAGTCTGGCGCGGCCTCGGGCGCAGCGGCTCTTCACCGTGCCGGTGGGGACGTCGAGCACCTTGGCCGCCTCGGCGACGGGGTAGCCCTGCATGTCCACGAGGACGAGGGCCGCGCGCTGGTCCGGCGGGAGGGTGCCCAACGCCTCGATGAGCTGCCGGTGCACATCGCCGCGCTCGACCGGCGCCGAGGCGGACTCGTGGGGTTCCAGGAGCTGTTCCAGCCGCTCGGTGTCGTCGACCGGCGAGGTCTTCCGCGAGGCGGCCTTGCGGGCCCGGTCGAGGCAGGCGTTCACGGTGATGCGGTGCAGCCAGGTCGTGACGGCGGACTGCCCCCGGAAGGTGTGCGCGGCCCGGTACGCCGACACCAGCGCGTCCTGCACGGCGTCAGCGGCCTCCTCCCGGTCCCCCAGCGTCCGCAGGGCGACCGCCCAGAGCCGGTCACGATGCCGCCGCACGATCTCACCGAAGGCGTCGGGGTCGCCTTTCACATGGCGGGCGAGCAGGTCCTGATCGCTCACACCGTCGAACCCGGCGCCTTCCGCCATCGGCCTCCTCCCCCTCCGGTGAGATGTCAGCCCGTGAACTTCACGTTCGTTATGGCCTGCTTGTAGCCGGCGCCGTTGTACTCGTCCTTGCCGGAGTACGGCAGCGCCGTCAGCCATACGAGAACGTACCGCGTCTTCACCGCTGTCTTGGCGGAGAACGTGAGCTGGTTGCTCGTGGTCTCCTTCTCGGCGATCTTCGTCATCGAGCCGACAGGCGTGGAGGAGGAGAGCGAGTCGGTGGCGTACAGGGCACCGGTCGTGTGGTCACCGCCGTAGAGCAGCTCTATCGACGCACCCGACAGCTCCTGCTCGGAGCCGAGGTCGTAGACGATGCCGACGCCCTGCTTGAACGGGGCGAGGGTGGGGCCGCCGGTGAACGTGTACGTCCGCCAGTAGGTGGAGCCCTTCGTGTCGTAGGTCAGCCCCACGTCGTCAGGGTGCTGCGCCTTGCCGTCCGGGTAGTACTCGGCGGCGTCCTCGATCGTGAGCGTCTTGACCGGCTTCGGTGTGCTGCTCGGCTTGTTGCCGTCGTCCTCGGTCTGCGTCTGGTTGGTGTCCGAGCCGCGTGAGTCGAGGAGGACTTCCGCGAGCTGCCAGCTGCCGAGGCCCAGGGCGGCGATGAGGAGGGCGGAGACCGTCCACTTCAGGGCCTTGCCGGTGCGGCTCTGGAGCGGGGGCGGCGGGGTCGGGACCGGCTGGGTGACGCCGGGGTGGGGCGGACGGCCGTACGTGCCCTGCTGGTAGGTGGTGCGCTGGTACTCCGGGGGCGCGGTGAAGACCGGCTCCGGGGGGCGGATGCGGGGCATCTCGCCGATCGCCTTGACCAGTTCCTCGGGCGTCGTGCAGGCGGCCTCGTGCCGGGAGGCGGTCGCGCCGTCGTTGACGAGGGCGCGCATCGCCAGCTCGGACAGGCCCCGGTGGACATGGGCGCGGACCTGGTCGGGGGCGATCAGACCGATGTCCTTGGGCAGCCCGGCCAGACCGTGCGCGTCGTTCTCGTACGGCCAGCGCTGGGTGAGCGCCGCGTACAGCAGGGCGCCGATCGCCTCGGTGTCGGTGCGCTGCGGGGTGTCGGAGGTGATGCCGCGCAGCGCCGCGTTCACGGCGAGGCCGCGGATGCGCCACTGCCCGGTGGAGGTGCGCAGGACGGCGTTCGGGTTGAGCCGCAGATGCGCGAGACCCTCGCGGTGGGCGGCGGCCATCGCCGCGGCGAGCTGACTGACCATCTGGTACGCGTCGTGCGGCTCCAGCGGCCCGGCTGCCAGGAGCGCGGTCAGCTCGGTCGCGTCGGGCAGCCACTCGTGGACGACGTAGACGAGGTCGTTCTCCTCGACGGCGTCCAGCACCTGCACGAACCGCGGGTCGCCCAGCAGGGCCGCCGAGCGGGCCGCGGCCAGCACGGAACGCGCCCGCGTGTGCTCGGCGGGCAGGATGTGCACGCCCACCGCACGGCGGAGTTTCTCGTCGACCGCGCGCCAACTGCTGAACCCGTCCAGACGGGTGACGCACTCTTCGAGACGGTACCGTCTGGCGAGTTTGTGACCGCTGTGCAGCTCCGGTGCCGAGGTCTTCCCGGGACGCTCCGTCCCGTCACTCCCCTGTACCTCGTCGCTGTCCGTGTCCCGCTCCCGGTTCTGGGCCACGCCGTCGGCCGTGGACTCGTCCGCCTGTGCGGTCGGCTGCTCTTCGCCGCCGTTCGCTGCCACGTCGACGGCAGCCGTGCTCCGTTCCGCCACCGTCGTTCCCTGCCTCCCCAAGTCATCGCGCACGCCCGGCCGTCGTGCGCGTCGTTCGACGCCGAACCAATTGTGCCCACAGTCCGCCGCTATGCACGACACACGGCGGCGGACGATGGTTGTGCGCTCGGTCCTCGATCAGCGACCGAGTCGTCCGCGCACCATACCCACGAGCGAGTTGAGCTCCTCGATCCGCATCCGGCGTGCGGCGACGAAGAAGGTGCCGAGCAGGACCACACCACCGGCCACCAGCGCGACCAGCGAGCCGGTGACGCCCTGCCCGAGGACATGGGCGATGCCGTAGCAGGCGGCGCCGCTGAGCAGCGCGGCCGGCACCGAGGCGATGCACAGCCGCGCGTACGTCCGCAGCACCCGCGCGCCGTCGAGGTCCCCGCCGAGCCGCTTGCGCAGCCGCGCCCAGGCGACCCCGACGCCGATCGCGTACGCCAGACCGTACGCGCCGGCCATGCCGATGACCGCCCAGCGGGACGGCAGGAGCAGGTAGCAGAGCACCGAGGCGCCCGCGTTGACGGCGGCGACGATGACGGTGTTGTAGAAGGGCGTGCGGGTGTCTTCGTACGCGTAGAACGCGCGCAGGACGACGTACTGCACGGAGTAGGGGATCAGGCCGAGGGCGAAGGCCATCAGCATGAAGCCCATGTTCGTGGCCGACGAGGTGCCCGCGGAGCCGAAGATCAGGGTGCACATCGGGATGCCGAGGCCGAGGAAGCCGAAGGCGATCGGGACGATGGCGACGGCCGTGGTGCGCAGGCCCTGCGAGATGTCGTCGCGGACCGCCCCCGCGTCGTGCTCGGCGGCCGAGCGCGCGAGGCGCGGCAGCAGCGCGGCCATCAGCGAGACGGTGATGATGGCCTGCGGCAGGCCCCAGATCAGCTGGGCGTTGGCGTAGGCGGAGAAACCGGTGCCCTCGATCCCCGAGTCCTTGCCCGCCATGGTCGACAGCTGGGAGACGACGAGTGCGCCCGCCTGGTTGGCGAGGACGAACAGGAACGTCCACTTCGCGAGGGTGACGGCCTTGCCGAGGCCGTGGCCCCGCCAGTCGAACCGCAGCCGCATCCGGAAGCCGGTCTCCCGCAGGTACGGGATCATCGCCAGCGACTGCACGACGAGGCCGAGCAGGATGCCGACGCCGAGCAGGCGCTGCCCCTCCGGCGGGATGTTCGTGACCTCCATGCCGGAGCGCGCGGCGGTGCCGTACACCCAGATGAACATGCCGAGCGTCACGATGATGACGATGTTGTTGAGGACCGGCGTCCACATCATCGCGCCGAACTTGCCGCGCGCGTTGAGGATCTGGCCCATCACGACGTGGACGCCCATGAAGAAGATGGACGGCAGGAAGTACTGGACGAACGTGACACCGACGCTGTTGGCGGCCGGGTCGCTGGCGACGGAGTCCGACAGCAGGCGGATCATCAGCGGCGCGCCGAAGATCGACGCGGCGGTCAGCACGCCGAGGGCGACCATGACGAGGGTCAGCAGCCGGTTGGCGAACGCCTCGCCGCCGTCGTCGTCCTCCTTCATCGCGCGCACGAGCTGCGGCACGAAGACGGAGTTGAGGCCGCCGCCGACGGTCAGGATGTAGATCATCGTCGGGAGCTGGTAGGCGACCTGGAAGGTGTCGCCGAGGACGCCGATGCCGAGCGCCGAGACGATCATCGCGGAGCGGATGAAGCCGGTGAGGCGGGAGACCATCGTGCCGGCGGCCATCAGCGCGCTGGACTTCAGCAGCCCGGCCGCCTTGCCGCCCTTCTTGGCGGCGGCGGGGGCGGCGGGCGCGGGGGCCGGTTCGACGGGGGCCGACGGCTCGGGGACCGTCGTACCGAGGTTCATCGTCCGGTCGTCCACGGGGCCCTGGGTCACGACGGGAGCCGGTTTCTGGAACTGCGGCGCCGGCGGCTGGTACTGCGGGCCCGGCGCGGGGCGGGGGCTGCCGCCCTGCTGCTGGTCGCGGAAGAGGTGGGCGAATGCGTCGGGTTCGTGCCGTTCCTCGCCGGAGTGCGTGACGAGGTCGTCGACGCCCACGAACTGCGTGGTGCGCGCGTCGTCGCCGTACGGCAGGTACTGCGTGGGCCCTTCCGGCTCGGGGGCCGGGGGCTGGGCCCAGACCTGCGGGTCGGGGGCGTACGGGGACTGCTGCGGCTGTCCGTAGAGCGGCTGGGAGGGGTAGGTGCCGGGGGGCGGCGGGGGGTGCGCGGCGCGGTCGTAGAGCGCCTCGGCGACCGGGTCCTGCGCGGTGAGGTCCTGCGCGCGGTAGGGGTCCTGGGCGAAGGCGTCCTGGAGGTAGGTGTCGGCGGGCTGCTGCGGCACCTGGCCGTGCTCGGGCGGCGGCGTGCCCTCGGGGTGGCCCGAGCCGCCCACACCCTGGCCGCGGTCACCGTCGTACGGCGCGTTCATGGTTACCCCACCTCATCGTCCCGGGCCGACCGGCCACGACATCCTCAACGGTCCACTCTCTCACCCGTGCCGGACGGGTCCGTGCTTTCCGCTGCGGTGTCCGGTGTCTCGTCACTCGGCTGCTCCGGGTCGGCTGCCCCGGACCGGGCGGCGGACTCCTCGGCGGGCCCGGCGGCGGCGCCCTCGGGGCTCTCGGTGTTCTCGGCGTTCTCCGAGGTGCCGTCCTCGCCGGCCTGCGCCGCGCGGGCGGCGGCGCGCTTGCGCTGGGTGTACATCCGGAAGCCGGCCAGCACCAGCAGCAGGAAACCGCCGCCGATGACCAGCATGACCGTGGCCGTGATCTCGGTGACCCG
This sequence comes from Streptomyces sp. NPDC004539, assembly GCF_040610055.1. NCBI lineage: Bacteria > Bacillati > Actinomycetota > Actinomycetes > Kitasatosporales > Streptomycetaceae > Streptomyces > Streptomyces sp. NPDC004539. The sequence goes on along the minus strand of NZ_JBEXLS010000026.1, from coordinate 144,048 downwards.
GACGTCGAAGACGACCTCCTTGCCGTACGGCTGGCCGTTCTCGGTGAAGAGCTGCGCGACGACCGCCGTCTTGCCGTTGGTGTTGGCGGACGTGGTGAACTTCACGCTCGTGCTGTGCCCGCCGGAGACCGTGATGCTCTTCTCCTCGTAGTCGTTGCCCGCGATCTCCAGGCGGGTCGGGTTCGTCGAGGTGATCCGCAGGATCAGGTGGTCGACGCCCTGTACGAGGCTGTTCTGCACGGTCACCGGGATCGTGGCGCTGCGCCCGGAGAGCTTCGTCTCCGACTTGTCGATCAGCCTGACCTGGTCGGTGAGCGTCGTCAGATGGGACGCGACGCTCTGCCGGTAGGCGCTCGCCGCCGTGCCGCGCCCGCGCCACGACGTCGACATCTCACGGTTTATGGCCCGCCCGAAGGGGGTCACGACCCGCGACTCGTCGGTCAGGATCACCATGAAGTTGTCGAGCTTGTCCTGCGTGTTCGCGATGTCCTGGAACGCCGTCTTCGACATCTCCTGCTTGCGCAGCGAGGACGAGTACGACGACCTCCCGGGCACGGCCGTGGCGGCACCGGGGTCGGGCTTGACCGCCGCGGTCGCCGTCAGCCCCTGCGCCTGCGACCAGGAGCTGCCCTGGAGCGCCGTCACGGCCTTCGCGAACGCCTGCGCCTGGCTCGCGTTCGGCATCCGCTGCGGTGCGACGACGACACTGCGCTGCTTGTCGGTCTGGAGGTTCAGGGCGAGGCTCTGCGCGAGGAAGTTCTGGACGGCGAGCGTGGCGTCGGAGGCGTTCGTCAGGTCGCTCTGGAACGCCGTCGACAGCCGGTAGTCCGCGACGACCGCCGTGGTGCCGCCGCCGATCGGACGCGCCGCGGAGGGCGTGTACGGCAGGTCGCCGGACTCCTCCAGGCTGTCGCTGCGGGCGATCACCTTGTCGGCGCCCGCGGAGGTGGCGACCTTGACGATCGAGGGGTCCACGGCGCCGTTCACCGGCCAGGCGAAGTCGGTGCTCGGCGTGACGTGCAGGACGGTCTCGACGGTCGTCGCGGCGACGTCGGTGGCGGCCTTGAGCTGGTTCAGCGAACCGGTGACGTTCGTGCCGTTGTGGGCGAGGGCGGCCAGGTCGGGGTCGGCGAACGGGAGCGCGACGACCTCCTTGCCGGTGACGGCGCCCTGGAGCTCGGCGAGGAACGCCTTCGCGGCGGCCTGGTGGGTGCCCGCGACGGTGGTGTCGTCGGCGCCCTGGACGCGGTAGCCGCCGCTCATCGCGTCGACAGAGGCCAGCAGGTCCGGGTCGATCACCCAGGTGACGTCGAGGGTCTTGCCCAGCGCGACGAGCTGCTCCAGACGGCCGCCGGGGGCGATCTCCGCGGCGAGGTCGTCGTTGAGGAAGACCGGGGTCTGCTGCTGGTTCGAGCCCGTCTCCGCCGTCACGTGCACGGTCGAGACCAGCGGCCACAGGACCGTCGTCTTCGTGCTCGCGTCCGGCTCGTCGGGCTGCCACGGCAGGAACGTCCGCCGCGCGCCCAGCACCTGGTCCCAGGACTGCGAGGCCGTCTCGCCGGAGAGGGTGACGCCCAGCGGGTAGATCCCGTCGCCGTCCAGCTTCAGCTTGTCGACCGGGACGCTGATCGTGAACGGCTGGGCCACGCCCGGGGTGAGCTCGGCGAACTTGGCGGTGTACGCGCCGCCCACCGGGCTCCCGGTGGCGCCGGACAGGGCGTCGGAGCGCTTGGCGACGTCGGCGATGGCCGAGCGGGTGGTCAGCACGGAACCCACGCGCAGATCGACGTGGGCGTCGGTGACGGCCTGCTTGCCGTTGTTCGTCACCGTGCCGGAGACGGTCAGCGTGTCGCCGTCGGTGGGGACGTTCGGCGTGAGGGAGTCCAGGGCGACGGAGACCGTTCCGGTGCCCGCCGCCTCCTTGGGGGCCTCGGGCGCGGCTGCCTGCGCCGTCGTGGCAGCGGGCAGCAGCAGCCCGGCCAGCAGAGGCGCGCCCGCGAGCAGTGCTCCGGTGCGCCGCAGCCAGCGGCGGGCAGGTGAGGGGGTCGACCCCGGGATGTCTGCCGCCTCGGCCACGCGTTCGCCCGTCCCTCGTCGTCGTCAGTGGTCGTCGAAATGTGCGTCCACGCATGGTAACGATGCGCGCTGAAGGTAAGTGCCGCGGACTGGTCCACAAGATCGGAAAGTGGGGGCGGACTGTCCCTAATGCAGTTGTATAAAGGGGCCCTTATATAGGGGAGCGCGTTCGGCCGGGGCGGGCGCGGGTTCTGTGCAGGTATCGGGCGGGCCGTCTTCACGGGGTCCGCCGACCGTAATCGGGGAGCCTCGGGCTCGCGGGGCCACGTACCCTTTTCTGTTGTGCCGAACGCCAACAAAGACAACCTCGACGTCGCGCCCGTCGCCGACGACCTCGCCCGCCGTTTCCAGGAGGCCGGGTTCTCTCTCGCCCTGGTCGGCGGCTCGGTCCGGGACGCGCTGCTCGGCCGGCTCGGCAACGACCTGGACTTCACCACCGATGCCCGCCCCGAGGACGTTCTCAAGATCATCCGGCCCTGGGCGGACGCGGTCTGGGAGGTGGGGATCGCCTTCGGGACCGTCGGGGCGCAGAAGGACGGCTGGCAGATCGAGGTCACCACCTACCGCTCCGAGGCGTACGACCGAACCTCCCGCAAACCTGAGGTGTCCTACGGCGACTCCATCGAGGAGGACCTCGTCCGGCGGGACTTCACCGTCAACGCGATGGCCGTCGCCCTCCCCGAGAAGACGTTCATCGACCCGCACGGCGGCCTCGACGACCTCGCGGCACGCGTCCTGCGCACCCCGGGCACCCCGGAGGACTCCTTCTCGGACGACCCCCTGCGGATGATGCGGGCCGCCCGCTTCGCCGCCCAGCTCGACTTCGAGGTCGCCCCCGAGGTCGTCACCGCGATGACGGACATGGCCGAGCGGATCGACATCGTCTCCGCCGAGCGGGTCCGTGACGAGCTGAACAAGCTCGTCCTCTCCGCCCACCCCCGCAAGGGCCTCACCCTGCTCGTCGACACCGGCCTCGCCGACCGCGTCCTGCCCGAACTGCCCGCGCTCCGCCTGGAGAGCGACGAGCACCACCGGCACAAGGACGTCTACGAGCACACCCTGATCGTCCTGGAGCAGGCGATGGACCTGGAGCAGGACGGCCCCGACCTCGTCCTGCGCCTGTCGGCCCTGCTCCACGACATCGGCAAGCCCCGCACCCGGCGCTTCGAGAAGGACGGCCGCGTCTCCTTCCACCACCACGAGGTGGTCGGCGCCAAGATGACGGCGAAGCGGATGACGGCCCTCAAGTACTCCAACGACCAGGTGAAGGACGTCTCCAGGCTCGTCGAACTGCACCTGCGCTTCCACGGCTACGGCGTCGGCGAGTGGACCGACTCCGCGGTCCGCCGCTATGTCCGCGACGCCGGTCCGCTCCTCGACCGGCTCCACAAGCTGACCCGCTCCGACTGCACGACCCGCAACAAGCGCAAGGCCGCGAGCCTCTCCCGTACCTACGACGAGCTGGAGGAGCGGATCGTCGAACTCGGCAAGCGGGAAGAGCTGGACGCGATCCGCCCCGACCTCGACGGCAACCAGATCATGGAGATCCTGGGCATCACTCCGGGACCGGCGATCGGCAAGGCGTACAAGCACATGCTGGAACTGCGGCTGGAGAACGGGCCGATGGAGCATGAGGCTGCGGTGGCCGCGTTGAAGGAGTGGTGGGCGGGACAGGGCTGAGACGGGGGCTCGCCGGGGCCGTGTTTCACGTGAAACATGCGTCGGCGGGCCACCGTGTCAGGACATGAAGAGGGGCGATGTTTCACGTGAAACATCGCCCCTCTTGGCTGCCCGTCAAGCTTTGGGCACCAGCCGTCTGCCTACCGGCTCAGACTTCCTTCAGGCACAGCACGACGTTGTGGCCCGTGCCTATCTGGTAGTAGGCGATGGTGGAGTCCTTGACGGCCTCGCACTTCGAGTCGTCGCTCGTGTTGTCGAACTTCTGGACCACCTTGTACTGGGCCTTGTCCGACGTGCAGTCGACCTCGCTGAGGTCGGGGTTGGAGTTGTCGCCGTCGTTGTGCATGCAGGCGCCGACCGAGGTGGTCTCGGCCTCGCTGTCGCTGTTGAACACCGAGCCGATGCCCACCTTGACGACGGCGGCGACCACGATCACCCCGAGGATGCCGAGAACGCGGACCAGCTTCTTGTTCCGCTTCGGCGGCGCGGGCGGCGGAACCGGCGCGCCCTGGCCCGGGAACTGGCCGTACGGCTGGGGCTGCTGCTGCCCCATCGGCGCGGGCTGCTGGGCGTACGGGTTCTGGCCCTGCGGAGGCGGAGTGGTCATGCTGAGAGTCCCCCCTGGAACGTGGATGCGCCATGGCGCGAGATAAGACCCACGTAAAGTACAGGCCACCACTGACACTGCCGTGACGTAAAAACGATCTGTGACCTTGATGTGAAACTTAAGAACGGGTAAATCGCCGCATAGCCGTAGCTATTACCGCGTAGATAACGGCGATTGTTATCACCAGCGCGATTGAACGGCCGTCCGGCGGGAGCATGAGGGCCGCTACACCGGCCGCGCCGACGAAGGCGACGTTGAAGAGGACGTCGTAGAGCGAAAAGATCCGGCCGCGGTAGGCGTCGTCGACGGCGGACTGGACGATCGTGTCGGTGGCGATCTTCGCGCCCTGGGTGACGAGGCCCAGAAGGAACGCCAGCACCAGTATGGGGAGTTCGGCGAACGGCAGGCCGAGCGCCGGTTCGAGGACCGCGGCAGCGGCGGCGCAGGCGACGATCCAGCGGACCGGGCCGAGCCGCCCCACCGCGGACGGGGTCACCACGGCGGCCACGAAGAAGCCCGCGCCGGAGATGCCGACGGCGAGACCGAGGAGCGCGAGACCGTCGTCCGGGTTCGAGGACCAGGCGTAGCGGCAGAGCATCAGCACCGTGACGGTCAGCGCGCCGTAGCAGAACCGCATGAGCGTCATCGAGCCCAGCGCCCAGGCCGCCGTCCGCCGTTGCGGCGCCGCGAGATGGCGGATGCCCGCCGCGAGTCCCCGGGCCGTACCGCGCAGGGCGGCCGAGAGCCGGGGCTGGACCGGCCCCTGCTCCGGGCCGAGCAGTTCGACGGCCATCCGCAGCGACATCAGCGCCGAGCACAGATACAGCGCCGCGCCCAGCAGGACCACCGCCGCGTCGGAGTCGGAGGCCACGATCCGTACGCCGAAGGCGAGGCCGCCGCCCGCGGTCGCCGCGAGCGTACCGGCCGTCGGGGAGAGGGAGTTGGCGATCACCAGCCGCTCGGCGTCGACCACACGGGGCAGCGCGGCGGAGAGTCCGGCGAGGACGAACCGGTTGACGGCGGTGACGCACAGGGCGGAGCCGTAGAAGAGCCAGTCCGGCACGTCCGCCAGGATCAGCACGGCCGTGACCGAGGCGAGGGCCGCGCGCAGCAGGTTGCCGTACAGGAAGATCTGACGGCGGCGCCAGCGGTCGAGCAGGACGCCGGCGAAGGGGCCGACCAGGGAGTACGGCAGCAGGAGGACCGCCATCGCGGAGGCGATCGCGCCGGGCGAGGTCTGCTTCTCCGGTGAGAAGACCACATACGTCGCCAGCGCGACCTGGTAGACGCCGTCGGCGCACTGGGAGAGCAGTCGTACGGCGAGCAGACGGCGGAAGTTCCCGAGGCGCAGCAGGACACGCAGATCACGGACGACGGACATGGGCACAGCCTCACACAGGCTCACGTGTCTCCACACGGAGGAAGGTCCCCGGGTCGGGTGACTCGGGGACCTTCCTTCTGAGCCCTGGCAGGAGCGAATTTTGGTGCTGCGGCAGGCCGTGTTTCACGTGAAACATGACCCGCCGGAGGTGCGTTCTAGCGCTCGACGTCGCCGCGGATGAACTTCTCGACGTTCTCGCGGGCCTCGTCGTCGAAGTACTGGACCGGCGGGGACTTCATGAAGTACGAGGACGCGGAGAGGATCGGGCCGCCGATACCGCGGTCCTTGGCGATCTTCGCGGCGCGGACGGCGTCGATGATGACACCGGCGGAGTTCGGGGAGTCCCAGACCTCCAGCTTGTACTCCAGGTTCAGCGGGACGTCGCCGAACGCACGGCCCTCCAGGCGGACGTAGGCCCACTTGCGGTCGTCGAGCCAGGCGACGTAGTCGGACGGGCCGATGTGGACGTTGTCGGCGCCCAGTTCACGGTCGCGGATCTGGGAGGTGACGGCCTGCGTCTTGGAGATCTTCTTGGACTCCAGGCGGTCGCGCTCCAGCATGTTCTTGAAGTCCATGTTGCCGCCGACGTTCAGCTGCATCGTGCGGTCCAGGACGACACCCCGGTCCTCGAACAGCTTCGCCATGACGCGGTGCGTGATGGTGGCGCCGACCTGCGACTTGATGTCGTCACCGACGATCGGGACACCGGCCTCGGTGAACTTGTCCGCCCACTCCTTCGTCCCGGCGATGAAGACCGGGAGCGCGTTGACGAAGGCGACCTTGGCGTCGATGGCGCACTGGGCGTAGAACTTTGCCGCGTCCTCGGAGCCGACGGGCAGGTAGCAGACGAGGACGTCGACCTGCTTCTTCTTGAGGATCTTGACGACGTCGACCGGCTCGGCCTCGGACTCCTCGATGGTCTCGCGGTAGTACTTGCCGAGGCCGTCGAGGGTGTGGCCACGCCGGACCTTCACACCGGTGTGCGGGACGTCGCAGATCTTGATGGTGTTGTTCTCGGAGGCACCGATGGCGTCCGCGAGGTCGAGGCCGACCTTCTTGGCGTCCACGTCGAACGCGGCGACGAACTCGATGTCCTTGACGTGGTAGTCACCGAACTGGACGTGCATCAGTCCGGGGACCTTCGACGCCGGGTCGGCGTCCTTGTAGTACTCGACTCCCTGCACCAGCGACGCGGCGCAGTTGCCCACACCGACGACGGCTACGCGAACCGAACCCATTCCGGTTGCTCCCTGTGTTGTATGAGTGAGGCCCTGGCAGGGGCTTCACGTGGTGGTGTCGCCGGGCGTATCCGGACCGGGGGCGTCCCCGGTCCGGGGCAGGACGCCCGGCGCTCCCTCTGTGGTGTCGCGAGCGGGTTCTCCGTGGGCGGGGCTCTTGAGATCCCGGCCCGCCCGCTCGCTCTCGATGAGCTCGTTCAGCCAGCGCACTTCGCGTTCCACGGACTCCATCCCGTGGCGCTGGAGTTCGAGCGTGTAGTCGTCGAGGCGCTCCCGGGTGCGCGCGAGCGAGGCGCGCATCTTCTCCAGCCGTTCCTCCAAACGGCTGCGCCGGCCCTCCAGGACGCGCATGCGCACATCACGGGAGGTCTGCCCGAAGAACGCGAACCGAGCCGCGAAGTGCTCGTCCTCGTAGGCGTCGGGACCGGTCTGGGAGAGGAGTTCCTCGAAGTGTTCCTTGCCCTCCGCCGTCAACCTGTAGACGATCTTGGCGCGGCGGCCCGTGAGCGGGGCGGCTGGGGCTTCCTCGGGGGTGTTCCCCGCCTCTTCGATCAACCAGCCGTTCGCGACCAGCGTCTTGAGACAGGGATAGAGCGTGCCGTAGCTGAAGGCCCGGAACACGCCCAGCGAGGTGTTGAGCCGTTTGCGCAGCTCATAGCCGTGCATCGGGGACTCGCGGAGCAGGCCGAGGACGGCGAACTCAAGGATTCCGGACCGTCGGCTCACCACTCCTCCTCCGCTTCCCGGACGTCTATGTCGCTCCGATGTATCGACTCGATACATCACGACGATAGAACGACCTTCCGGACCCGACAAGAGGGAGATCGGTGAACGGGATCACATCACCGAAACGTTGGAAGCAACTTGCCTGATTTGGGGTGAACTTCGGAGCTCGACGGGTTTTGACGGTGCGTAGTCTGTGCGCCATGCAGACCACCGGGAGCCACGTGACGCCAGAGGGCGCTGTCGCCTCCGGTGCCGTACGGATGAATGCGAAACCGGCCGCGTCCGTACATCGGGGGGACCGGAAAAAAGCCGCCGTTGTTTCCAGGCGCGCACGGGTGCGCCTGCCCGAGGAGTAGTCGTTCGATGAGCGAGCACCGTCGCAAACAGTCGCAGCCGCAAGGAGGCGGACGTGCCGCGGCCCGGCGCGGCCAGTCCGGCGCGTCCTCCGGCCGCCGCGCGGCACCGGGAGGAGACCTCGGGTCCCCTTCCGACGGTCTGTACCAGTCAGGGGCCGAGGAGCAGCCGTACGGCGGTCGCGCCGACGCCCGGCGCGCGGCGCAGAGAGCCACCGGGGGAGGACGCCGCAGGGCACCCGATCCCGGTCCCGGGCGCGGCAGAGGACGTCAGCCCTCCGGCCGCAAGCGCCTGATCGACTACCCGCGGCAGGACAAGTACGGCTGGCAGCGCTGGATGCCGTCCTGGAAACTCGTCACGGGTCTGTGCCTCGCCTTCTTCGGCAGCCTGATGGCCGCGGCGAGCGTCGCGTACGCCTTCGTGGGCATCCCGGAGATCGACAAGACCGCCAGGGCGCAGAACAACGTGTACTACTGGAGCGACGGCACCCAGATGGTCGCCTCCGGTGGTGAGACCAACCGGCAGATCGTCGATCTCTCCCAGATCCCCAAGGCGATGCAGTTCGCGGTGATCTCGCAGGAGAACAAGAGCTTCTACACGGACAGCGGCATCGACCCCAAGGGCATCGGCCGTGCCGTCTTCAACATGGCTCGGGGCGGTCAGACGCAGGGTGGCTCCACCATCACCCAGCAGTACGTGAAGAACGCCATGCTGGCCGACCAGTCGCAGACGATCTCCCGGAAGCTGAAGGAGATCTTCGTCGCGATCAAGGTGGGCAACAACGTCTCCAAGGACGAGATCATGGCCGGGTACCTCAACTCGGCCTACTACGGGCGCAACGCCTACGGCATCGAGGCCGCCGCGCATGCGTACTTCAACAAGAAGGCCAAGGACCTCAACCCGGGCGAGTGCGCCTTCCTGGCGGCGGTGCTGAAGGGCGCCACGTACTACGACCCGGCCGGGCTGCCGTCTGTCGATCCGGCGGCCACCGCCGAGGCCAACCAGGGCCGGGCCCTGCGCCAGATGCAGGACACCCTGAACAAGATGGTCGAGTACCAGCACCTCGACGCGGCGACCCGGGCGAAGTACACGACGCTTCCGCCGTGGCAGAACCCCCGCTCGAACACCAACCTGAAGGGCCAGGTCGGCTACCTCGTCGACCTCGCCAACGCCTACCTCGTGACCAACGAGGAGACGACCGGGATCAACGCGGACCGGCTCCAGCGCGGTGGCCTCTCCATCAAGACGACCTTCGACAAGAAGAAGGTCCTGGAGCTGGAGAAGTCGGTCAAGGCGGTCCAGGAAGCCAACATCAAGCCCGACAAGCGCCCGGACACGGACACGCACGTCCAGTTCGGCGGGGCCTCGGTCAACCCGGAGTCCGGCGCCATCGAGGCGATCTACGGCGGCGAGGACTCCACCAAGCACTTCACCAACAACGCCGACCAGACCGGTGCCCAGGTCGGCTCGACCTTCAAGCCGTTCGTGCTGGCCGCCGCGATGACGTGGGGTGTGCGCGACCCGAAGCTCGGCTCCTCGCAGGCCCAGGACGAACGCACCATCGTCTCCCCCAAGAGCATGTTCAGCGGCAAGAACAAGCTCAAGATCCAGGAGTACGACGGAAGCGTCTGGAAGAACGAGAAGGGCGAGGAGTGGCTCCAGACCAACGACGGCAACGTCTCGCTCGGTAACCCGCCGGACTTCAAGGTCGACCTGCGCGAGGCGATGCGCGAGTCCGTGAACTCCGCCTTCGTACAGCTCGGCATGGACGTCGGCCTGGACAAGGTGAAGGAGGCCGCGGTCAGCGCCGGCCTGAAGCCCAACAGCCTGGCGGGCACCACCTTCCCGTCGTTCTCCATCGGCATCTCCGACCCCAGCGCCATCCGCATGGCGTCCTCGTACGCCACTTTCGCGGCCAGCGGCAAGCAGCGTGACCCGTTCTCCGTCCTGGAGGCCACGGGCCAGGGCGTCAACTACAAGCACGACACCGTCACCAAGGACGCCTTCACCAAGAAGGTCGCCGACAACGTCACGGACATCCTCAAGACCGTCGTCGACAAGGGCACCGGCACCGCGGCCCAGCTCACGGGCCGTGACGTGGCGGGCAAGACCGGTACCACCGACGGCAACAAGTCGGCCTGGTTCGTGGGCTACACCCCGCAGCTGTCGACCGCGATCACGATGTTCCGGTACGACGACGACGAGACCAACAAGAACCGCGAGTTCCTGGAGATGTTCGGCACGGGTGGCCAGGAGAAGATCCACGGCGCCTCGTTCCCGGCCGAGATCTGGCACGACTACATGGAAGAGGCCATGAAGGGCCAGCCCGTGGAGTCGTTCCCGACGCCGGAGCCGATCGGTGAGGTCCTCAACCCGGAGCCGTCGCCGTCCCCGACCCCCTCGGCCAGCGAGAGCGAGGAGGAGAGCGAGTCGCCGTCCCCGACGCCTGCCGAGAACAGCCCGTCGCCCTCGGCGCCGAGCCCGTCCAACACCTGCGGTGCCTTCGGCTTCGGATGCAACGACGGCGGAACGGACGCGGGCACCACGGACGGTGGCACCGACGGCGGCACCGATTCCAGCTCGTCACCGTCACCGACCGGGGACACCGGAGAGACCTCCAGAGGTTCGGGTCTCTTCGGCGGGAACAGCGGAGGAAGTACCACCACCGGATAGCGGCGCTCTTGCCCGACTCGGGCGTTTCACGTGAAACATCGCGATGTTTCACGTGAAACGAAGAGCGTCCCCGGACCACGAGGGCCGTCGCACCGGACGAGGTGCAACGGCCCTCGGTTTTTTCCTAGGGAGGTACGGCAGGATGTGCGCCATGCCCAGTGCAGAATCGACGCGAACGAGCGTGCACGAGCCGGACCCCGTACGGCCCACCAAGGAAGACCGGATCGCCGCGGCCGGCAGTGAGCTGATCGGCGGCCCCATCGGACGGCGGGCCCGGATCGGGACGTCCTGGTGGACCCCCGTCCGGGTCGTCGCGCTCGTGGCGATCGGGATGTTCGCCCTCGGGCTGATCCAGAAGGCGCCCTGCTACAACGGCGGCTGGTTCTTCGGCGCCAGCACGCAGTACACGCACGCCTGCTACTCGGACATCCCGCACCTGTACCAGGGACGCGGCTTCGCCGACGGACTCGTGCCGTACTTCGACCAGTTCTCCGGCGACATGAAGTACCTCGAATACCCGGTGCTGACCGGCGTGTTCATGCAGGTGGCCAGCTGGCTCACCCCGCACAGCGGCACCATCCAGCACCAGGAACAGTGGTACTGGATGGTCAACGCCGGGATGCTGATGATCTGCGCCGCGGTCATCGCGATCTGTGTCTCCCGCACCCACGCCCGCCGTCCCTGGGACGGTCTGCTGGTCGCCCTGGCGCCCGCCTTCGTGCTGACCGCCACCATCAACTGGGACCTGCTGGCGGGCGCTCTGACGGCCGCGGCGATGCTGATGTGGGCGCGGGGCCGCTCCCTGGCCTTCGGGGTGCTCCTGGGGCTCGCCACGGCCGCCAAGCTGTATCCCGTCTTCCTCCTCGGGCCGCTGTTCCTGCTGTGCTGGCGGGCCGGGAAGTGGCGGGACTTCGGCAAGGCCCTCGCCGGCACGGTCGTCGCCTGGCTCGTGGTGAACCTGCCGGTGATGCTCTTCGCCTTCGACGGCTGGTCGAAGTTCTACACGTTCAGCCAGGAACGCGGCGTCGACTTCGGCTCCTTCTGGCTGATCCTGGCCCAGAACTCCTCCGACCCGCTCACCACCGAGAGCGTCAACACCCTGGCCACGCTGCTGGTGCTGCTGTGCTTCCTGGGCATCGCGATCCTCACCCTGACCGCCCCGCGCCGGCCGCGCTTCGCCCAGCTCGCCTTCCTGGTGGTGGCCGCGTTCATCGTCACCAACAAGGTCTACTCACCGCAGTACGTCCTGTGGCTGGTGCCGCTCGCGGCGCTCGCCCGGCCCAAGTGGCGGGACTTCCTCGTCTGGCAGGCGTGCGAGGTGGCGTACTTCCTCGGGATCTGGATGTACCTCGCGTACACGACCAGCGGAGACGCCCACAAGGGCCTGTCGATGGACGGCTACCACTGGGCCATCGCCTTCCATCTGCTGGGCACGCTCTACTTCTGCGGGATGGTGGTCCGCGACATCCTCATGCCGGAACGGGACGTCGTACGCCAGGCCGGGGACGACGATCCGTCAGGCGGGGTGCTCGACGGCGCGGAGGACCGGTTCGTGCTCAGCGGGGTGGCGGCCTCGATGCGCAAGGACGAACCCCTCGACGGACCGCAGGTCAGCTGGGGCAAGGAGAGCTAGCGGGCTGTTCGCTCTGGGCGAACAGCCCTGATGGGGTACGCAGAAGGCCGTACGCGGGAACTCCCGGGTACGGCCTTCTCGATGTGAACGGCGTCAACGGCGTGGCCGCCGGCTGCCGTCAGCGGTCGACGATGCGGTCGAACTGCGTGGTGGTGTGCCGCAGATGGGCCACCAGCTCGTCGCCGACCTTCGGCTCCGGGGCGTCGGAGGGGACGAACAGGATCGACACCTGCATGTGCGGCGGCTCGGCGAACCAGCGCTGCTTGCCGCCCCAGACGAACGGCGAGAGGTTCCGGTTCACCGTCGCGAGACCGGCGCGGGCGACGCCCTTGGCGCGCGGCATGACGCCGTGCAGCGCCTTCGGGGCCTCCAGGCCCACGCCGTGCGACGTACCGCCCGCCACGACCACCAGGAAGCCGTCCGAGGCCGCCTTCTGCTGCCGGTAGCCGAACCGGTCGCCCTTCGCGACGCGCGTGACGTCCAGGACGGAGCCGTGGTACTCCGTGGCGTCGTGGTCACCCAGCCACAGCCGGGTGCCGATCCGGGCCCGGAAACGGGTCTGCGGGAACTGCTGCTGGAGCCGGCCCAGGTCCTCGGCCTTGAGGTGGCTGACGAACATCGTGTGCAGCGGCAGCCGGGCCGCGCGCAGCCGGTCCATCCAGCCGATGACCTCCTCGACCGCGTCCGAACCGTCGGTGCGGTCCAGCGGCAGGTGGATCGCGAAGCCCTCCAGGCGGACGTTCTCGATCGCGGCGTGCAACTGCGGCAGATCCTGCTCGCTGATGCCGTGCCGCTTCATCGAGGACATCACCTCGATCACCACCCGGGCGCCCACCAGGCCGTACACGCCGTCCACGGACGACACCGAGCGGATCACCCGGTCGGGCAGCGGGACGGGCTCCTCGCCGCGCCGGTAGGGCGTCAGCACCAGTAGGTCGCCGCCGAAGAAGTCCTTGATCCGCGCGGCCTCGTAGGTCGTGCCCACGGCCAGGACGTCCGAGCCCAGCCGGGTCGCCTCCTCCGCCAGCCGCTCGTGCCCGAAGCCGTAGCCGTTGCCCTTGCAGACCGGGACGAGCCCCGGGAACTGGTCCTGCACGTGCTTGTGGTGCGCCCGCCAGCGCGCGGTGTCGACGTAGAGGGTGAGCGCCATGGCCGGACCTGGGACCTTTCTCGGGGCTGCGGAGTGTCAGGTGTCATCGAAGCACTGAACGGGACGTCAGCGGCGCGACATGTAGATGTCGAGGGCCTTGTGGAGCAGCTTGTTGAGCGGGAAGTCCCACTCGCCCAGGTACTCGGCCGCCTGGCCGCCCGTACCGACCTTGAACTGGATCAGGCCGAAGAGGTGGTCCGTCTCGTCCAGCGAGTCCGAGATGCCGCGCAGGTCGTAGACCGTGGCGCCGAGGGCGTACGCGTCGCGCAGCATCCGCCACTGCATCGCGTTGGACGGCCGGAACTCGCGGCCGATGTTGTCGGAGGCGCCGTAGGAGTACCAGACGTGCCCGCCGACGATCAGCATCGTCGCCGCGGAGAGGTTCACCCCGTTGTGGCGGGCGAAGTACAGCCGCATCCGGTTGGGGTCCTCGGAGTTGAGGGCCGACCACATGCGCTGGAAGTACGACAGCGGGCGCGGCCGGAAGTGGTCGCGGACGGCCGTGATCTCGTACAGCCGCTGCCACTCCTCCAGGTCGTGGTAGCCGGCCTGGACGACCTCGACGCCGGCCTTCTCGGCCTTCTTGATGTTGCGGCGCCACAGCTGGTTGAAGTTCTTGTGGACGTCCTCCAGCGACCGGTTCGCCAGCGGCACCTGGTAGACGTACCGCGGCTGGACGTCACCGAAGCCCGCGCCGCCGTCCTCGCCCTGCTGCCAGCCCATCCGGCGCAGCTTGTCGGCCACCTCGAAGGCGCGCGGCTCGATGAAGTCGGCCTCGATGTCGCGCAGCCGCTTCACGTCCGGGCTCTGGATACCGGCCTTGATGGAATTGGCCTCCCACCGGCGGATGATCACCGGCGGACCCATCTTCACCGAGAACGCGCCCTGGTGCTTGAGGTGCGCGAGCATCGGCTCCAGCCACTCGTTCAGGTTCGGCGCGTACCAGTTGATCACCGGACCCTCGGGGAGGTAGGCGAGGTAGCGCTTGATCTTCGGGAGCTGGCGGTAGAGCACGAGACCCGCACCGACCAGCTCACCGGACCTGTCGAACCAGCCGAGGCTCTCCGAACGCCATTCCGCCTTGACGTCAGCCCATGCGGGGACCTGCATGTGGCTCGCCGAAGGCAGGCTCTGGATGTACGCCAGATGCTGCTCGCGGCTGATCGTCCTCAGGGTCAGGCTCATTCGGGGCGCTCCTCGGGCTGGGCTGTCCCCATGGGTACAGGGGCTCCGGCTCTAGCGCCGAAGCCTACTGCGCCCTGCGAGCGCCTCGACTGGGCGTACGGAACCTACGTTCGGGCCGGAGTACGGCCGACGCGGTCCGTCAGGTGTCGTACCCGCCCTACGCGTTGCCCGCGCGGGGCGGGTGGGCGGGGTCAGCCGCCGATCACGCCTCCGAAGAGGCCGCCGTGGGCCATGCCGAGGAAGAAGCCGACGGCACTGAGGCCGAGGCCCAGGATCAGGCCGAACCGCTCACGGGTGGTCTCGGAGACCCACTGTCCGTAGGCGCCGGTGAAGATCCCCACCAGACCGGTCCAGGAGCTGAGCAGATGCAGGTTGTGGAACATCGCCGTGACGAACGCCGTCACCCCGAGGACCAGGGTCACCGCGAGCAGCGTGTCCTGGAGGGGGTGGGGTTTGCCGTCGGTGGCGAAGAGGGAGCCGGCGGTGTTGGGTCGCAATGCCTGTGCCATGGGGCACCTCCTGCGGAAGGCGGCGCATCGTAGCGCCGTACACACCCGATGTGTACAGATTGACGGTCGTCGGGGCCTGATTTCAACCGGAAGCGGGGGTGCGGGTAGTGTGTACCGTCTGCACCGGTGTCTGTCCTGGCCTGCCAGAGGCGCCGTTGCGCACGCATCACAACCCTCCTGCCACGGATCGACCGTGGCCGCTGAGTCCAAAGGAGGTGGGTTCCACATGCGTCACTACGAGGTGATGGTCATCCTCGACCCCGATCTGGAGGAGCGCGCTGTCGCCCCCCTGATCGAGAACTTCCTCTCCGTCGTCCGTGAGGGCAACGGAAAGGTCGAGAAGGTCGACACCTGGGGCCGTCGTCGTCTCTCGTACGAGATCAAGAAGAAGCCCGAGGGCATCTACTCGGTCATCGACCTTCAGGCTGAGCCTGCGGTCGTCAAGGAGCTCGACCGCCAGCTGAACCTGAACGAGTCGGTCCTCCGGACCAAGGTCCTCCGCCCCGAGACCCACTGAGCCTCGGCTCAGCGGTCCCGGGATTCGAGTAGCAGCAACAAGCAGCCAGAGCAGCAAACCCGCCGAGAGGTTCCCCATGGCAGGCGAGACCGTCATCACGGTCGTCGGCAATCTTGTCGACGACCCCGAGCTGCGCTTCACCCCCTCCGGTGCGGCGGTCGCGAAGTTCCGTGTCGCGTCCACTCCCCGCACCTTCGACCGCCAGACGAACGAGTGGAAGGACGGCGAGAGCCTCTTCCTGACCTGCTCGGTCTGGCGCCAGGCGGCGGAGAACGTCGCGGAGTCGCTCCAGCGAGGCATGCGCGTCATGGTGCAGGGCCGGTTGAAGCAGCGGTCCTACGAGGACCGTGAGGGTGTCAAGCGCACGGTCTACGAGCTGGATGTCGAGGAAGTCGGCCCCAGCCTGCGCAACGCCACGGCCAAGGTCACCAAGACCAGTGGTGGTGGCGGTGGCGGCGGTGCCCGTGGCGGCGGCCAGGGCGGTTACGGCGGCGGCCAGGGTGGCGGCGGCTGGGGTGGAAACTCCGGCGGCGGTCAGCAGGGCGGCGCTCCGGAAGCCGACCCGTGGGCCACCGGCGCTCCCGCCGGTGGCAACCAGGGCGGCGGCGGTGGCGGCGGCTGGGGTGGAAACTCCGGCGGCGGCCAGGGCGGTGGCGGCGGCTACTCGGACGAACCCCCCTTCTAGGCCCTGGGCCGAAGGGTGGGTCGTACTCACACTTCTTGATCACACAGGAGAGAAAGCACCATGGCGAAGCCGCCTGTGCGCAAGCCTAAGAAGAAGGTCTGCGCTTTCTGCAAGGACAAGGTCCAGTACGTGGACTACAAGGACACGAACATGCTGCGGAAGTTCATTTCCGACCGCGGCAAGATCCGTGCCCGCCGCGTGACCGGCAACTGCACGCAGCACCAGCGTGACGTCGCCACGGCCGTCAAGAACAGCCGTGAGATGGCGCTGCTGCCGTACACCGCCCAGGCGCGATAAGGGAAGGGTGACCGACACATGAAGATCATCCTCACTCACGAGGTCTCCGGCCTCGGCGCTGCTGGCGACGTCGTCGACGTCAAGGACGGCTACGCTCGCAACTACCTGATCCCGCGGAACTTCGCGATCCGTTGGACCAAGGGTGGCGAGAAGGACGTCGAGCAGATCCGTCGTGCTCGCAAGATCCACGAGATCCAGACCATCGAGCAGGCCAACAGCGTCAAGGCCCAGCTCGAAGGCGTGAAGGTCCGTCTGGCCGTTCGCTCCGGCGACGCCGGCCGTCTCTTCGGTTCCGTGACCCCGGCCGACGTCGCCACGGCGATCGCCGCGGCCGGTGGCCCGAAGGTCGACAAGCGTCGTGTCGAGCTCGGCTCGCCCATCAAGACCCTGGGCGCCCACGAGACGACCGTGCGTCTGCACCCCGAGGTGGCCGCCAAGGTCAGCATCGAGGTTGTCGCGGCCTGACCGCCGCGCTCGGCTCGAGTAGCTGAGAAAGGGGCCGTACCCGCTGGGTACGGCCCCTTTTCATGTCCCCGGAGTGGGCGACGTTTCACGTGAAACCAGGCGACGTTTCACGTGAAACAGCGGGCGCGGGTTCGTCGTGGGATTCGCGCGCCCGGGTTATCGGGTCGCTCCCGTCACGATCCATCTGCCCGAGCGGGTGCGCAGCCACAGCGTCAGCAGGCGGATCGTCATCATCAGCGTCATGGCTCCCCATACGGCCGTGAGGCCGCCGCCCAGCGTGGGGACCAGGAGGGCGATCGGAGCGAAGACCACGAGGGTCACCAGCATCGCTCCGGCCAGGTAGGGGCCGTCCCCCGCTCCCATCAGGACGCCGTCCAGGACGAAGACGATGCCGCTGACCGGCTGGGAGAGGGCGACAAGGATCAGGGCCGGAAGCGCGGCGTCCTTCACCGTGGCGTCGCTGGTGAACAGGGGGAGGAACAGGGGGCGCGCGAGGATCACGACGATGCCGAGGGCCACCCCCACGGCGATCCCCCACTCCACCATGCGTCGGCAGGCGTGCCGGGCTCCCTCCGCGTCACCGGCCCCCAGATAGCGGCCGATGATGGCCTGCCCCGCGATCGCGATGCCGTCGAGCGCGAAGGCGAGCAGGCTCCACAGGGACAGCACGATCTGGTGGGCGGCGATGTCCGCGTCCCCGAGCCGCGCGGCGACCGCGGTCGCGATCATCAGCATTGCCCGCAGGGAGAGCGTACGGACCAGCAGCGGAGCCCCGGCTTGCGCGGAGGTCCTGATCCCGGCGGCGTCCGGCCGGAGGGAGACGCCGTAGCGCCGGGCGCCCCGTACGACGACCACGAGATAGGCGCCGGCCATCCCCCACTGGGCGATGACGGTGCCCCAGGCGGAACCCGCGATGCCCAGGTCGGCGCCGTAGACGAGTCCGGCGTTGAGGCCCGCGTTGGCGACGAAGCCCGCGACGGCGACGTACAGCGGGGTCCGGGTGTCCTGGAGGCCGCGCAGGACACCGGTCGCGGCGAGGACGATCAGCATGGCCGGTATGCCGAGGGCAGAGATCCGCAGATAGGTGGTCGCGTACGGTGCGGCCGTCGCCGAGGCGCCGAAGAGGTCGACCAGGGCACGCGCGGAGGGGAGGACGGCGATGATCACGCCGGCGCCGAGCAGCAGGGCGAGCCAGATGCCGTCCACGCCCTGGCGGATCGCGGCGGAGAGGTCACCGGCGCCCGCCCGGCGCGCGACGGCGGCGGTGGTGGCGTAGGCGAGGAAGACGAAGATGCTGACGGCGGTCGTCAGCAGGGCGGAGGCGACACCGAGCCCGGCGAGCTGTGCCGTGCCGAGGTGGCCCACGATCGCGCTGTCGGCGAGGACGAAGAGGGGCTCGGCGACGAGTGCGCCGAAGGCCGGGACGGCCAGCGCGACGATCTCTCGGTCGTGCCGGCGTCTGGTGGCCTTGGTGGTCGTGGGGGCCGATGTCATGAACACCAATCTAATCGTCCACAGGTAAGTGTTGCAATACGGCTTGAGTCCTTACTGATCGTCTCGCTCCGTGTCCTTTCGTGCGCTGTTCGAGGTCATCTTGGGCCGACTGGGGAAGTTTTTCTTCTGCACAGACGGTGGATGGGGAAACCGCAGGTCAGAGGGGTTCGTCAGAAAAAGTCGAGGGCTTGTTCACAGCACTGTCCACCGGCTCGTGCACAGGTTTCGGGGAGTTGTCCACAGCATCGGGGCCGTCGTCCACATGGCCTGTGGATAACCAGATTGGCTGACGGTGCCCAGGGGCCTAACGTGGTCCGGCGCCCGCTCTGTCCGGTGGTCTGGGAAACCCCCACAAAACCGACGCGCCACAACCGGAGCAGGGCCTCTCATTTTGTCAGTGCCGTGCCGTAGAAATGAAAGGCACTGCGAGGTCCGCTCGGCGGACGGGAGGAGGTCGCTCGGTGAGCATTTCCGAGCCCTTGGACGACCCGTGGGCGGACAGCGGCCCCAGCGATCGTCTCCCCTCGACGCGCCGCCGGGGCGAGGGCGGCGGAGGCGACCGGCGCCGGGGACGTGACGACCAGCACGAGCGGGGCCGGGAGGACGGCGAGTGGGACGGCGCGGCGGCCTTCGAGCGCGTCCCGCCGCAGGACCTCGACGCCGAGCAGTCCGTCCTCGGCGGCATGCTCCTCTCCAAGGACGCCATCGCCGACGTCGTCGAGATCCTCAAGGGCCACGACTTCTACAAGCCGGCCCACGAGACGATCTTCACGGCGATCCTCGACATCTACGCCAAGGGCGAGCCCGCCGACCCCATCACGATCGCCGCCGAGCTGACCAAGCGCGGCGAGATCAACAAGGTGGGCGGGGCGTCGTATCTGCACACCCTCGTCCAGACCGTGCCGACCGCGGCGAACGCCGAGTACTACGCGGAGATCGTGCACGAGCGGGCGGTGCTGCGCCGGCTGGTCGAGGCGGGCACCCGGATCACCCAGATGGGATACGCGGGCGACGACGACGTCGACGAGATCGTCAACCGCGCCCAGGCGGAGATCTACGCCGTCACCGAACAGCGCACGAGCGAGGACTACCTCCCGCTCGGCGACATCATGGAGGGCGCGCTCGACGAGATCGAGGCGATCGGGTCGCGCAGCGGGGAGATGACCGGTGTGCCGACCGGCTTCACCGACCTCGACTCCCTCACCAACGGACTGCACCCCGGTCAGATGATCGTCATCGCGGCCCGCCCCGCCATGGGCAAGTCGACGCTCGCGCTGGACTTCGCGCGCGCGGCGTCGATCAAGAACAACCTGGCCAGCGTCATCTTCTCCCTCGAAATGGGCCGCAACGAGATCGCGATGCGCCTGCTGTCCGCCGAGGCGAGGGTCGCCCTGCACCACATGCGCTCCGGCACGATGACCGACGAGGACTGGACGCGGCTCGCGCGCCGGATGCCCGAGGTCTCCGCGGCGCCCCTCTACATCGACGACTCGCCGAACCTCTCGATGATGGAGATCCGCGCGAAGTGCCGGCGCCTGAAGCAGCGCAACGACATCAAGCTCGTCATCATCGACTACCTCCAGCTCATGCAGTCCGGCGGAAAGGGGCGCTCCGAGAGCCGTCAGCAGGAGGTCTCGGACATGTCCCGTAACCTCAAGCTCCTCGCCAAGGAACTCGAAGTCCCGGTCATCGCGCTCTCGCAGCTCAACCGAGGTCCCGAACAGCGCACCGACAAGAAGCCGATGGTCTCCGACCTCCGTGAGTCCGGCTCCATCGAGCAGGACGCCGACATGGTCATCCTGCTGCACCGCGAGGACGCCTACGAGAAGGAGTCCCCCCGCGCCGGCGAGGCCGACATCATCGTCGGCAAGCACCGAAACGGCCCGACGGCCACGATCACGGTCGCCTTCCAGGGTCACTATTCTCGTTTCGTCGACATGGCACAGACCTGATGCACTGGGGTCCATGACGACACCTCAGGAAGAGCTGCTGCCCGCCACCCGGCGCGCGCTGCTCCACCGCATCGCCCTCGCCCAGTCCGAAGGCCGGGCCCCGTCGCTCGTCGCCGCCGTCGTGCGGGGCGGGCAGGTGGTGTGGGAGGGGGCCCGGACATCGGTCGACGGGCACGGTCCCGACGGGAACGTGCAGTACCGGATCGGGTCGATCACCAAGACGTTCACCGCCGTGCTCGTGATGCGGCTGCGGGACGAAGGGCTGCTCGACCTCGGGGACCCGCTGGAGAAGCATCTGCCCGGCACCGGTGCGGGGGAGGTGACCGTCGCCGAACTCCTCGCGCACACGGGCGGGCTGGCGGCGGAGTCGCCGGCGCCCTGGTGGGAACGGACGCCCGGGACGCTGCGGCCCGAACTCGCCGACGTGCTGGGGGAGCGTCCGTCGCTCCACCCGAGCGGGCGCCGGTTCCACTACTCCAACCCCGGCTACACCCTGCTCGGCGCGCTGGTCGAGGAGTTGCGGGGCGTCCCGTGGGAGGAGGCGCTCCGGCGTGAGGTGCTCGAACCCCTGGGCCTCGACCGGACGGGCGCCCACCCCGATATGCCGTACGCGGGCGGCTGGGCGGTGCATCCCTGGGCCGACGCGCTGCTCCCGGAGCCCGTGGAGGACCTCGGCCGGATGGCCCCGGCGGGGCAGCTCTGGTCGACGACCCGGGATCTGGCGAGGTTCGCCGTGTTCCTGGCGAACGGCGACGACCGGGTGCTGAGCGCCGGGACGGTCCGGGAGATGCGCGCCCCGGCGGCCCCGGCCGAGACCGCCGACCTCGCCGCGGGGGCGTCGTACGGGCTCGGGCTCCAGGTCCAGCACCACGACGGACGGCTCCTCGTGGGCCACTCCGGCTCGCTTCCCGGCTATGTCGCCAGCCTCATGATCGGCCTGGAGGACGACGTCGCGGCCGTCGTCCTCGCCAACTGCACCTCAGGGCTCCTGACGGGCTCTCTGGGCGCCGATCTCGTCCGGATCGTCGCGGAGGCCGAACCCCGCATTCCCGAGCCCTGGAGGCCGCTCAAGGACGTCGATCCGGCCGTCCTGGAGCTGGTCGGCCAGTGGTACTGGGGAACGCACGGCTTCGCCCTGCGCTGGACCGCCGACGGCCTGCTGTCCCTGGCGCCCCTGGCCCGCGCCGGCCGCCGGTCCCGCTTCGAGCCGAACGGAGACGGCACCTGGACCGGTCTGGAGGGCTACTACGCCGGTGAACTCCTGACCCCCGTACGCCGCCCTGACGGCACGTTGAGCCACCTGGACGTCGGCTCGTTCGTGTTCACGCGCCAGCCGTACGACGACGAGGCCGCCGTGCCCGGCGGGGTCGACCCGGAGGGGTGGCGGGGTATCGGCTGATGCGTGACGTGTGAGGGGGTGGGGGTGTGTTTCACGTGAAACACACCCCCACCCCCTCACAGCGCCAGTTTGAACCCCACATGCGAGGCCACGAACCCCAGCCGCTCGTAGAAGCGGTGCGCGTCGACCCGTGTGACGTCCGAGGTCAGCTGCACCAACTGGCAGCCCTGCCGCCGGGACTCCTCGACCGCCCACTCGACGAACCGCGTCCCCAGACCGCTGCCGCGTTCGTCGGCGCGGACGCGTACGGCCTCGATGATCGACCGCGTGCTGCCCTTGCGGGAGAGCCCGGGGACGATCGTGAGCTGAAGGGTCCCGACGACCTGTCCCTCGCGGACGGCGACCATCAGGTGCTGGTTGGGGTCGCGGTCGAGCCGCTCGAAGGCGGCCAGGTACGGCGTGAGGTCGTCCTGCGACTCCCGCTGGGCGCCCAGCGGGTCGTCCGCGAGGAGGGCGACGATCGCGGGAAGGTCGTCGGCGCCGGCGTCCCGGATGGTCGGACCGGCTGTTTCAAGATCTCCCATGGCCGGAAGCCTACGTGCGCGCCCTATGCGGCGGCGGGCGCCTTCAGGGTCTCCACGACCCGCACGAGCGAGGCCAGTTCCGGGTCCTTCGCCGCCTCGTCGAGCGCCTCGCGCAGTGCCCGGTCGTTGGTCGGCCGCGCCTCCTCCAGAAGCTCCAGCCCCGCGTCGGTGACGTTCGTGTAGATGCCGCGGCGGTCGGTGGGGCAGAGGTAGCGCTCCAGGAGGCCGCGGTCTTCGAGCCGGGTCACCAGACGGGTGGTCGCGCTCTGGCTGAGGACGACCGCGTCGGCGACCTGCTTCATCTGGAGATGGCCGCCCTCCCCGTCGTGCTGCCGGCTGAGCACGTCCAGCAGGGAGTACTCGCGGACGCTCAGCTCGTGTCCCGTCTGGAGGGCGCGCTCGATGTGGCCCTCGATCCTGCCGTGCAGCAGGGAGAGGGCGCACCAGCCCTGGGCGAGGGCGGTCAGTGCGGGGTCCGTCGCGGCCATGTTCTCTCCTCCGTCCCGGGCGGTGGCTCCCAGGATAGGGCAGCATCGCAATAGTGCGCGCTTGCAGATATAGCGCGTCTGCAAGTATTGTCTGTGGAGGTAAACCGCTCACGCAATCAATGGCTCACGCAGCCGACAGGGAAGGTGTCACCTCCATGCCTCTCGCGCTTCTGGCTCTCGCGATCGGGGCCTTCGGCATCGGCACGACCGAGTTCGTGATCATGGGCCTGCTGCCCGAGGTCGCCGCCGACTACGGGGTCTCCATCCCCACCGCGGGCTACCTCGTGACCGGCTACGCCCTCGGCGTGATGATCGGCGCCCCGCTGATGACCGCCCTCGGCACCAGGATCTCCCGCAAGCGGATGCTGATGCTGCTGATGGGACTGTTCATCGTGGGCAACGTGCTCTCCGCCGTCGCCCCCGTCTTCTCCGTGATGCTCGTCGGCCGCGTGGTCGCCTCGCTCGCCCACGGCGCCTTCTTCGGCATCGGCGCGGTCGTCGCGGCCGACCTGGTCGCCCCGGACAAGAAGGCCGGCGCCATCGCGATGATGTTCACCGGCCTGACCGTCGCCAACGTCGTCGGCGTCCCGCTCGGCACGCTCGTCGGCCAGCACGTCAGCTGGCGCGCCACCTTCGCGCTCGTCGCCGCCCTGGGCGTCATCGGGCTGGCCGGCGTCGCCCGGCTCGTCCCCGACCTGCCCAAGCCCGAGGGGGTCCGCCTCCGGCACGAACTCGCCGTCTTCCGCAACACCCAGGTGCTGCTCGCCATGGCGATGACCGTCCTCGGCTTCGGCGGCGTCTTCGCGGCCATCACCTACATCGCGCCGATGACGACCCACGTCACCGGTTTCGCCGACGGCTCCGTCACCTGGCTGCTCGTCCTCTTCGGCCTCGGCATGGTCGCCGGCAACCTCGTCGGCGGCCGGTACGCCGACCGCGCCCTCATGCCGATGCTGTACGTCTCCCTGGGCGCCCTGGCGGTCGTCCTGGCCCTCTTCACCCTCACCGCCCACCACAAGGCGCTCACGGCCGTCACCGTCGTCCTGATCGGCGCCCTGGGCTTCGCGACCGTGCCGCCGCTCCAGAAGCGCGTCCTCGACCAGGCCCACGGCGCCCCGACGCTCGCCTCGGCCGTGAACATCGGCGCCTTCAACCTCGGCAACGCCCTCGCGGCCTGGCTCGGCGGCCTCGTCATCGACGCGGGCCACGGCTACACCTCCCCGAACTGGGTCGGCGCCGCCCTCGCCGGGTCCGCTCTCCTGCTCGCGCTCCTCTCGGCCGCCCTGGAGCGCCGTGACGGCACCCCGAGCGCCGTGGTCGCGGGGTCGGCGACGGACCAGGCGCCGCAGCGCCCCGCCGTCCACCACTGACCCCTGCGGCATCGCCGCACCACCGGTGCCGGTCCCCTCGGAGAACAGGGGACCGGCACCGTCGTCTCACCTCACCCCGCGGCCACCGTCAGCGGAGCGAACCGCCGGGTCCAGTCGCCCGGGAGTTCCGCGATCCCGTACGTCATCACGGAGTTGAAGGCGACCGACGCCAGGCCCTGTTCCTTCAGCCAGGCCAGCAGTTCCTCGTGCCGTACGTCGATGTCTGTGCGCAGCGGGCGGTCGGTGCGGGCGGCGAGGGAGGCGACGAGGGCCTTCGCGGTCTCCGTGTCGTGGGCGACCAGCGGGCCGACGACATGAGTGCGCGTGTTCGGCCAGACGGCCGTGTAGCCGGTGATCCGGCCGTCGGCCACGGCGACCCTCAACCGGTCGGCGAAGGCGGGCAGTCGGGTGATCATGTGGGTCCGGTCGGCGCCGAACACCTCCTCGTCGAGCCGCAGGATCTCCGCGAGGTCCTCGGCCGTCGCCGCCCTGGTGGCCACCGAGGGCAGGGGACCGGCCGGGGTGAAGTCGCCGACCAGCATCTCGGCCCGGCCGGTCACCTTGAAGCCCAACTCCTCGTACAGCGGGCGGCCGTTCGGTGTCGCGTGCAGGGTCAGAGGAGTCGTGCCCGACGCTGAGACCACGTGCCGCATCAACCGGCGCCCGATGCCCTGCCGGGCGTACCGCTCGGCGACCAGCACCATGCCGATCGCCGCCAGATCGGGGCGCTCCTGAGGGCCGTACTCGGTGACGACGCACGCGGCCAGCAGTCCGCCGTCGGGGGCGTCGATGCCGTACCCCTTTCCGGCGGCGAGGAGGAGGCCCCACTTGTGTTCCTCGCGTGGCCACCCCCGATCCTCGGACAAGTCCGCGCACGCGGAAAGGTCACGGCGCGTCAGACGCCGGATGGGAAGAGCGGTGGGGGAAGGAGTCGACACGCAGGTCAGGCTGTCCGACCGGCGGGTCCGCCGTCCACCTGTTTCCCGGGAGGCATACGCGGTTTTGGCCATGCCATGGGAACGTGCCAAGCGACTAGGAGGGACACTTGTTGTTTCACGTGAAACCGGCAATGGAAGCGGGCGTTTCACGTGAAACATCGGTGGCCGAAGGGCCGCAGGACGGCGGAATCGCGATGCAGACGGCGGGAGGGATCTGGAGGATGTCTACGAATTGGCCTGCCGCGCCCGGTAGTTGAGCGATACGGCGAATCGCCCCCCGGTAAGACCCCGGTGAGGGGAAGTCGGGGGTTGTGTGGTCCACTGCGGCCGGTATGGTCGACTCCGATTGGGGCGACGAAGCTTAGAGGGACGGAGAGATCGAGGACCCGCATTCGCGGTGATACGGCCAGAGCATCCGGGTGGGGGTGGGATGCTGCCTTATGGGCGAAGCGGCCGGGGAACCCGACCGATGGGCAAGACCGTTTGTGGGGGAGCAGGCACTTCCCGAGGTAGGGAGTGCGGACCGACCGAAAGATGTTCGAGGCGAGGCACACCATGGATGCTCCGGCCACCACGTCGGCCGACAACGGCACGTCCGGCGGCGGGGACGGTTGGTTCAAGCCGCGCAAGCAGCCGTCGTCGGCCCCCGGTACCGAGCCGCAAGGCGCCGAACCACAGGGCACCGAAGGCAGGCGGCTGGCCGGCCTGCGTCCCGTGGGCCGCGGCACGACAGCGCACGCCGAGGCCGCCCCCCAGCAGCACGCCGGCCAGGCCGCTGCCGAGGCCCGAATAGGCGCGCCGCAGACCCCGGCACCCTCCGAACCCACGGCAACGACCGTGCTCCCCAAGCTCATACCGTCGCCCGCGACGGCGGTACCGCCCCTGGTCTCCCCCGTACCGTCCCGCTCGTACTCCGACGCTCCGCACACCGCGTCCGAGCCCCTCCAGGTACCGGCCCAGCGCACGGCCCCGAGCGGCCCCCCGCCCGCCGAGGAACCCCGCCCGGCCTTCACGGAGGCCCCGCAGCCGACCTCGCAGCCGTACCCGCACCCTGATGCCGCCCCCTTCCAGGCATCCGTCCCGGAGACCCTGGAGAACCTCCCGTCCGACGCCGAGGCGCTTCAGGTGCCCGCCCAGGACGCCTCGCGGCCCGAGGCCGGGTACCTCCAGGACGTCCCGCAGAACCCCCTCCAGCCCGAAGCCGCCGGTTCGTTCGTCCCGGACGCCTTCCGGCCCGCGGCCGACTTCCCCCGGCCGTCCACCGCGGACCCGCTCGCGACGGAGCCCTCGGGGACGTACGAAGACGAAGCACCCCGGTCCGCGCCTGAGCCGCCCCCGTCCGCTTCCGAGCCGTTCCGGGCGTTCGGCTCCGACAGCCTGCCCGCCGCCGAACCGCAGCTCGTCGCCGAGGGCTCCCCGGACGCCGTGCTGATCCGCCGGACCATGGCCGCCATCGGCGAGGTGTCCGACAAGGTCACCTCGTACTTCTACGCGTTGCTCTTCGTCCGCCACCCGGACCTGCGCCCGCTCTTCCCGCCCGCCATGGACGCCCAGCGCGACCGGCTGCTGAAGGCGCTGCTGACGGCCGCCGAGCACGTCGACAACACGCCGGTGCTCGTCGAATACCTCCAGAACCTCGGCCGGGGGCACCGCAAGTACGGCACCCGGCCCGAGCACTATCCGGCGGTCGGCGAGTGCCTCATCGAGGCCCTCGCCAAGTACGCCGAGTCCGTGTGGGAGCCGGAGACGGAGGCCGCCTGGGTGCGGACGTACACGACGATCTCCCAGGTGATGATCGACGCGGCGGCCGTCGACGAACTGCGCGCCCCGGCCTGGTGGCAGGCGGAGGTCGTCTCCCACGA
Organism: Streptomyces sp. NPDC004539; assembly: GCF_040610055.1. Taxonomy (NCBI): domain Bacteria; kingdom Bacillati; phylum Actinomycetota; class Actinomycetes; order Kitasatosporales; family Streptomycetaceae; genus Streptomyces; species Streptomyces sp. NPDC004539. Next base: position 116,845 of record NZ_JBEXLS010000026.1, on the reverse strand, counting down.
GCTGAGGACGCAGGACATCGCGGTCCTCACCGTCCGGCCCAACCAGCCGTACCCGTTCCTCGCCGGGCAGTACGCGAGCCTGGAGACGCCGTGGTGGCCGCGGATCTGGCGGCACTACTCCTTCGCCTCGGCACCCCGCTCCGACGGACTGCTCTCGTTCCACGTGAAGGCGGTCCCGGCGGGGTGGGTCTCCAACGCGCTCGTGCACCGCGCCCAGCCCGGCGATGTGGTCCGGCTGGGCCCGCCGGCCGGATCGATGACGGTCGACCACACCCGCGACACCGGACTGCTCTGCCTCGGCGGCGGCACCGGCATCGCGCCCATCAAGGCCCTGGTCGAGGACGTCGCCGAACACGGCACCCGGCGCCGTATGGAGGTCTTCTACGGCGCCCGCACCGACCACGACCTCTACGACATCGACACGATGCTCCGGCTCAAGCAGTCCCACTCCTGGCTGGAGGTCCGCCCGGTCGTCGACAAACACGGCCTGCTCCAACTCCCGGACGCGATCCGCACGTTCGGCCCCTGGGACGAGTACGACGCGTATCTCTCCGGCCCGGTCGGCATGATCCGCAGCGGTGTGGACGCCCTGCGCGGCGTGGGCATCCCGAAGGAGCGGATACGGCACGACTCGGTGGCCGAACTGGTCGCCGTCGGCTAGGGACTGTCAGCCCAGGTCGGGTGCGTGCATCGCGCGGACGCCCTCGATGTTGCCGTCCAGGTAGTGCCGCAGCGACAGCGGGACGAGGTGCACGGAGGCGATCCCGACCCGGGTGAACGGGACCCGGACGATCTCGTACTCCCCGATGGGCTCGTCGACCTCGGGGCCGTGCCGCAGGGCGGGGTCCATGGAGGCGAGGTGGCAGACGAAGAAGTGCTGCACCTTCACCCCGGTGGCGCCGCCGTCCGCGCCGATGTGCTCGACGGTGTCGACGAAGCAGGGGACCACATCGGTGATCTTCGCGCCGAGTTCCTCGTACACCTCGCGGTGCAGGGCCTCCACGACGGTCTCGTCGTAGGGTTCGACGCCCCCTCCGGGGGTGAGCCAGTAGGGGTCCATGCCGGGCTTGGTGCGCTTGATCAAGACCAGGTCGTCGCCGTCCAGCAGGACGGCGCGGGCGGTGCGTTTGACCACGGGTCGGACGGTCATGGGAGGAATGTGGCCCGCTTGGTTCCACGTGAAACATCCCTCGTGGTTTCACGTGAAACATCGGTACGGGACATTTGCCGCAGACCTCACCCCTCGCCGACCGTAGACCTCACCCCTCGCCAACCGCGGACTTCACCGCCACTCCACCGCCGCCCGCAGCAGCCTTTCGTACGCCCGCACTATGTGCGGCATCGCCAGCGTCCCCGTGCGCACGACCAGGAAGTACGTCCGCAGCGGCGGCACCGGCGGATCGTGCAGGGCGACGACCTCCCCGCGCTCCAGGGCGCCCGCGCAGAGATAGCGGGGCAGTACCGCGAGCCCGGCGCCCGCGACCGCGCAGGCCAGGACCGCCCGCAGATCGGGGACGATCACCGTGCCGGCGGCGGCCGGGAGGGAGTCGAAGACGGAGGCCCAGTAGCGGGCGACGAGGGGCAGCGACTCGTGGACCTCGACGACGGGGAGGTTCTCCAGCGCGGAGGCGCCGACGAGGTGCGGCTCCCCGGCGTCGACGCGCGCGGCCCAGCGCGGGGCGGCGACCAGGACGTGCTCCTCGTCGCACAGCGGGGTCGCGGTCAGCAGCGTGCCGCGCGGGCGGGCCGTACTGATCGCGAGGTCGTGGTGCCCGGCCGCGAGCCCCTCCAGGACCTCCTCGGCGGTACCGAAGGAGGCGCGCAGAGCGAGGCCCTGGCCGTCCTCGCCGGTGAGTTCGGTGAGCGCGGGCAGGGCCTGTTCGGCGGTGAACTCGGGCGGCCCGGCGAGGTGCAGGGTGCGCAGCGAGGAGTCCTCGTCGAGGCCGGTCTCGGCGATCTCCACCAGCGCGTCGAGGTGCGGGGCGGCCTTGTGGGCGAGTTCGTCGCCGATCGTCGTCGGGGTGACGCCCCGGGCCTGGCGCAGGAACAGCGGGCGGCCCACCTGCCGCTCCAGCGTCCGGATCTGCGAGGTGACGGCGGGCTGGGAGAGGCCGAGGAGCGCGGCGGCACGGGTGAAGGAACCGGCCCGGTGCACCGTCACGAAGGTGCGCAGCAAAGCCAGATCCACGGCCGGCCCCCTCCCGCCCAACCATAAGTACGCCGATAGGTCTCTGCCGCTACTGTGATTGGACACTGACACAGAGTCAACTAGCCTTGTTCGCGCGGTTATTCGCGCGAAAGCTGGGGGGCGGCGCGGAACCGAGGACGGTCCGAACCACGAGGGGGGAGGCTCGGACCGTCCGCCGAACACCGTGACTCAGCCCGCCGACTCCTCCAGGGCCCGCAGCACGTCCGCCACCAGGTCCTCGGTGTCCTCGGCGCCGACCGAGAGCCGGACGAAGCCCTCCGGGACGGCGTCGCCGCCCCAGCGCCCGCGCCGCTCGGCCGAGGAGCGCACCCCGCCGAAGCTCGTCGCGTCGTCCACGATCCGCAGCGCCTCCAGGAAGCGCTCCGCCCGCTCGCGGGAGTCCAGCGTGAACGACACGACGCACCCGAAGCGGCGCATCTGCCGTGAGGCGACCTCGTGCGAGGGGTCGTCCGGCAGCCCCGGATACCGCAGCGCGACCACCTCCGGACGCCCCTTCAGCGCCTCGGCGACGGCCAGCGCGGTCGCGCTCTGCCGCTCCACCCGCAGCGCGAGCGTCGCGAGCGACCGGTGCCCCAGCCACGCCTCCATCGGCCCCGGGATCGCCCCGACGATCTTGCGCCAGCGGCGTACGGCCGTCAGGGCCTCCCCCGCGCGGCCCGTGACGTACCCGAGGAGCACGTCACCGTGCCCGTTGAGCTGCTTCGTGCCGCTCGCCACCGAGAAGTCCGCGCCGAGCTCCAAGGGGCGCTGTCCGAGCGGCGTGGCGAGCGTGTTGTCGACGGCGACCAGGGCGCCCCGCGCGTGCGCCTCGGCGGCCAGCCGCCGGATGTCGCACACGTCCAGCTCCGGGTTCGACGGCGTCTCGATCCACAGCAGCCTCGCCCCGTCCAGCACCTCCAGCTGCGCGTCCCCGCCGGTCGGCGCGGTGCGCACCTCGATGCCGTACGCCTCCAGCTGGGCGCGGACCAGGGGCAGCGCCTGATAGCCGTCGTCGGGGAGGACGACGGCGTCCCCGGAGCGCAGCTGGGAGAAGAGGACGGCCGAGATCGCCGCCATCCCGGAGGCGAACGCGAGGGTCTCGACGCCGTCCTCGCCGGGCGCCTCCAGCTCGGCCACGGCACGCTCCAGGAGCGTCCAGGTGGGGTTGTCGTCGCGGCCGTAGGTGTACGGGCCCGTCGGCTCGCCGGGGAGGTGGTAGTGGGCGGCGAACACCGGACCGGGCAGCGACGGCTCGTACTTGACGGGCTCGGGCAGCCCGGCACGCACCGCGCGCGTGCCGTCTCCTATCGCCCCGGGGGCTCCTGCGTCGCTCATGTCGTCCGTCCTTCCAGGTCCTGCCGTACGGCGGCGAGCAGACCGTCGCTCGCCGCCTCCACCATCTCAAGGCATTCCTCGAAGCCCTCCAGGCCCCCGTAGTACGGGTCGGGGACGTCCAGGTCGTCCGGGTCCGCCGCGGGGTCGTAGGAGCGCAGGAGACGTACCTTGCGGGCGTCCTCGGGGGTCGGGGCGAGCCGGCGCAGGGCCTTGAGATGGCCGGAGTCGAGGGCGATCACGAGATCGAGATCCGCGAACCGGGAGCGGACGAAACGGCGGGCTGTGTGGTCGCCGTCGTACCCGTGCTCCCGGAGGACGGCGACCGTGCGCGGGTCGGCGCCCTCGCCCTCGTGCCAGTCGTCCGTACCGGCGCTGTCGACGTCGACGAGGTGGCCGAGTCCGGCGTCCTCCACGCGCGCGTGGAACACCGATTCGGCCATCGGCGAGCGGCAGATGTTGCCGGTGCAGACGAAACAGACGCGATAGGCCATCGGGGAGTCAGTCCCCGTCGGGCAGGGCGAGGTTCAGCGCCCACGAGACGACGGAGATGATCAGGCCGCCCAGGACGGCCGTCCAGAAGCCCTCCACGTGGAAGCTGAGGTCGAGCTTGTCGGCCAGCCACGAGGTGAGCAGCAGCATCAGGGCGTTGACGACCAGCGTGATCAGGCCGAGCGTCAGGATGAACAGCGGGAAGGTCAGCACCTTCACGACCGGCTTGACCAGGAAGTTCACCAGACCGAAGAGCAGGGCGACGATCAGCAGGGTGCCGATCTTCTTGCCCGTGCTGTCACCGGTCAGGGTGATCTTGTCCAGCAGCCAGACCGCGACCGCCAGGGCGCCCGCGTTGGCGATCGTCTTGACTACGAAAATCTTCATGTGTCTGATCGTTCCAGAGAGATCGACGGCCTACACGGGCCATGAGCGGGACGAGGGCGATGAAGGCATTCCGGCTGGACGAACTGGAGGCGGAACGAGCCGCCAACGACGGCGCCTACCTGCAATTTCTGCGCGAGCGGAACATGTCGGTCGGTCTGTACGCGCTCGACGCCGGCAGCCACGATCCACAGAACCCGCACAACCAGGACGAGGTCTACTTCGTGGTGAGCGGGCGCGCGTCGATCACCGTCGGTATGGAGACCACCGAGGTGGCGCGCGGCAGCGTGGTCTACGTGCCCGCGGGGGTCGCCCACAAGTTCCACCACATCAGCGAGGACCTGAGGGTGCTCGTGGTGTTCTCCCCGCCGGAGGGCTGACCTCGGGCGATGGCCGAAAGGCTGAGGCGCGGGGCCGCGTCTCCACCTCGCAGCGGATGCCGGAACTCCCGCTTCCCCTAGGGGACGGGTCAGGGGAGGACAAGGGGTGCGAGGCCCCCGCGGGGGCACCTCGGGGATCTAGCATCGAAGCAGGACATCCGAACAGGGCCGGTGGCCGAAAGGGCCGCCGGCCGGCGCACAGATGGAGACAAGGGCGATGCGAGAGATCTTCGCGGGACTGCCGTGGTGGGTGAAGTGGGTGGCGGTGCCGGTCATCGCCCTCGTCGTGTTCGGCGGGCTGATAGCGAGCGTCGTCGGTTTCGTGATCGGGCTGCTGTTCAAGGTGCTGGTCTTCGTCGCCCTCGTCGGCGGACTGGTCTACGTCGTACGGAAGTTCACGTCGAGCTCCTCCTCCCGCGGCGACTGGTGACGGCGGAGGGGCCGTACGGGGCACCGGTGAGCGGTAACAGGGAGCGCCGGTTCCCTCGGGCGGGGGAAGTTTCCCGCGCAGCGCGGTGGTGGCCCGTTTCGGGCCGTTAGAGTCCGGAACTCGACGCGGGGACGACCCCGCACGGACCACCCTCGCGCTTCGGAAGTGCCCCTTGGCCACGGCTGACACCTCCCCGGCGGAACAGGGCGCACCCCCCGCCCGCCCGTCCGCCCCGCACCCCCCGCGACCGCGCGCCGCCCCGGCGGCCGTTCCCGAACAACCGCATCCCACGACCACCCTCATCGGCTCCGTCCAGCGCGCCATGCGCCTCCTGGAGAGCGTCGCGGGACACGCGTACGGCGCCCCCGCCAAACAACTGGCCCGGGAGACCGGCCTCGCCCTCCCCACCGCCTACCACCTGCTGCGCACCCTCGTCCACGAGGGCTATCTCCGGCGGGACAAGGGCCTGTTCTTCCTCGGCGAGGCTGCCGAGCGGCTGGCCTCGGCCGGAGCCGCGCAGAAACGTCGCAGCACGATCGTCGACACGCTCGCGCAGTGGCGGGACACGATCGGGGCGCCCGTCTACTACGCCGTCTACCAGAACGGCGAGATCGAGACGCGGTACGTCGCCGACACCCCCGAGTCCCCCGCCGTCGAGCAGTGGGCCGACTTCCGGGAGACCGGGCACGCGCACGCGATCGGGCAGTGCCTGCTGTCCCAGCTGGACGAGGGGGCCCGCCGTGACCACCTCGACCGGTATCCGGCGCGGACCCTCACGCCGTACACCGTCCGCGACGGGCACAGTCTGCTGCGCCGGCTCGCCGGGGCGCGGCGGGCGGAGGCGGTGACCGAGCGGCAGGAGTATCTGCTGGGCACGGTCTGCGCGGCGGTGCCGATCACGCTGGGGGCGACGGTGGCGACGGTCGCGATCTCGTTGCCGGTGCGTCAGGCCGAGCGGCTGCTGCCGGCCGTACGGAAGCTTGAGCGGGAGGTCGGGCGGGCGGTGGGGGCGCTCGCGCTCTCTATCAGCATCTGAAAAATCACTGCTTGTGATCCATTGTGTACGTTCAGCAAGATTCGTTACAGGGTCACAGGTACATTCCCGGCCAGTCGACGGCACAGACGGGGTAAGGCGATGCGCGAGTCCGTACAGACAGTTCAGGCAGAGGTCATGATGAGTTTCCTCGTCTCCGAGGAGCTCTCGTTCCGTATCCCGGTGGAGCTGGCATACGAGTCGTACGACCCGTATGCCGTCCGGCTCACCTTCCATCTGCCCGGGGACGCGCCCGTGACCTGGACGTTCGGGCGCGAGCTGCTGATCGACGGGGTCGGGCGGCCGTGCGGTGAGGGCGACGTCCGGGTGGCTCCCGCCGAGCACGAGTCCCTCGGCGAGGTGCTGATCCGCCTTCAGGTCGGCGCCGACCAGGCGGTCTTCCGCTCCTCCGCCGCTCCCCTCATCGCCTTCCTCGACCGCACGGACCGCGTCGTCCCCCTCGGCCAGGAAGCCTCCTTCGCCGACTTCGACGCGCATCTCGACGAGGCGCTGGACCGGATTCTGGCGGAGGAGCAGAGCGCGGGGTGAGGGTGGCTGCGCCGCTCGGACGGGGAAACGCTTCAGCGCGTTCGGATCAGTGCAGGAACGGTTCTGCGAGGGTGGGGGCGTTGGCTGGTGGGGGGCGAGGTTGGGCTTGGGCGCGGGGCCGGCGGGTTTTGGGGTGGGCGTCGGCTTCGCGGGCTTCGGGGCTCGGCGTGTGGTGGCCGCTTCTTCGGCGGTGCCTGGGATGAGCGGGTGTGGCGGGGGGAGCTGGCCGATGGCTTTCCGGGCCGGGGTTGGGGGTTTGCGGGTCGGCCGGGGTGGGGTGGGGTGGAGGTTCTCCGGGTTTCCGGCTCCCCGGGTCTCAGGGGCGGCCGGACTGGATGCACTGGTCGGGTGACGGAAGCTTCTGGTTCGGTGGGACCGGGTGGCCCCTCCATCCGTTTCCGGCCTCCTGGGTTACCGGGTTTCCGGGAGCTTCTGAAGGCTCGTCAGGGCCCCTGCACCTGCCCCGGCCTCCGCCGCGCTGCTCGGCGTTCTTGCTGCACGCCTCGCATGCTGCACGCCCTGCACGGCCCCGCACGCCTGCACGGCCCCGCACGCCTGCCCAGCCCGCACGCCTGTCCAGCCCGCAGCGGGCTCAGTGCTTGCGGCGGCGGCCTCGGCCTCCCCGCGCCGGTGCCGCAGCCGGAGTCAGGTCCGGGGCCGGGGTCGACGGTGCTGACGGCGGGGCCGACTTGGTGTCCGGGCGGTCCGCCGAGACGACCAGGGCCGCGAGGGCTGTCGTGACCGGGACCGAGGCGACGAGGCCGATGGAGCCGACGAGGGTACGGACGATCTCCTCGGCGACCAGTTCGCTGTTGGCGACCGCGCCGACGCTGCTCTGGGCGATGGAGAAGAGCAGGAGGAGCGGGAGCGCGGCGCCCGCGTAGGCGAGGACGAGCGTGTTGACGACGGACGCGATGTGGTCGCGGCCGATCCGGATGCCCGCCCGGTACAGCCCGCGCCAGCCCATCGTCGGGTTCGCCTCGTGCAGCTCCCACACCGCCGAGGTCTGGGTGACCGTCACGTCGTCCAGGACACCGAGCGAGCCGATGATGATGCCGGCCAGCAGCAGACCGCTCATGTCGATCGACGGGTACAGCCCGTGGATCAGACCGGTGTTGTCGTCGGTGTTGCCGGTGAGTGCGGCCCAGCTGTTGAACAGGGAGCCCAGGACGCCGATCAGCAGCAGCGAGATCAGCGTGCCGAGCACGGCGACCGAGGTTCTCGCGGAGAGTCCGTGACACAGATAGAGCGCGATCAGCATGATGGCGCTCGCTCCGACCACTGCCACGACCAGCGGGTTCGAGCCCTGGAGGATGGCGGGCAGGACGAAGAAGTTCAGGAGGAGGAAGCTGATCGCCAGCGCGACCAGCGCCATGACGCCCCGCAGCCGGCCGACGATCACCACGGCGAGCGCGAAGATCCCGGCGAGCAGGGCCATCGGGAAGCGCCGGTTGACGTCGGCCACCGAGTACTGGAGGTCCTTCGGCGCGGACGGCTCGTAGGCGACGACGACCTTCTGGTCCAGCTTCAACTGCCGTGACTGGTCGGGCTGGATGATCTCCGTGAACGTACGGCCCTTGTCATTGCCGGTGTCGACCCGGATCGTCGCCCGCTTGCAGGTGCCGTTCGCCTGCTGCACCGCCGAGGAGCCCTCGGCCGTGGAAGTGTCACCGGTCGGCGGCACGCCCCCGGCGTTGACGGACGCGCAGCTCAGCTTCTCGACCTTGGTGACCGTCGCCTGCTGTGTCTGCCGGTCGAACCCGACGCCGGTCCGCTCGTGCGGCGGGGCGCCGCCGGGCCACAGCACCGCGAGCCCCACGACCACGGCCGCGGCGAAGGGGATCAGGATCGCGCCGATGACCTTGCGGAGGTGCCGGGAGACGGGGGCGGCGGGGCCGTGACTGTGGCTGTGCGAGTGGCCGCCGCCATGGCCACCGCCGTGCGAGTCGCCGTGCCCTCCGCCGGGGGGTGTGCCGTGGGGGGCGTGGTGGGGTTCGCCGTGGGGCGGGTGGGCGTGGGAGTGCCCGCCGTGAGCCTGCCCGCCGGACTCGGGGCCCGCGCTGTGACCGGCGCCGCCCCCGTGAACGTGGGCCTCGCGCCCCGGAACCCGCGGGACAGGACCACTGTCGTGCACGGACGCCTGCGGCACGGGACCGCTGTCGTGCAGAGGTACTTGAGGGACGGGACCGCTGTCGTGGAGGGGCACCCGGGGCACGGGACCGCTCTCGTACGGCGGCACTTGAGGCGCGGGACCCCTCCCGGGCCCACCCACCCGAGGTACGGGACCGCTGTCGTGCATGGAGACCCTCGGGACCGGGCCGCTCTCGTACACAGGGCGTCGTACCTGCGGAGTCGGACCGGTGTCCTCAGGTCGCCGGACGGGGCCGACGCCGTACCCGGGGCTCTGCACCTGGCGGGGAGCGCCGCCGTTGCCGGGGCCCTGGGGCGGGTTGGGGGCGCCCGCGTTGCCGGGACCCTGCTCCTCCGTACGGCGGAACTCCTGGCCGGGCTCGTTCCGGAGCAGTGGTCCCCGGCGCTGGAGCGAGCTGAGCCGGGCGCGGGGGTGGACACCACCGGGCACACCACCGTCGTGAACGGCGCCTTGCCCTCCGTACTCGCCCTGCCCCTCGTACCCGCCCGCCGCGCCGAAATCGCGCGTGTCGTCCGGGACTTGGCCGGGCCCGGAGTCGGGACCGCTTCCCGTGCCGGGCCGGCGGTGCGGCTCGGACGGAGGGGGGAACGGAGAGCGGGGTGGTGTGGTCACCGACCGATCATCGCAAGAACGACAGAGGCCCACTGTTCACCGCGCCACAAATACCGCTAGCGTGGAGGCACCTTTTGCACACGCGGGAGCTCGGAGCACCGGGCTGAGAGGGCGCTGACCTTCGTCTTCGCGGTGTTTCACGTGAAACGTCACCGGGATCGAGTGATGTTTCACATGAAACATCGGCAGACGGAAGCCGCTGCGTCGACCGCTGAACCTGTTACCGGGTAATGCCGGCGTAGGGAGTAGGTCTCATGACCATCAAGGACGCACGCACGCCTGCCTCCAGCCAGGACGAGCGGTCCGATCACGGCACGCCCCCCGCAGAGGCTGTGAAGTCCGCGGAGGCAGGCAAGTCCGTCGGCTGGCACAAGGCGTACGTCGAGGGCTCGCGCCCCGATCTGCGCGTGCCGGTCCGTCAGGTGCATCTCACCAACGGGCAGTCGGTCACCCTGTACGACACCTCGGGCCCGTACACCGACCCGTCCGCGCAGACCGACGTCCGCCGGGGGCTCGCCCCGCTGCGGGACAACTGGATCGTCGCCCGGGGCGACACCGAGGAGTACGCGGGTCGTCCGGTCCGCCCCGAGGACGACGGGATCAAGCACACCTCTCCGCGCGGTGGCCTGCGCAATCTCGACGCGGTCTTCCCGGGCCGCCCCCGGCTCCCGCGCCGCAGCCGGGACGGGCGGCCGGTCACGCAACTGGCGTACGCGCGCAGGGGCGAGGTCACCCCGGAGATGGAGTTCGTGGCGCTGCGGGAGAACGTCTCCCCGGAGGTCGTCCGCGAGGAGATCGCGGCGGGGCGGGCCGTGCTGCCCGCGAACGTCAACCACCCGGAGATCGAGCCGATGATCATCGGCAAGCGGTTCCTGGTGAAGGTCAACGCGAACATCGGCAACTCGGCGGTGACGTCCTCCATCGAGGAGGAGGTCGAGAAGATGACCTGGGCGACCCGCTGGGGCGCCGACACGGTCATGGACCTCTCCACCGGCCGCAACATCCACACCACCCGCGAGTGGGTGCTGCGCAACTCCCCCGTCCCCATCGGCACGGTGCCGCTGTACCAGGCGCTGGAGAAGGTCGACGGGCGGGCCGAGGAGCTGACCTGGGAGATCTACAAGGACACGGTGATCGAGCAGGCCGAGCAGGGCGTGGACTACATGACGGTCCACGCGGGCGTGCGTCTCGCGTACGTGCCGCTCACCGCGAACCGCAAGACCGGCATCGTCTCGCGCGGCGGCTCGATCATGGCGGCCTGGTGCCTCGCGCACCACCGGGAGTCGTTCCTGTACGAGAACTTCGAGGAACTCTGCGAGATCCTCGCCGCCTACGACGTCACCTACTCGCTGGGCGACGGACTGCGGCCGGGCTCGATCGCGGACGCCAACGACGAGGCGCAGTTCGCCGAGCTGAGGACGCTCGGGGAACTCAACCGGATCGCGAAGCGTCACGACGTCCAGACGATGATCGAGGGCCCGGGGCACGTCCCGATGCACAAGATCAAGGAGAACATCGACCTCCAGCAGGAGATCTGCGACGAGGCCCCGTTCTACACGCTCGGCCCCCTGACGACGGACGTCGCCCCGGCGTACGACCACATCACCTCCGGTATCGGCGCCGCGATGATCGCCTGGTGGGGCACGGCGATGCTCTGCTACGTCACGCCGAAGGAACACCTCGGCCTGCCCAACCGCGACGACGTCAAGACCGGCGTCATCACCTACAAGATCGCCGCCCACGCGGCCGACCTCGCCAAGGGCCACCCCGGCGCCCAGGACTGGGACGACGCCCTCTCCGACGCCCGCTTCGAGTTCCGCTGGGAGGACCAGTTCAACCTGGCCCTCGACCCGGTGACGGCCCGCGAGTTCCACGACGAGACCCTCCCGGCCGAGCCCGCCAAGACCGCGCACTTCTGCTCGATGTGCGGTCCGAAGTTCTGCTCGATGAAGATCAGCCAGGACATCCGCCGTGAACACGGCGGCAGTCGTGCGGAGATCGAGGACGGGATGGCGCAGAAGTCGAAGGAGTTCGCGGCGGCGGGGAACCGGGTGTATCTGCCGATCGCGGACTGAGTGGACTGAGCGGGGTGGGTGCGGTGTCCGTCGTGGGGGAGGCGGGCACCGTTGCTCAGCTGGGGAAATGCGTGGGTACGGGGTCATTGTCAGTGGTGGGGGCTACGGTATTGGCATAGGTGTTCGACCGGCCCGTGGCCGGGTGTGTGGGACGGGGGTCGGTGTCGTGGGCAAGGTGTTCGTGTCGTACGCGGTGGGGTGGGATCTCGGGGCGCGGGCCGCTGTGGGGCCGCTCTCGCGGGCCGGGGCGGAGGCGCGGGACGCCGCGGGGGAGCCGTATGTGATGGTGTATCGGGTTCCGGGGCGGCGGGAGCCCGTGGAGGTGCATCTCGTGGCCTGGGGTGACTCCTACGTCGGGATGTGGGCGTACGACGAGCAGGGCAGGCGCAGGGCCGAGGTGGACTGGCGGCTGCTGGAGCCGGAGCGGGTGTTCCTGCGCCACCTCGGCGCCTGGCTGTACGACTCCCCGGAGCAGCCGGAGTTCGCCGCCGGTGTCACCCGCGTCCGCCACGACCTCTACCCCGACGGCAAGGGCCGCAAGGTCGTCGATCGGGCGGACGGCGGGTCCACGCACACCCGCCCGGACATCGCCGAGGCCGACCGGTGGCTGTCCAGAGGGGCGTTGGGGGTGCGGGGAGACGGCTGGCTGCTGCTCGCCGGAGAGGAGCACGGCGTACGGGAGACGCTGGACGCGGAGGAACCGGCCGAGGCCGACACCACGGCTCCGGCCGCGGACGGCCTCGTGGTCACGCCGTGGCTGCCGCCCCGCCCCGCCGAACCGGATCACCTGACCGAGCTGTTCACCCCGGGGACGCGGCTCTCCACCGACACCGAGCCGGAGATGACGGTCCTTGAGCCGAGGGAGATCGCCGGACTGCGGCTCCCCAGCGGGCGGCTGGTCGTCGCGGACCCCCTGGCCGACGGGCGGGAACTGGCCGAGACGTTCGCCCCGGGTGTCTACCCGGTGCAGGAGGCGGTCGTCGCCTACGAATACGAATTCATGGGCGCGCATGTCGAGACGGAGGACTCCGTCGCCGTACGTCTTCTGCTGAGCGACGAGCCCGTGGTCGGCTGGGAGCAGGCGCTCAGCGTGCGGGACGACGTCCGGCTGCTCAGGGACGACGAGTGCTTCGGGTACGGCACGGACACCGCGTCGGGCGCCTTCGCGGACGCGTCCGGCTGGCGGACGCACGTCGGTCAGATCAAGGAGTACTACGCCCCGGACGGCCGCGAGGTCCCCGTGGACTTCGTTCAGGACGGCTTCCTGCGCAGCGTCGACGAGGCGACCGGCGGCGACCTGATCTGCTTCGGGACGGGCGGCGACGGGGTGTATCCCGTCTGGCTGGGCCGGTCGGCGTCCGGAGAAGTGGCCTGTTTCGTGGTCGTCACCAGCTACCTGATCGACCTTCAGGTGCTGTGAGGCGGGCCCCGGAAAACCCCCGGTCCGCGCCCCGAGGGGGACACGGACCGGGAGCAGGATGCGGAGCGAAGGGGGTGTGGGTGGAGAGGTGGTCAGTCAGGGGCGTTGTCCGGGCCGCCGAAGTCCGGGCTCGTGTAGTCCGGACTGGAGAAGCTCGGGCGGTGCCCCGGAGCGGGGCCGTCGTCGGGGCTGGTGAACCCGGGACGGTCGTATCCGATCTTGGGCAGGCGGCCGGTCGACGAGGACGGCGGGGGCGTCCGGGGGACCGTGGCCGGCGGGTCCGTGTCCTGCTTGGCGAGGGCATCGCTGAAGTACGGCAGGAAGCCGCGCTCCAGCAGGGCGGCCCGCCAGGCTTCTCTGGCCCGCGCGACCTCCTCCGCCTGCTCGTTGTACGGCCCGGCCGCCACCGCGGGCCGGTTGCGCAGGGCCGTGAGCAGCAGGCCGAAGGTCGCGACCAGGATCGCCAGGGCCGTGACGACCCCGAACACCCAGCCCGCCGTGACCAGCGCCTCGGCGAACGCCGGGGCCGGGTCGAGCGCCTTGAGGAGGTAGCCGACGAGCAGGAAGATCACCGCGGCCGTCCCGGCGAGGACGGGCGTGAGCACGGCGGCGACGGCGACGGCCCCCGCCCCGGCGGGCTCGACGGCGGCCTCTCCGAGACCGGTCATCCCCAGACCGGCGACCGGCTCCCCGGACTCCGGATCGCGGGACGCGTGCGGCGCCGGATGGCGCAGCTCCTCACGGACCTTCGTGTAGTGCTGGTACTCGGTCGCCGCCGCGGCCGTGATGAACGCGGTGGCGCCCAGCGCCATGGTGCGCAGCTGTTCCGGGTTGAGACGCCGGCCGATACCGGCCAGTTCCGGGTGGTGTGGGGCGGAGCGCAGCGCCTCGTCGAGGACCCGCTCGTACTCCTGGCGGTCCTCACTGTTCAGGTGCTGCGGAACGCTGTTCATGTGCATCCCCCGATGCTCCGTAGGGCTTGGGGCTCGCATGCCAACGAGCCGTCGGGCAGAAACGGAGGGGAGCCTGCTACGGATAAGCCGATGGTAGAGCGGCGACGGCTCAAGGTGACAGGGGGTTTGCGGAAATTGGACCCGGGCCGGTGCCGAGGGCGATCAGTCCTCCATACCGGTCGCCTGCCCGCTGAGCAGTCGATTATCCATGGGCAACTGCTGGACCAGCAGTTTTCCGGCCATGGTCACTCCGCCGTCCATCGCGATGGCCAGTCCGTCCGCGTAGACGTGCGGTCCCTCGACGTTCGGACCCGACTGGTCCTCGCCGTCCTCGGAGCCGACTTCGCCCAGCAGATAGGGGATCGGGCTGTGTCCGTGAACGATCCGGGTGCCCCCGTACGTATCGAGCAGGGAGCGGACGGCGTCGGCGCCGCCCTCGTCGCGGAAGGAGAAGCGCTTGGTGAACTTGCGGAAGATGTCCCACACCTCGTCCGCGTCGTTGCGCGTGATCGTCTCGCGGACGGTGTCGTTGACGGCCTCGATCGAGTCGCCGTAGTCGAGATAGGCGGTCGTGTCGGAATGGACGAGCAGGAAGCCGTCGACCTCCTCGACGGCGTCGAGGCGGGACATCCACTGGAGGTGGTGGTCCTGGAGGCGGTCCATGTCGGACTTCTGGCCGCCGTTGAGGAGCCAGGCCGCCTGGAAGGTCGCGGTGCCGGCCCCGGAGTTGACGGGGGTGTCGCCGAACCGCTTCGCGCCGAGCAGGAGGAGTTCGTGATTGCCCATCAGGGCCTTGCAGTAGCCGCCCGCCGCGGCGGCCTCCGCCGACAGCCGCATGACCAGGTCGATCACGCCGACGCCGTCCGGGCCGCGGTCGGTGAAGTCGCCGAGGAACCACAGCCGCGCGTTGCCGGCGGACCACTGCCCGGCCGCGTCGACGAGGCCCTGTTCCTGGAGCGCTGCGAGGAGTTCGTCGAGATAGCCGTGCACGTCGCCGACCACGAACAGCGGTCCGGGACCGTCCGTCGGCCGCTCCGCCACGGGCTCCACGGTCGGCAGCCTGAGCGTGTCGCCCCGGTTGATGACGGGCAGGTCGCGCTGGGTCGGCGTGTACCCCTCGGGGTACGGCTGCTCGTCGGCCGGTACGGCGTCGCCGGGATGCCCGCCGTCGTCGTACGGACCGGTCTCATGGACGTACGCGGGCACCCGGAAGTCGCGCAACGTCGCCGTCCGTTCCGCTTCGGGTCCCTGACCGGCCCCCTGAGTCATCAGACCCCTCCACCATCGCGCCGCATCTGCACCGCTTCGGACTGCCTGGTCGCAGCGGCCCGCGGTGTCGTGGGCCCATCATAGGAATGCGGATCGCGCCGTGTGATGACCCAGGGGTGGTGAATCGGCTTCGGCCCGCGCCCGGGAGGGGTATTCGCCCCGATTGGGCCGTGCTTGGCCGCTGAGCCGTCGGCTCTCGCCGCCCCGCTTCGCACCCTGCGCACACCTCACGCACACCGCCCGGCGGCTCCCGCCCCAGGGGTACCGCCGCCGAGGGAGGCGGGCGAGGGGGCTTCGGCGGGCGGGCGCGATACCCACGGAGACCGCGCGGGAATCCGTACGGCCGGACGCCCCCGAGAGTTCCGGAACGCGGGGCGACCTGCCCGGCCGGGAGCGTGCGGCCGGGTGTCTCGCGGGTTCCGGCCCGGAGGGAGCCGCGTGAGCCCCGGCCGCGTGCCCCCGGACCCGGAGGAAACCCTTGCCCCCTGTCCCCGGGCCCCTGCCGCGCCCCCGGCAGCCTCTCCGGGGGACCCGTACGGGTCCCCCGGAGCACCCCCCTACTTCCCCTCAGGCGTGCGCGGCGGGCTCACCGTCGTACGCGGCGGCCGGCGCTGAGAGGACGTCCGGATGATCAGTTCGGTCGGTATCACCTGCTCGACCGGCTGATCCGAGTCGACTCCCTCGATGGCGTCGATGAGGAGCTGGACGACCGCCGTGCCGATCCGGCGCGGCTTGAGGGAGAGCGTCGTGATCGGCGGCTCGGTGCTCGCGTAGACCGTGGACTCGCTACAGCACACCAGCAGGAGGTCTTCCGGCACCCGCAGGCCGTAGCGGCGGGCGGCGGCGAGCAGATCCGTGCCGTTCGGGTCGAAGAGTCCGTACACCGCGTCCGGCCGGTCGGGCCTGGCCAGCAGCCGGTCCGCGGCGACGGCGCCCGCGCACGGGTCGTGGGCCGGGTACGCCTCGTAGACCGGGTCCTGCCCCACCCGCTCGCACCAGTGCAGGTACGCGGTGGTCGACAGGTGGGTGTACGTGTCGGTCGTGGTCCCCGTGAGCAGCCCGATCCGGCGCGCTCCGGCGTCGGCGAGATGGTCGAGGATGTCGAGCACGGCGGCCTCGTGGTCGTTGTCGACCCACGCGGTGACCGGCAGCGGACCGGACGGCTTCCCGTCGGAGACGACGGGTAAACCCTGCCGGACGAGCTCGCCGACCACCGGGTCCTGGTCGGACGGGTCGATGACGACCGTGCCGTCCAGGGCGACGTTCGACCACACGTCGTGGCGCGAGGTCGCCGGGAGGATGACGAGCGCGTAGCCGCGGGCGAGCGCGGCGGAGGTGGCGGCTCTGGCCATCTCCGCGAAGTACGCGAACTCGGTGAAGGTGAAAGGTTCATCCCCGTACGTGGTGACGGTCAGTCCGATCAGTCCGGACTTGCCCGTACGGAGCGTGCGGGCCGCGGCCGACGGGCGGTAGCCCAGCCGGTCGGCGACCTCGCGGACGTGGCGTCGGGTGGCATCAGGGAGCCTGCCCTTGCCGTTCAGGGCGTCGGAAACGGTCGTGATCGATACTCCGGCGGCGGCGGCCACGTCCCTGATGCCCGCTCGGCCCGGCCGGCTGCCTCGGCGTGAGGTTTCCGCGCGGCTCACCTGGTGCTTCCCTGCTGCTGTCATGGCGTGCCGATAGTAGGGCTCTTGAGGTGGGGTAGGGCGGACGCATATGCACGCGTTGACAGGCACGTTTCTGCAAGGTCAAGAGGGGTCAAGTACATGAGAAACAAAGTCAGTTGAGCGTTTCGATGGCACTACGTGTGGTGTCGGCGCGGATGAGCCTGGCGACGCACCGATGTCTCGAAGAGGTCTCAACTCACCTGGACGAGGGATGCGCGCCACGGCGCGTGCCACCAGCGCGTAGATATATGTACAGCGCGCCCCCTGTTTCGTGGCCCTTCGTACGCTGTTGCCCCTGATGCACGTGTGACGAACCCGGACCGAGCGGGTGGGGTCCGGCGCTGACGTGAGCGGGCCGAATCCTCATAAGGTGAGGAGAATTGAATCCCGTCGCTGGTCACGAGGAGGAGTGCGGTGAGCGAGACGAGCCCCAAGCTGCGGGTCGAGCTGGAGGGTATCCCCACCTACAAGCCGGGCAGGCCGGCCGCGGAGGGCGGTCCTGTGGCCTTCAAGCTCTCCTCCAACGAGAACCCCTACCCGCCGCTGCCCGGGGTGATGGAGAGCGTCACGGCCGCCGCCGCCTCGTTCAACCGCTACCCCGACATGGCGTGCACGGCGCTGATGCAGGAGCTGGCCGACCGCTTCGGCGTCCCCGTCTCCCACCTCGCCACCGGCACCGGCTCCGTCGGCGTCGCCCAGCAGCTCCTCCAGGCCACCTCGGGCCCCGGAGACGAGGTCATCTACGCCTGGCGCTCCTTCGAGGCGTACCCGATCATCACGCAGATCAGCGGCGCGACCTCCGTCCAGGTCCCGCTCACCCCGGGCGACGTCCACGACCTCGACGCGATGTACGACGCGATCACCGAGCGGACCCGGCTGATCTTCGTCTGCAACCCCAACAACCCCACGGGTACGGCTGTCCGGCGGGCCGAGCTGGAGCGGTTCCTGGACCGGGTGCCGGGCGACGTCCTGGTCGTCCTCGACGAGGCGTACCGCGAGTTCGTCCGCGATCTCGACGTCCCCGACGGTGTCGAGCTGTACCGCGACCGGCCGAACGTCTGTGTCCTGCGCACGTTCTCCAAGGCGTACGGCCTCGCGGGCCTGCGGGTCGGCTTCGCGATCGCCCACGAGCCCGTCGCCGCCGCCCTGCGCAAGACGGCGGTGCCGTTCGGCGTCACGCAGCTCGCCCAGGACGCGGCCGTGGCCTCCCTGCGCGCCGAGGACGAACTCCTGGGCCGGGTCGGCTCCCTGGTCTCCGAGCGCACCCGCGTGGTGGCCGCGCTGCGGACGCAGGGCTGGTCCGTCCCCGACAGCCAGGCCAACTTCGTCTGGCTGGGGCTGGGGGAGCGGACGGCGGAGTTCGCCGCCGCGTGCGAGCGGGCCGGGGTCGTCGTGCGGCCGTTCCCGGAGGGCGCGCGGGTGACGATCGGGGAGACCGAGGCGAACGACATCTTCCTGAAGGTGACCGAGGGGTTCGTCAAGGCGGGCTGAGCCCCCTTCGAGGGTGCGCGATCGTACCTGCCGGGGGGTCTGTGACCCATCAGACCCCCCCTCCCGTCAAGTCTCGAACAGCCATGCGCCATAATTGCTTGTGAATGTGAACGCGTTCACAAGCGTGTCCCGGTTGCTCCACTGTTGTGTGTGACATAAGGGGCAAACTGCCGCAGTACCACGGCATGTAAGGAGACCGACGACGTGGAAATGGCCCTGGCGCCAGAGACACTGGCGCGTTGGCAGTTCGGTATCACCACCGTCTACCACTTCCTCTTCGTCCCCCTGACGATCTCCCTCGCGGCGCTCACCGCGGGCCTGGAGACCGCCTGGGTGCGGACCGGCAAGGAGAAGTACCTCAGAGCGACGAAGTTCTGGGGCAAGCTCTTCCTGATCAACATCGCGATGGGCGTCGTCACCGGCATCGTGCAGGAGTTCCAGTTCGGCATGAACTGGTCCGACTACTCGCGCTTCGTCGGCGACGTCTTCGGCGCCCCCCTCGCCTTCGAGGCCCTGATCGCCTTCTTCTTCGAGTCCACCTTCATCGGCCTGTGGATCTTCGGCTGGGACAAGCTCCCGAAGAAGATCCACGTCGCCTGCATGTGGATGGTCTCGATCGGCACGATCCTGTCGGCCTACTTCATCCTCGCCGCCAACTCCTGGATGCAGCACCCCGTCGGCTACCGGATCAACGAGGCCAAGGGCCGCGCCGAACTGACCGACTTCTGGCTGGTTCTGACCCAGAACACCGCGCTCAGCCAGGCGTTCCACACCCTCACGGCCGCGTTCCTCACCGGTGGCGCGTTCATGGTCGGCATCTCCGCGTTCCACCTGGTCCGCAGGCGGCACATCGTCGAGATGAGGACGACCCTGCGCCTCGGGCTCATCACCGTCGTTGTCGCCGGTCTGCTCACCGCGATCAGCGGCGACACCCTCGGCAAGGTCATGTTCAAGCAGCAGCCGATGAAGATGGCCGCCGCCGAGGCCCTGTGGGACGGCGAGGCCCCCGCCCCGTTCTCCGTCTTCGCCTACGGGGACGTCGAGAAGGGCCACAACAAGGTCGCCATAGAGATCCCTGGCCTGCTGTCCTTCCTCGCGAACGACGACTTCAGCTCGTACGTCCCCGGGATCAACGACGTCAACAAGGCCGAGCAGGAGAAGTTCGGCCCCGGCGACTACCGCCCCAACATCCCGGTCGCCTACTGGGGCTTCCGCTGGATGATCGGCTTCGGCATGACCTCCCTCACGATCGGCATGATCGGCCTCTGGCTGACCCGCAAGAAGTTCATGCTCCCCGAACACCTGCGCACCGGTGAGGACGAGGTGCCGAACCTGGTCCTCTTCCGCAAGAAGGCCCTCGGCCCCCAGCTCACCACCTGGTACTGGCGCTTCGCGATCTGGACCCTGGCCTTCCCACTGATCGCCAACTCCTGGGGCTGGATCTTCACCGAGATGGGCCGTCAGCCCTGGGTCGTCTACGGCCTCTTCCAGACCCGCGACGCGGTCTCCCCCGGTGTCTCCCAGGCCGAGGTCCTCACCTCGATGATCGCCTTCACCACGCTGTACGCGATCCTCGCCGTCGTCGAGGTCAAGCTGCTCGCCAAGTACGTGAAGGCCGGCCCGCCGGAGCTGACCGAGGCCGACCTCAACCCGCCCACGAAGATCGGCGGCGAGGCGCGCGACGCCGACAAGCCGATGGCCTTCTCGTACTAGGCAGAGGGAGCCGAACAGTCATGGAACTGCACGACGTCTGGTTCGTCCTGATCGCCGTCCTGTGGACCGGATACTTCTTCCTGGAGGGCTTCGACTTCGGGGTCGGTGTCCTCACCAAGCTCCTCGCCCGCAACCGGGTGGAGAAGCGCGTCCTCATCAACACCATTGGCCCGGTCTGGGACGGCAACGAGGTCTGGCTGCTCAGCGCGGGCGGCGCGACCTTCGCCGCCTTCCCCGAGTGGTACGCCACCCTCTTCTCCGGCTTCTACCTGCCGCTGCTGCTCATCCTGCTGTGCCTCATCGTCCGGGGCGTCGCCTTCGAGTACCGCGCCAAGCGGCCCGAGGAGAACTGGCAGCGTAACTGGGAGCAGGCGATCTTCTGGTGCTCCCTGATCCCCGCGTTCCTGTGGGGTGTGGCCTTCGGCAACATCGTCCACGGTGTGAAGATCGACCGGGACTTCGAGTACGTGGGCGGCTTCTGGGAGCTGCTCAACCCGTACGCCGTCCTCGGCGGGCTCGTCACGCTGAGCCTGTTCACCTTCCACGGCACGGTGTTCACGGCCCTCAAGACGGTCGGCGACATCCGGGAGCGCGCACGCAAGCTGGCCCTCAAGGTCGGTCTCGTCACCGCCGCCCTCGCGCTGGCCTTCCTGGTCTGGACGCAGGCCGACAACGGGGACGGCAAGAGCCTGGTGGCCCTGGTCGTGGCCGTCGCCGCCCTGGTCGCCGCGCTCCTCGCGAACCAGGCCGGGCGTGAGGGCTGGTCGTTCGCGCTCTCCGGGGTCACGATCGTGGCCGCCGTGGCGATGCTCTTCCTGACGCTCTTCCCGAACGTCATGCCGTCGTCGCTGAACCCGGAGTGGAGCCTCACGGTCACGAACGCGTCGTCCAGCCCGTACACGCTGAAGATCATGACGTGGTGCGCGGTGATCGCCACGCCGGTCGTGATGCTGTACCAGGGGTGGACGTACTGGGTGTTCCGGAAGCGGATCGGCACGCAGCACATCGCCGAACCCGCGCACTGAGTCCGTCAGGGGGACGTTTCACGTGAAACATCGCTGGTTTCACGTGAAACATCCTCGCTGGACCGAAGGGCATGTTTCACGTGAAACCAATCGACCCACGTCTCCTCCGGTACGCCCGCGCCACCCGGCTGTTCATGGCCGGGGTCGTCGGACTGGGCGTCCTCGGCGCCCTCCTCGTCATCGCCCAGGCCATGCTGATCGCCGAGATCGTGGTCGGCGCCTTCCAGCACGGCCACTCGGTCGCCGAGCTCCGTACGCCCCTCCTCCTGCTGGTCGCCGTCGCGATCGGGCGGGCGCTGGTCTCCTGGGTCACCGAACTCGCCGCTCACCGCGCCGGTGCCGCGGTGAAGTCTGAGCTGCGGGGGCGGCTGCTGGAGCGGGCGGGGGCGCTCGGTCCGGGGTGGCTGAGCGGGCAGCGGACCGGCTCGCTGATCGCCCTCGCGACCCGGGGCGTGGACGCGCTGGACGACTACTTCTCGCGCTATCTGCCGCAGTTGGGGCTCGCCGTCGTCGTACCCGTCGCGGTGCTGGTGCGGGTCGTGACCGAGGACTGGGTGTCGGCGGCGATCATCGTCGGGACGCTGCCGTTGATCCCGGTGTTCATGATGCTGATCGGGTGGGTCACGCAGTCGCGGATGGACCGTCAGTGGCGGCTGCTGTCGCGGCTGTCGGGGCATTTCCTGGACGTGGTGGCCGGGCTGCCGACGCTGAAGGTGTTCGGGCGGGCCAAGGCGCAGGCGGAGTCGATCCGGAAGATCACCGGGGAGTACCGGCAGGCGACGCTCAGGACGCTGCGGATCGCGTTCCTCTCCTCGTTCGCTCTGGAGCTGCTGGCCACGATCTCGGTCGCGCTGGTGGCCGTGACGGTCGGGATGCGGCTCGTGCACGGCGAGATGGACCTCTACATCGGGCTCGTCATCCTGATCCTGGCGCCCGAGGCGTATCTGCCGCTCAGGCAGGTCGGCACGCAGTATCACGCGGCGGCCGAGGGGCTCGCCGCCGCCGAGGAGATCTTCGCGGTGCTGGAGGAGCCGGTCCCGGCGGCAGGCACCGCCGCCGTCCCGCAGGGCGCGATCACCGTGGACGGCGTGACCGTCCGCTACCCCGGCCGGGCCGTCCCCGCCGTCGAGAACGCCTCGTTCACCGTCGAACCCGGCGAAACCGTCGCCCTCGTCGGCCCGAGCGGCGCCGGGAAGTCGACGCTCCTGAACGTCCTGCTGGGCTTCGCGCACCCCGCCGAGGGCCAGGTCCGGATCGGGGGCGCCGACCTCGCCGGGCTCGACCTGGAAGAGTGGCGCGCGCGGATCGCCTGGGTGCCTCAGCGGCCCCATCTGTACGCCGCGACGATCGCCGAGAACGTCCGCCTCGCCCGCCCCGACGCCGACGACACGGCCGTCCGCCGGGCGCTCGCCGACGCGGGCGCCCTGGAGTTCGTGGACGCGCTGCCCGCCGGTGCCGACACCGTGCTCGGCGAGGACGGGGCCGGGCTCTCCGCCGGGCAGCGCCAGCGGCTCGCCCTCGCGCGCGCGTTCCTCGCCGACCGTCCGGTGCTGCTCCTCGACGAACCGACGGCCGCGCTGGACGGCGCGACCGAGGCGGAGGTCGTCGCGGCGGTACGGCGGCTCGCACAGGGGCGGACCGTGCTGCTCGTCGTGCACCGGCCGGCGCTGCTGGAGGTGGCGGACCGGGTGGTGCGGCTCGCGGAGGCGCGGATCGGCGACGGCGTGGTGGAGCGGGCGCCGGTGGCGGACGCACGGGAGGACCACGGCGTCACGCAGGCGGACTTCTTCGTGGTGGGGGAGCTCCAGGAGGAACGGGCCGGGGACTCCGACGGAGCCGCGGGGAAGGTGCCCGGCGAGACCGTGCGTGGGGGTGTGCTCGCCCGTGTACGCGCGATGGCCGGGCCGCGCCGGGGGCGGCTGCTGCTCGCGGCGCTGCTCGGGAGCCTCGCGCTCGGCAGCGCGGTGGGGCTCATGGCGACGTCCGGGTGGCTCATCTCGCGGGCCTCGCAGCAGCCGCCGGTGCTGTATCTGATGGTCGCCGTGACGGGGACGCGGGCGTTCGGGATCGGGCGGGCCGTGTTCCGGTACGCGGAGCGGCTCGTCTCGCACGACGTCGTCCTGCGGATGCTCGCGGACACCCGGGTCGCCGTCTACCGGCGCCTTGAGCGGCTCGCGCCCGCCGGACTGCGGCGGGCCCGGCGCGGGGACCTCCTGTCGCGGCTCGTCGCCGACGTCGACGCCCTCCAGGACTACTGGCTGCGCTGGCTGCTGCCGGTCGGAGCCGCCGTCGTCGTGTCGGCGGGGTCGGTGGCCTTCACCGGGTGGCTGCTGCCCGAGGCGGGCGCGGTGCTCGGCGTCGGACTGCTGCTGGCCGGGGTGGGCGTGCCGCTGGTCACCGGGGCGGTGTCCCGGCGGGCCGAACGCCGGCTCGCGCCCGCTCGCGGGGTGCTGGCCACGCGGGTCGCCGACCTGCTCGCCGGCACCGCCGAACTCACCGTCGCCGGCGCCCTGCGGCGTCGTACGGAGGAGGCGCGGGAGGCTGACGGGGTGCTGACGGGGATCGCTTCGCGGGGGGCCGCGGCGACCGCGCTGGGGGACGGGCTGACGGCGCTGGTGTCGGGACTGACGGTCGTCGCGGCGGCGCTGGTGGGGGCTCAGGGGGTCGGCTCCGGGCGGCTCGACGGGGTGTCGATGGCGGTCGTGGTGCTCACGCCGCTGGCCGCTTTCGAGGCCGTCCTCGGGCTGCCGCTCGCGGTGCGGTACCGGCAGCGGGTGCGGCGCAGCGCGGAGCGGGTGTACGAGGTGCTGGACTCCCCCGTGCCCGTCCGGGAGCCGGAGCGGCCCCGGACGGCGCCCGCCACGCCGTTCCCGCTGGTCGTGAAGGAGCTCTCGGCGCGGTACGACGGGCAGGGGCGCGACGCGCTCGACGGGGTCGACCTGACGCTCACCGAGGGGCGCCGGATCGCCGTGGTGGGGCCCTCCGGGTCCGGGAAGACGACGCTCGCGCAGGCGCTGCTGCGGTTCCTGGACGCGCGGGCCGGGACGTACACGCTCGGCGGGGTCGACGCGTACGCGCTCGACGGGGACGACGTACGCGGGCTCGTCGGGCTGTGTGCGCAGGACGCGCACCTCTTCGACTCCACCGTCCGCGAGAACCTGCTGCTCGCGCGGAAGGGCGCGGACGAGGCGGAGCTGCGCGACGCGCTGCGCCGGGCGCGGCTCCTGGAGTGGGCCGACGGGCTGCCCGACGGCCTCGACACGCTGGTCGGCGAGCACGGCGCGAAGCTGTCCGGCGGGCAGCGGCAGCGGCTCGCGCTGGCCCGCGCGCTCCTCGCCGACTTCCCCGTGCTGGTCCTCGACGAGCCCGCCGAGCACCTCGACCTGCCGACCGCCGACGCGCTCACCGAGGATCTGCTGGCCGCGACCGAGGGGCGTACGACGCTGCTGATCACGCACCGGCTGGCCGGGCTCGACGCGGTCGACGAGGTGGTCGTGCTGGAGGAGGGGCGGGTCGTGCAGCGCGGGGCGTACGCCGAGCTGGCCGCTGTGGAGGGGCCGTTGCGGCGGATGGCGGAGCGGGAGGCGGCGGTGGAGGGGCTGGTGGGGGCCGGCTGAAGGGGCTTTTGTGGGGGTGCTCTTGAGTCGGGCTTTGTTTGGCAAATAGGGCAAATTACCCTCACCCTCATGGCAGTCGACCCGGCCGAGAGCCGTCTCCTCGAAGCGTTGCGGGCCGTCGGCGGCGAGCTGGAACGCATCCCCGGGACGGCTGTCGCCCTCCTCGGTGTGCGGAGCGCGGCCGTCGAGGCGGGCGGTGACGGGTCCGGCTGGGCGCTCGCCGTGCCGGTCCGGGCGCACGGCGAGCTCTACGGCAGCCTCTGTCTCGCCGAGCGCGACGACGGACAGCCCTTCGACGAAGCCGACCTCTACCTCGCGCGCGCCCTCGCCGGTGAGGCGGGCATCGCGATCGGCAACGCGCGCCTGTACGAGGCGGCACGGCAGCGGGAGCGCTGGATCGACGGCTCCGTCGCCGTCACCACCGCGCTGCTGGCCGACGACGACCCGGACGACGCGCTCCAGGTCGTCGCCGAACAGGCCCGCACGCTCGCCGAGGCCGCCGCCGGGGTCGTCCTGCTGCCCGCCGACGAGGGCGGCCTGGAGATCGCGGCCGTCGCCGCCGACCGGCCCTCGGGGATGCTCGGCGAGGTGATCCCGCCGGACAGCGACCTCGTCACGGCGCTCCTGGACGGACAGGAGGTCCTCGTCGAGGACGCGGCCACCGACCCCCGCTCGGTCACCTCCCACGCGCACGAGTACGGCCCCGTCCTGCTCCTCCCGCTGCGCAGCGACGGCCGGTTCCTGGGCACGCTCTGCATGGCCCGCGTCCGGGGCCGGCGGACGTTCACCGGCGCCGAGCGCGAACTCGCCCGCCGGTTCGCCGCGCAGGCCGCGCTCGCGCTGGTCGCCGCCGAGGCGCAGCGCGACCGGGAACGCCTCGTGGTGTTCGAGGAGCGCGACCGGATCGCCCGTGACCTGCACGACCTCGTCGTCCAGCGGCTGTTCGCGGCCGGGCTGACGCTGGAGGGCGCGCAGCGCGAGGCGGTCGCTCCCGAGGTGCGCGAGGGCGTCGGGCGGGCCGTCGACGAACTCGACGTCACCATCCAGGAGATCCGCACCGCGATCTTCGCCCTCCGTCAGGGCCCCGGCGACACCCCCTCCCACCTGCGCACACGCGTCCTGCGCGAGGTAGCCATGGCCGCCGTCCCGCTCGGCTTCGCGCCCGACTGCCGGTTCACCGGGGACGTCGACACGCTCGTCGGCGAGGCGATCGGCAAGAACCTCGTCGCCGCCCTGCGCGAGGCCCTCTCCAACGCCTTCCGGCACGCCCGCGCGACCCGGATCGACGTCGCCGTGGACGCCACCGCGACCCTCCCCGGCGGCCGGGCCGGCGTACGGCTGACCGTCGCGGACGACGGGGTCGGCATCGCGGACGGCGGTCGCCGCAGCGGCCTGCTGAACCTCGCGCGCCGCGCGGAGTCCCTCGGCGGGGACAGCCGGCACGGGCCGGGGATCGGCGTGGACGGCGGCGGCACGACGGTGGTGTGGGAGGCGCCGTACTGAACGCCGAAGGGGCGGGCGTTCGCGTCAACCGGGTGTGACGGGGCGTCACCCGGGGTTGGGCCATCCGGACGCGCTGTCCCCCGGTCGTATGACGTGAACAGGCACGTCCCCGGCCCCCTGGGACACGATCGCTGACATGCGCTCACCTCACCGCCGCCCCCTGCTCGTTCCGGCCCTGCTGTGCGCGGCGGCGGTCCTCGCGGCCCGCCCGACCGCCGCCGCCGGGCACTCCGGCGACGGCGAGACCGGCTTCGGCGACGGGCTCGGGGCGCAGGTCGCGAGGCTGTACGAGGAGGCCGCCGCCGCCTCCCAGGAGTACGACGCCGGCCGCCGCGAGGCGGAGACACAGCGCGCCAAGGCCCAGCGGTACGAGGAACTGCGCGCCCAGGAGCTGAGTGAGCTGGGCCGGCTCCGTGAGGACCTCGGGCGGATCGCGCGGGCCCAGTACCGCGACGGGGGCGGGCTGCCGATGGCCGTACGGATGGTGCTGGACGGTGATCCCGACCGGTTGATGCGCGGTCAGCACGTCCTCGCGCAGGCGAATCTGGCGGTCGGGAGCGCGCTCGGCAGGCGGCAGGCCGTCGAGCAGCGGCTCGCCGCGGACGGGGCGCGGGCGGTGTCCGCCTGGCAGGTGCTGGAGCGGCGGACCGCCGAACTCGCCGGGCTCAAGCGGGACATCGAGCGCAAGCTGGAGGAGGCGCGGTGGCGGCTCCAGGGGGAGGCGGCGGCGTCCGTCGCGGCGGGGGCCTGTCCCGGGGCGGTGCGGCTGCCGCAGCCTCCGTCGTACTCCACGCGGGCGTGGGTGGCGCCCGTCGAGGGGTACCGGCTCTCCGCGTCCTTCGGGAGCGGGGGTGCGCGCTGGGCGCACCGCCACACCGGGCAGGACTTCGCCGTCGCGATCGGGACGCCCGTCCGTGCGGTCGGTGCGGGGCGGGTCGTGCGGGTGAGCTGCGGCGACGGGTTCGGCGTCCAGGTCGTCGTCAGCCATCCCGGCGGTTACTACACCCAGTACGCCCACCTCGCCTCCGTCGCCGTCGATCCTGGCGAGCGGGTCGCCGCCGGCCAGTGGATCGGGCAGACCGGCACCACCGGCAACTCCACGGGGCCTCATCTGCACTTCGAGGTGCGGGTGACGCCGGACATGGGGTCGGCGGTGAATCCGGTGCCTTGGCTGGCGGATCGGGGGGTGGGGCTGGAGTGAGAGGGGGTGGCGCTGAGGTGCCGGTCAGGCCCGTTCCGCCACCAGCTTCTCGATCACGACCGCCACGCCGTCCTCGTTGTTCGCGACCGTTCGGCCCGATGCCGCCGCGAGTACGTCCGGGTGGGCGTTGCCCATCGCGTACGAGCGGCCCGCCCAGGTGAGCATCTCGACGTCGTTCGGCATGTCCCCGAAGGCGACGACCTCCTCGGGGGTGATGCCGCGTTCCGCGCAGCACAGGGCGAGGGTGCTGGCCTTGGAGATGCCGGGGCCCGCGATCTCCAGGAGGGCGCTGGGGCTGGAGCGGGTGACCGAGGCGCGGTCGCCGATGGCGTCGCGGGCCAGGGTGAGGAACTCGTCCGGGTCCAGGGTGGGGTGGAAGGCGAGGATCTTCAGGACCGGTTCCTGGGCGCCGGGGCCGTCCGGGGCGAGCAGGGCTTCCGCGGGTGCGAGGGAGTCCGGTATCTCCATGTGCATCTTGGGGTAGTCGGGCTCCTGGTGGAATCCGTACGTCTGCTCCACCGCGTACACCGTGCCGGGGGCGGCCTCGCGCAGCAGGAGTACGGCGTCCAGGGCGTTCTGGCGGGCCAGTTCCCGTACCTTCACGAAGCGGTGGGCTCCGGGGCCGCCGTGCAGGTCGACCACTGCCGCGCCGTTTCCGCAGATCGCCAGGCCGTGGCCGTGGACGTGGTCGCTCACCGCGTCCATCCATCTCGCCGGGCGGCCGGTCACGAAGAACACCTCGATCCCCGCGGCCTCGGCCGCCGCCAGCGCGGCGATCGTCCGGGGGGACACCTTTCCGTCGTCCCGCAGCAGCGTTCCGTCCAGGTCGGTGGCGATCAGGCGCGGGGGGTGGGCGGCGGAGGGGGTGTCGGGCTGTCGGGTCGCAGAGGTCACGGGGGCATTCTCGCGTATGGGGGTGCTCGGGTGTGGGGGTGCGTGCGCGGATGAGACGTAGCTGACGTGGGGGTGGGTGCGGGGTGGGTGGGCTTCGGTCGGGCCGGTGGGTGGCTGGGGGCGGGGGGTCGCTTGCCCGCGCGGCGGGGTGCCTCCCCCGAGCTCTTCGAGCAGGGGGGACCCCAGCCCACCCGTGCCCTGGCGGCACGATTGCCCGCAGCTAGGTGGCGGGAGGAGAGGTGGCTGCGGGTGAGTGGGTGGGTGGGAGGGGGGCGGCGCGGCGCACACGGCTGGGTGGCGGTAGGGGCGACTCGGCCGGACGTTGCTGGGTGACGGCAGGAGCGTGGGTGCGGGTGGGTGGCGGCGCGGCTGGGGGCCGGAGGGCGGGTGGAGGCCGGCGCGGCTGGGGTGTGGCCGGCCTCGGCCAGGTAGGTACTGGCCGTAGCTCGGTAGGTGCTGGCCGCGGCAAGGCGGTGCGGCTGGTGGTGTCAGCTCAGGTGGCTCGGGGCCTCCATGGCGATGTGTTCGAAGATCTTTTCGTCGGCGGCGAAGTCGGTGTTCGGGATGGGCCAGTGGAGGACGATCTCGGTGAAGCCGAGGGCTTGGTGGTGGCCGGCGAAGTCGAGGAAGGCGTCGAGGGAGTCGAGGGGGCGGGCGCGGTCGGGGGTGAAGCCGGTGAGGAGGACCTTGTCGACGGAGGCGGCGTCGCGGCCGACGGCCTCGCAGGCGTCGGAGAGGCGGTCGACCTGCTCGCGCAGCGCCCGCAGGGACTGTTCCGGCGTGCCGTTCTCGTACAGCTTGGGGTCGCCCGTGGTGACCCACGCCTGCCCGTACCGCGCGGCCAGCTTCAGCCCGCGAGGCCCGGTCGCCGCGACGGCGAAGGGCAGCCGGGGACGCTGGACGCAGCCGGGGATGTTGCGGGCCTCGTGGGCCGAGTAGTGGTCGCCCTCGTACGACACGGCGTCCTCGGTGAGCAGCCGGTCCAGCAGCGTCACGAACTCCGCGAACCGGTCGGCCCGCTCCCGGGGTGTCCACGGCTCCTGCCCGAGCGCGGTCGCGTCGAACCCGGTACCGCCCGCGCCGATCCCGAGGGTGACTCGGCCCCCGGAGACGTCGTCCAGCGAGATCAGTTCCTTGGCCAGCGTCACGGGGTGCCGGAAGTTCGGCGAGGTGACCAGCGTGCCCAGCCGGATGCGCTCGGTGGCTGCCGCGGCGGCGGTGAGCGTCGGAACGGCCCCGAACCACGGCCCGTCCCGGAAACTCCGCCACGACAGGTGGTCGTAGGTGTAGGCCGCGTGGAAGCCGAGCTGCTCCGCACGTGTCCAGGCCGCGCGTCCCCCTTCGTGCCAGCGGAGGTGGGGGAGGATCACGGTGCTCAGGTGCAGGCTCATGTGTCGAGCGTATGCGGAGAGTCGTGTTTCACGTGAAACAGTCACCGTCTGTCGCCGCCCGGCAGGGGTCGGTGAGCTTCCGGCTCACTGCACCCGGCTCAGCGCGCTCTCAGCCCGCTTCCGTGAACCGGATGTACTCCGCCGGCACCGCCCTCGTCAGCCACACCCCGTTCGCGCTGACCTGGAACACGTGCCCGTCGCGGTGCATCGCCCCGGAGTCGACCGTCAGGACGACCGGCCGGCCCCGGCGGGCGCCGACGCGGGTGGCGGTGGTGCGGTCGGGGGAGAGGTGGACGTCGTGGCGGTTCATGGGGCGCAGCCCTTCGGCGCGGATGGCGGCGAGGGCACGGGCGTTGGTGCCGTGGAAGAGGTGCGGGGGCGGGGTGGTGGCGGGGAGCGCCAGGTCGACCGGGATGCTGTGACCCTGGCTGGCGCGGATACGGGTGCCCTCGATCGCGAAGCGCTTCTTGTCGTTGGTCGCGACGACGCGGTCCAGCTCTTCGCGGGTGATGGGGAAGCCGTGGCCGGCCGTGGCCGCGAGAAGGGCGTCTATCTCGGTCCAGCCCGCCTCGTCGAGGCGCAGCCCGATCCGCTCGGGCTGGTGGCGGAGGTGCTTCGAGAGGTACTTGGACACCTTCACGATGCGATGGTCGGTGGTCATCCCCTCAGTGTGCGGAGAGAGATGTGGATCACGCACCCGATTTTCGTCCCCAGGTTTGATCCACAACCAACCGTAGTTATCCACAGGGGAATTGGGGATTCTGTGGATAACTGACGGGTGAAATGCGGTATTTGGGTAACTAAGGCCGTTCGTGAGGCACTTGATCAACTCCCCTACACACGCGGCTCGAACCGCGCCAGCGCCCTCAACACCCGTGGCGACAGCCGCGACAGCAGCCGCGACCCCTTCGCCTCCGGCGTCACCGGGACGACGGCGTCGTTGCGGATCACCGCGCGGACGATCGCGTCGGCGACCTTCTCCGGCGGGTAGTTGCGCCGCCCGTACAGCCGCGAGGAACGCTCCCGGCGCCGCTCCTGCTCCCGCGCGTCGACGCCGACGAACGTCGCGGTCGAGGTGATGCCCGTGTTGACGAGCCCGGGACAGATCGCGCTCACCCCGATCCCCTTGCCCGCCAACTCCGCGCGCAGGGACTCGCTCAGCATGAGGACGGCCGCCTTGGAGGTGCCGTACGCGGGCAGCGCGCGCGAGGGCTGGTACGCGGCGGCCGACGCGATGTTCACGATGTGACCGCCCTGACCGCGCTCGACCATGGCCCGCCCGAAGAGCCGGCAACCGTGAATGACGCCCCACAGGTTGACGTCCAGGACGCGTCGCCAGTCCTCGGTGGTCGTGTCGAAGAACGAGCCGGAGAGCCCGACGCCGGCGTTGTTGACCAGCACGTCGACGACTCCGTACGACTCCCCCACCTTGTCGGCGAGTTCCTCCATCGCCTTCTCGTCGGAGACGTCCACGGTCTCCGCCCACGCCTCCTGGGCCCCCACGAGCCGCGCCAACTCGGCGGTCCGCGCGGCGCTCTCGGCGTCCCGGTCGACGGCGATCACCCGCGCGCCCGCCTCCGCGAAGGCGAACGCGGTGGCCCGGCCGATCCCGCTGCCCGCGCCCGTGACCAGCACGAGCTGCCCGGCGAACCGCTCCGCGTGCACCCCGGTCGCGGTGTTCGCCCGCGCCCGCCCGGCCTCGACGGAGGTGACGAACTCGCTGATCCAGGACGCCACCTGGTCGGGCCGGGTCCGCGGAATCCAGTGCTTGGCCGGGAGCGTGCGCCGGGTCAGACGCGGCGCCCACGTCTCCAGGTCGTCGTACAGCCTCGGGGAGAGGAACGCGTCGCCGAGCGGGGTGATGAGCTGCACGGGCGCGTGCGCGTACGCGTCGGCGCGCGGACGCCGCAGCCGGGCCCGGACGTTGTCCCGGTACAGCCACGCGCCGTGCGCCGCGTCCGAGGGCAGCGACGCGGTCGGGTACGAGGCGTCGTCGAGGCGTTCCGTACGGCGCAGCAGGGCCGGCCAGCGCTTGCCGAGCGGTCCCCGCCAGGCCAGTTCGGGCAGCGCCGGGGTGTGCAGCGCGTACACGTACCACGATTTGGCGCCCTGGCCGAGGAGTTGGCCGACCTGGCGCGGAGTCGGCCTGCGCAGACGGCTGTTGATCCAGTGGCCGAAGTGGTCGAGGGACGGCCCCGACATCGACGTGAAGGAGGCGATCCGGCCCTCCGTGCGCGCGACCGTCACGAACTCCCAGGACTGCACGGACCCCCAGTCGTGCCCCACGAGGTGCACCGGGCGCCCCGGGCTCACCGCGTCGATCACCGCGAGGAAGTCGTCCGTCAGCTTCTCCAGTGTGAACCCGCCCCGCAGCGGCTTCGGCGCGGTCGAACTCCCGTGTCCGCGCACGTCGTACAGCACCACGTGGAACCGTTCCGCGAGGCGGGCCGCGACCGGCGACCAGACCTCCTTCGTGTCCGGGTAGCCGTGCACGAGGACGACGACGGGGTTGCCCAGCTCGCCCAGTTCCGCCACGCACAGCTCGATCCCGCCGGTGCTGATCCGGCGTTCGCGCGCCCCGTCGAGCATCGTCACTTTCCCTCCGCCCAGCGCCGCACGTGCGGCAGGTCGTCGTCCAGCCAAAAAGCGCTCTCCACCGCGTCCTCGGAGTCGGTGACCACCAGGATCTCCTCGAACTTGGCGCCGGTGCCACGGAATCCGAGATGCGGTTCGACCGCCCACAGGCCCGGCTGCGGCGGGTGGTCGGAGAAACGGTACGGCGACCACAGCGGCGACCACCCGTCGCGGTGCCCGTGCAGGGCGTCCGAGGCGAGCCCCTTGAGGGACTGGGTGCCGAATCCGAACAGGTGCGGGGAGAACCGCCGCCGCGTCACCCGGTCGACCTTGTGGGCGATCACACCGAAGGGGTACGCGCGATGCCGGTTGGCGTAGCCCTGGAGAGCCATGAGGCGGTCCACGTCCTGGTAGATCTCCCGCAGCGACCTGCGCTCGCGGACCTCCCGCAGGATCAGCTCCCGGTGCGCCTCCAGGTCGGCCATCAGGCGTTCCTGTACGGGGTTGGCGCCGAGCGACCCCGAGTAGCCGATGTCGGCGGTGTAGCCGTCGTACACGGGGGCGAGGTCCAGGATGAACGGCATCCCGGGCTCCAGGCGGCGGTTCGTGGGGAAGAACTGGAGGGGGACGCGGAAGCCGGTGAACGCGGTGCGGTCGCCGAACCAGGCGAACGGGAGGTGGAACCAGTCGCGTACGCCGCGCTCGCGCATCCACCGGCGCTGCATGCCGGCGGCCTCGCGCTCGGTCACGCCCGGTGTCAGCCGGGACGCCACGTCCTGCGCGCACTCGTAGGCGAGCCGCTGGACCTGGCGGAATCCCCGCAGTTCGGCGGGGGAGTCGAGGGTCACTGCCGTTGTCATGCCACCTCGCCGTGCGGTTGCGATACGCGTCCGTAACTTGACCACGCCGAATCTGGCACTTGTTAGAGAAACCGTCAATAGGGCGCCACGCACGGGTTGCTGCCCGGCCCGTACCTCTCAGGTAGGGCATCCCTTAGGCATCCCCTACATCTGAAGGTGGGGGCGAAGACGGCTCTCCGGGGTGACGACCGGATGTGGGCGGGGTCACTACCTTCGGACCTGTGACTGTGATCGCGACCGAAAGCCTGAGCAAGCGGTTCCCGAGGGTGACCGCACTCGACCGGCTGTCCGTGGACATCGGACCCGGTGTGACCGGACTCGTCGGGGCCAACGGCGCCGGCAAGTCCACCCTGATCAAGATCCTCCTGGGTCTGTCCCCCGCGAGCGAGGGCCGCGCCGAAGTGCTCGGCCTCGACGTCGCGACCAAAGGCGCGGAGATCCGCGAACGCGTCGGCTACATGCCGGAACACGACTGCCTCCCGCCGGACGTCTCGGCGACCGAGTTCGTCGTCCACATGGCCCGCATGTCCGGCCTCCCGCCCACCGCCGCCCGCGAGCGCACGGCCGACACCCTGCGGCACGTCGGACTCTACGAGGAGCGCTACCGCCCCATCGGCGGCTACTCCACGGGCATGAAGCAGCGCGTCAAGCTCGCCCAGGCCCTGGTCCACGACCCCCGCCTGGTCTTCCTCGACGAACCGACCAACGGCCTCGACCCCGTCGGGCGCGACGAGATGCTCGGCCTGATCCGCCGCATCCACACCGACTTCGGCATCTCCGTCCTGGTCACCTCCCACCTCCTGGGCGAACTGGAACGCACCTGCGACCACGTCGTCGTGGTCGACGGCGGCAAGCTCCTGCGCTCCAGCTCCACCACCGACTTCACCCAGACCACGACGACCCTGGCAGTCGAGGTCACCGACACCGACACCCACCCGGACGGCACCAAAGCCCTGCGCGAGGCCCTCCTCGCCCGCGGGGCCGACGTCCAGGACGGCGGCGCGGGCCTACCCGGCGCCGGCCACCTCCTCCTGCTGACCGCGCGGAGCGAGGAGACCTACGACCTCGTCCGGGACGTCGTCGCCGACCTCGGCCTCGGCCTCGTCCGCATGGAACAGCGCAGACACCACATCTCCGAGGTCTTCACCACCCCCGCCGGCGAACAGGGCGACCAGCAGCACAAGGAGGCCGTCGGCCATGGCGGTTGACCAGACAGCGGGCGAGACCTCCCGCATCCACGACATCGGCTACCGCGGCTACGACGGCCCCCGCCTCGGCCGCGCCTACGCCCGCCGCTCGCTGTACGCGCAGTCCCTGCGCGGCTCCTACGGCCTCGGCCGCTCGGTGAAGTCCAAGGTCCTGCCGATGCTCCTGTTCGTCGTGATGCTCGTGCCGGCCGCCATCATGGTCGCCGTCGCGGTCGCCACGAAGGCCAAGGAACTCCCCCTGGACTACACGCGCTACGCGATCGTCATGCAGGCCGTCATCAGCCTGTACGTCGCCTCCCAGGCACCCCAGTCGGTCTCCCGGGACCTGC
The DNA here is from genome assembly GCF_040610055.1 of Streptomyces sp. NPDC004539. Taxonomy (NCBI): domain Bacteria; kingdom Bacillati; phylum Actinomycetota; class Actinomycetes; order Kitasatosporales; family Streptomycetaceae; genus Streptomyces; species Streptomyces sp. NPDC004539. Next base: position 82,103 of record NZ_JBEXLS010000026.1, on the reverse strand, counting down.
GCTTCAAGACGGTCCCGCTGTACTTCTCGCGCCCCATCGAGACCGCCGACTACGTCCTCGCGAAGTTCGCCGCGCTCGCCTCGGCCCTCTTCGCGCTGACCGCCGCCCCGCTCCTCGTCCTCTACGTGGGCGCGCTGCTCGCCAAGCTCGACTTCGCCGACCAGACGAAGGGCTTCGCCCAGGGAGTCGTCTCCGTGGCCCTGCTCTCCCTGCTCTTCGCCGGCCTCGGCCTGGTCATCGCCGCCGTCACCCCCCGGCGCGGCTTCGGCATCGCCGCCGTCATCGCCGTCCTGACCATCTCCTACGGCGCCGTCTCCACCCTCCAGGCCATCTCCCACGAGCAGTCCAGCGGCGGCTCCATCCCCTGGATCGGCCTGTTCTCGCCGATCACGCTGATCGACGGCATCCAGACCGCGTTCCTCGGCGCCAGCTCCGCCTTCCCCGGCGGGGTGGGCCCGTCGAACGCCGAAGGAGCGGTCTACGTCCTCGTCACTCTCGGACTGATCGCCGCCTGCTACGGCCTGCTGATCCGCCGCTACCGGAAGGTGGGCCTGTGACCACGCTCTCCCTCGACCACGTCTCCCGCTGGTTCGGCAACGTGGTCGCCGTCAACGACATCACCATGACCATCGGCCCCGGCGTCACCGGCCTCCTCGGCCCCAACGGCGCCGGAAAGTCCACCCTCATCAACATGATGGGCGGCTTCCTCGCCCCCTCCACCGGCACCGTCACCCTCGACGGCGTCGCCGTCTGGCGCAACGAGGAGGTCTACAAGCACATCGGCATCGTCCCCGAACGCGAGGCGATGTACGACTTCCTCACCGGCCGCGAGTTCGTCGTCGCCAACGCCGAACTGCACGGCCTCGGCGCCAAGGCCGCCCAGCGGGCGCTGGCCACGGTCGAGATGGAGTACGCCCAGGACCGCCGTATCCAGACCTACTCCAAGGGCATGCGCCAGCGCGTGAAGATGGCCAGCGCCCTGGTCCACGACCCCTCGCTGCTCCTGCTCGACGAACCCTTCAACGGCATGGACCCCCGCCAGCGCATGCAGCTCATGGACCTGCTGCGCCGCATGGGCGACGAGGGCCGCACCGTCCTGTTCTCCTCGCACATCCTGGAGGAGGTCGAGCAGCTCGCCCGCCACATCGAGGTCATCGTCGCGGGCAGGCACGCCGCGAGCGGCGACTTCCGCCGTATCCGCCGCCTCATGACCGACCGGCCGCACCGCTACCTGGTCCGCTCCAGCGACGACCGGGCGCTCGCCGCGGCGCTGATCGCCGACCCGTCGACCGCCGGCATCGAGGTCGACCAGGCGGAAGGCGCGCTGCTGATCCAGGCCGTCGACTTCGGCCGCTTCACCGCCCTGCTGCCGCGGGTGGCCCGGGACCACGGCATCCGGCTCCTCGCCGTCTCGCCGTCCGACGAGTCCCTCGAATCCGTGTTCTCTTACCTGGTCGCGGCGTAGGAGGCCAAGATGTACGACCCCACTGTCGCCCGGCTCACCTACCGGGCCCTGCTCGGCCGTCGCCGGGCCCTCATCCTCGGCGCGCTGCCGATGCTGCTGATCGTCATCGCCGTGATCGTCCGGGCCCTCGCGGGGGCCGACGACCAGACCGCGGTGAACCTCCTCGGCGGGCTCGCGCTCGCCACGATGGTGCCGATCATCGGCGTCATCGCCGGGACCGGCGCGATCGGGCCCGAGATCGACGACGGGTCCGTGGTGTACCTGCTGTCCAAGCCGATCAAGCGGCCGACGATCATCTCCACGAAGCTGATCGTCGCCATCGCCGTGACCATGGTGTTCTCGGCGCTGCCCACGCTCGTCGCCGGGTTCATCCTCAACGGCAACGGCCAGCAGATCGCCGTCGCGTACACCGTCGCCGCGCTCGTCGCGTCCATCGCCTACGCCGCGGTGTTCCTGCTCCTCGGCACCGTCTCGCGGCATGCCGTGGTCTTCGGGCTCGTCTACGCGCTGGTCTGGGAGGCGCTGTTCGGGTCGCTCGTGCCGGGGGCGCGGACGCTCAGCATCCAGCAGTGGTCGCTCGCCGTCGCCCATGAGGTGACCGGCGGGGAGCTGATCACCTCCGACGTCGGGCTCACCACGGCCACCGTCCTGCTGGTCGTCGTCACAGGGCTCGCGACCTGGTACGCGGGGCAGAAGCTGCGCACGCTGACGCTCGCCGGGGAGGAGTGAGCCAGGGCGAGAGGGAACTGTGAGGTGCCGGTCGGCCTTGACGGAGGTTTCACCTCCGTCCGGGCACACTGGCGTAAAGGGGGCGAGAGCTGTGGGGACGAGGCGGAGTCAGGAGGATCGGATGGCGGAGGAACTTTCGGCGGGGGCCGGTCGGGAGGGCGGTGCCGGGCGGGACGAGATGTGGGACGGGCTGGTGCTGGACGAGGAGTTCGTCCGGGGCGCCGAGTCGTCCGAGCCGTCCGCCCGGGCGCGGATGCTCTCCGCCCGCTGGAGCCGTGAGGCACCGGAGCCCCAGCCGTGGCGGTCCGACGAGCCGCCGGCGGGGTGGTTCTTCAGCAAGGCCCGGCGGAAGAGGTGGCGGAGGAAGTAGGGGCGGGGTGCTCCTTCCGGCGCCGGGTGCCGGTTTATTCGGTGGCGGTCAACTTCCTGAGCGGGCACAGTGGTTGTGTCCGCATCGCCGGGGTTCGCCCGGCGTCATGTACAGGGAGAGGAGCGGGGCGATGTCCATGCACGGCAGTTCGTTCCGCTTCCGTCAGGGCAGTCCGCCGCGGGCTCCGGAGTAGTCGCTCACTCCGTTCGAGTCCGCCCACGAGGAACTGCCCGGGGCGGCCGCTTCGAGCACGCGATGTCGCTCTCGCGTGGGCCGCCCACCCGGAGGATTGGCCGAGTGGCAAGGCACCGGCTTGCGCTGAGTCCGATCAGAAGCAGCCGTGGTCGGGTGTGACAGCCCGCGCACGTTCGATCCGTGCATCCTCCGCTGGAAGTCGGGCCGGTTGTCGTGGCCGGCGTGAGTCGAGTGCTGAACCGGCGTCGGTCTGGGCGTCGGGGTAGGGCAACTGGTCCGGCCCAAAGGGGCGCGGGGCCGTAACCGATATGCGGCTTCGCCGCGTGAGCGCGGCCGGCAACAGCGCACCCGCCCCCGGCAGCACCCCCGGCTCAGTCCGGCAGCGCCCTCCGCTCAGCCCAGCAACCGCTCCAGCACCACCGCGATCCCGTCCTCCTCGTTCGACGACGTCACCTCGTCCGCCACCGCCTTCAGCTCCTCGTGGGCGTTGGCCATGGCGACGCCTCGGGCGGACCAGGCGAACATGGGGAGGTCGTTCGGCATGTCGCCGAAGGCGATCGTGTCGGCGGACCTGAGGCGCAGCCGGCGCGCGGCGAGGGAGAGGCCGGTGGCCTTGGAGAGGCCGAGGGGGAGGAGTTCGACTATCCCCTCGCCGGCCATGGCGACCGTGACGAACCCGCCGGCGGCCTGCCGCGCGGCCTCCGCCAGCTCGTCGTCGTCCAGCGTCGGATGCTGGATGTAGATCTTGTTCAGCGGCGCGGCCCACAGCTCGGACACATCGGTGAGCGGCGTCGCCGGCAGCTTGCCGACGCTGGCGTACCCCGGCCCGACCAGCACCTCCCCGTCCAGCCCGTCCCGGCTGGCGGCGAGGAAGAGGGGGCCGACCTCCGCCTCGATCTTCGCGAGGGCGACCCCGGCGAGCTGCCGGTCCAACGTCACGGACGTCAGCAGACGGTGCGCGCCGGCGTCGTACACCTGGGCGCCCTGCCCGCAGACGGCGAGGCCGGTGTAGCCGAGGTCGTCGAGGATGTGCCGGGTCCAGGGGACCGCGCGGCCGGTGACGACGATGTGGGTGGCGCCCGCGGAGGTCGCCGCGGCGAGGGCGTCGAGCGTACGGGGGCTGACCGACTCGTCGGACCGCAGCAGCGTGCCGTCGAGGTCGGTGGCGATCAGCTTGTACGGAAAACTCCCCGCACTCCCACTGGCATCCACAGCTTCGGCGTCGCCGCTGACGTCTGCGGCACCCTCGTCCACCGTATGTTCCCTTGCACCCACGATCCGCCCAGCTCCACTCAAGTCGCCCCCGCTCGGAATCCCCCCACTCGGGGACGCCCCACGGACGCCCCCGTTCAGGACCCCTCAGGCCCCTTCAAGCCCCCAGGACCCTCGGAGACCCCTCAGACCCCCGTCGGCTCCAGCACCTCGCGCCCGCCCAGGAACGGCCGCAGCACCTCCGGCACCCGCACCGACCCGTCCGCCTGCTGATGGTTCTCCAGGATCGCGACGATCGTGCGCGGAACCGCGCACAACGTGCCGTTGAGCGTGGCCAGCGGCCGGACCGTCTTGCCCTCGCGGTAGCGGATGGACAGTCGGCGCGACTGGAACTCGGTGCAGTCGGACGTCGACGTCAGCTCGCGGTACTTCCCCTGCGTCGGAATCCACGCCTCGCAGTCGAACTTGCGGGCGGCCGACGACCCGAGGTCCCCCGTCGCGACGTCGATGACGCGGAACGGCAGCTCCAGCGAGGTCAGCCACTGCTTCTCCCACTCCAGCAGCCGCTGGTGCTCCGCCTCCGAGTCCTCGGGGGCGACGTAGGAGAACATCTCGACCTTGTCGAACTGGTGGACCCGGAAGATGCCCTTCGTGTCCTTGCCGTGCGACCCGGCCTCCCGGCGGAAGCAGGGCGAGAACCCGGCGTACCGCAGCGGAAGGCGTTCCGCGTCGAGGATCTCGTCCATGTGGTACGCGGCGAGCGCCACCTCGGACGTGCCGACGAGGTAGAGGTCGTCCTTGTCGAGGTGGTAGACGTCCTGCGCGGCCTGCCCGAGGAACCCGGTCCCGGCCATCGACTGCGGACGCACCAGCGCGGGCGTCAGCATCGGCGTGAACCCGGCGGCCGTGGCCTGCGCGATCGCCGCGTTGACCAGAGCCAGCTCCAGCAGCGCGCCGACGCCGGTCAGGAAGTAGAAGCGCGAACCGGAGACCTTGGCCCCCCGCTCGACGTCGATCGCGCCGAGGAGCTGGCCCAGCTCCAGGTGGTCCTTGGGCTCGAAGCCCTCGGCGGAGAAGTCACGGATCTCGCCGTGCGTCTCCAGCGTGACGAAGTCCTCCTCGCCGCCGACCGGGACGGCGGGGTGGACGAGGTTGCCGAGCCGGAGCAGCAGCTCATGGGTCTCGGTGTCGGCCGCGTCGCGCTCGGCGTCGGCGGCCTTGACGTCGGCCGCCAGCTGCGAAGCCTGCTTCAGCAGCTCCGCCTTCTCCTCCCCCGCGGCCTTGGGGATCAGCTTGCCGAGCTGCTTCTGCTCGGCACGGAGTTCGTCGAAGCGGACGCCGGACGACCTGCGCCGCTCGTCGGCGGAGAGGAGGGAGTCGACGAGCGCGACGTCCTCTCCACGGGCGCGCTGCGACGCGCGCACACGGTCGGGGTCCTCACGGAGCAGGCGAAGGTCAATCACAGGCCCAAGGCTACCGGTGTGCGCCGACGCCTCACGACCGACTATTCCGGTGCCCCGAATAACCCGTTATGAGGGAATTGCCGGTGCCGTCAAGGGAATGCGTCCCACTCCCTGGGACGGGGCACGCGGACGGCCCGGTGTTGACCTGACTGCCTTGTGGAAAGCGGGACTTGGGGATCGGTTGTCCACAGTCGTCCACACCCTGGGAAAAGTTATCCACAGGGTGTGCGGAAGATCTGTGGATATCGGGAACGATCTTTCCCTCGCGCCGCCCCGCCCCGCGAGATTCTGTCCTAAACGCGCCTCGTATCCACTTTCGAGTGGAAACGCGTCGCCCCAAAGGATGGCGCGAGGGAAACAGGTGGACGAAGAGTGACCGACCCGCCGGTGGACAAGCTGGGGGTCTGTGAGGCGATTTGTCGACCAGGCACCCCCGCGCAGTCGACTTATCCCCAGGTCGAGAAGCCCACCTGTGGATAACTCCTGTGGATAACTGCGATATGCCAGTACTACCGGCTAGAAGCGCCCGTCCTGGCACCGGGCCACCCACTCCGACGCCGCCACGAACTCCGCGTCCGACGTCCCCGGGAACGGCATCGCGACCTCCCCCGCGTCGACCACGTCGGCCCTCGGGTACGACCCCAGGAACCGCACCTCGCGGCAGATCCGCTTGAGCCCCATCAGGGTCTCCGCCATCCGCCGGTCGTTGATGTGCCCCTCGGCGTCGATGCAGAAGCAGTAGTTGCCGATCCCCGCACCGGTCGGCCGGGACTGGAGCACCATCAGGTTGATGCCCCGCGTCGCGAACTCGCCCAGCAGATCGCGCAGCCCGCCGGGGTGGTCGTCGCGCTGCCACAGCACGACGGACGTCTTGTCGGCACCGGTCGGTGCGGCGGGCCGGGCCGGGCGGCCCACCAGGACGAACCTGGTCTGCGCGTTCTCCGCGTCGTGGATGCCGGTCTCCAGGGCCTCCAGGCCGTACCGGGCGGCGGCGAACTCACCGGCGAAGGCGGCGTCGTAGCGGCCCTCCTGGACGAGGCGGGCGGCGTCCGCGTTCGAGGCGGCGGACTCCCAGAGCGCGTCCGGCAGATGTTTCTTCAGCCAGTTCCGCACCTGCGGCTGGGCCGCCGGGTGCGCGGAGACCGTCTTGATCTCGGAGAGCTTCGTACCGGGCCGGACCAGCAGCGCGAAGGTGATCGACAGGAGCACCTCGCGGTAGATCATCAGCGGGGTGCCCGCGACCAGCTCGTCGAGGGTGGTGGTGATGCCGCCCTCGACGGAGTTCTCGATCGGCACGAACGCGGCCTCGGCCTCGCCGGCCCGGACCGCGTCCAGCGCGGACTGCACCGACACGTACGGGATCAGTTGCCGGGTCGCGGTTTCGGGCAGCGTCCGCAGGGCGACCTCCGTGAAGGTGCCCTCGGGACCGAGATACGCATAGCTGGCAGGCATGGCCTCACCCTAATGGCCCTAGAGCGGCGCGGCCCGCGCGTCTCACGGTCGAGTGAATCAGCGTGACCTCACGCCCCGAGAAACCCTGAGAAGCTCCGAGCGGCGTGCCCTCAAGCCCCCAAAGCCCAAAGCCCAAAGCCAGCCTCACCCCTCCAGCAACCCCTGCCCCACATACCCCCCCTTCTCCGCGCCCCCCGGCACCGCGAACAACCCGCTCGACTCGTGCCGGATGTACTTCGACAGCGCGTCCCCCCGGTCCAGCTTCCGCTGCACCGTCACGAACCCCCGCAGCGGGTCCGCCTGCCAGCAGATGAAGAGCAGCCCGGCGTCGGGCGTCCCGTCCGCGTCGATCCCGTCGTGGAAGGAGAACGGCCGCCGCAGCATCGCCGCGCCCCCGTTCTGGTCCGGCCGCGAGATCCGCGCGTGCGCGTTGATGGGGACCACGAGATCCCCCTTCGCGTCGGTCTTCTCCAGATCCATCGCGGTCGTCTCCGACCCCCCGGACAGCGCCGCCCCGTCCGCCTTCCGCCGCCCGACGACCTGCTCCTGCGCCGCGACCGTCAGCTTCTCCCAGTCGTCCAGCAGCATCCGGATACGGCGGACGACGGCGTAGGAGCCGTTCGCCATCCACGCGGGGTTCTCCGAACCGGACTCGGGGACGAAGATCCGCTGGTCGAAGTCGGACTCGGACGGCTTCGGATTGCGCGTCCCGTCCATCTGGCCCATGAGATTCCGGGCCGTCATGGGGTGGGAGGTGGCGCCCGGCGAGCGGTTGAAGCCGTTCATCTGCCAGCGGACCCTCGCCGCGCTCCCCGCGTCCTTCTGGATCGCGCGCAGCGCGTGGAAGGCGACGAGGGCGTCGTTCGCGCCGATCTGCACCCACAGGTCGCCGTCGCTGCGGGTCTTGTCGAGCCGGTCCGAGGAGAAGCTCGGCAGGGGGTCGAGCCCCACGGGCCGCTGCTTCTCCAGACCGGTCTTCGCGAAGAAGCTGTGCCCGAAACCGAAGGTGATGGTCAGCGCGGAGGGCCCGGCGTCCAGGGCGACACCGGTGTCGCCCTGCGTCGAAGCCTCCCCCGCCATCAGCCGCTCGGCGGTCTGCGACCAGCGCCGCATCAACGCGACAGCCTGCGCCCGCCCGGCTGCCCCAGTCCCCGCCCCCGCCCCCGCCCCCGCCCCCGTCCCCGCCGCCAGGTCGAACGCGACGACATGCCCACGGGCCTGGAGCCCCTGGAGAATGCCGGGCTGATGTTTCACGTGAAACGAGACCGCGTCCGACCCGACGGAGGTCAACGGCGTCGCCTCGCTCGGCGCGGCGGCGTAGGCGACGCCGGCACCGCCCGCCGCGCCGAGCACCAGCCCGGTCGCGCCGGCGGTGCCGAGCAGGGCGCGGCGGGAGAGGCCCTCCTTCAAGGGGGTCTCCGGGGTGGTACGGGGCTCCGAAAGGGTCACGGTTCAGCCGATCTGCGCGTTCTTGGAGACGGTCGTCTGGTCGATGTCGGAGGTCCGGACGGTGACGGCGATCTTCCACTCGCCGGCCACCGGGATCTGTACTCCGTTCGCCGCCCAGTGACCGGTGGTGATGTGGTCGGGGGTGACGGGCAGGGGCCCGATCTTCTGGGATTCGAGGGTGAAGGCGACCTTCAGCTCGGCGACGTCGAAGGGCTGGCCGTTGGCGTCGGTCACATAGACGTGCATCTCGTTGGGGCCGGTCCCGGCGGGGTCCATGTCGACACTGACGACGCCCTTGCCCTTGGCGCCGCCGGTGTCGAAGCTCATGTCCAGCGTCAGCGCCCCGCCGGTCCCGTCCGAGGCGGTGCTCGACGACACCGAGTTCGCGGCCTTGGCGTCCAGCTCGGTCCGCCCCGGCTCGGTCGACGTCAGGATCGTCGTCACGGCGAGCAGCACGACGGCCACCCCCGCCTCGGCCAGCACTGACCGCCGCAGCCCGAACCGGTTGACGTCCCCGTCCCGCAGCTTCCGCTCCCGCGCGGAGTCCACAGCGACCTGCTGCCGAGCGAGCTGAGCGGCACGCTTACGGTCGGCCGAGTCGAGGGCCGGACTGTCGTCGCCGGCGCTCTGAGCCTCGTCCCCGACGGTGTCGGCGCCCCGGGCTTCGTCCCCGGCCGTGCCGGCGCCCGGAGTGGCGTCCCCGCCGGCCGTGTCAGCGGCCCGGGCTTCGCCGCCCGCCGTGTCGCCGACCCGCACATCTCCCCCCGCCGTTTCGGCGGCCTCGCCACCGCCGCCCGCAGCCCGCACGGCGGCGGTCTCCTTGACCTGCGCGCCCTCGCTACGTCCGCCGTCCTCGCCGGCCGCATCGCTCTCGGCGCCCTCGGAGGAGGCCGACGCCTCTCCTGAGGCAGCCTCCTCCGCCGAAACCGCGGTCCCCCCGGTCTCCGCCAGCCGCCCCGTCCACCGTCGCGACACCGAGGCGATCCCCACCAGCACGACCACCAGCCCGATCTTCACCAGCAGCAGCTGCCCGTACGACGTCTCGGTGAACGCCGACCAGGAGCCCAGCTGCCGCCAGGACTGGTAGACGCCGGTGGCGATCAGGGCGAGGACGCTGCCGAAGGCGATCTGGGAGAACCGCCGGACGGCGGACGTCTCGACGGGCCGGTCGGCGGGCGCCCGGTACAGCGCGACCAGCAGAGTCGTGAGCCCGCCGAGCCACAGCGCGACCGCGAGCAGGTGGACGATGTCGACCGGCATCGCGATGCCCGCCTGGAGCCCGGTGGACGCGTGCTCGGCCAGCGCCCAGCTCGCCGCGAGCCCGGCCGCGACGACCGTACCCCCGACCGCGAGCCCGAACGTCAGGTCGCGCTTCTCCTCGTCATCCCGCTTGTCATAGGCCCCGAACAGCACGGCGATGAACAGCGCGGCAGCCGCGAGCAGCAGCAGCCGGGAGACGAGCGCCGCCCCCGCCTTCGTCTGGAGGACGTCCCCGAGGAGCGCGAGGTCGAAGATGTCCCCGACCTTCCCGGACCCGGTGTACGCCCCGCGCACGAGCAGCAGGAACAGCGTCGACGCGGTGAGCGTCAGCCACCCCCCGACGACGAGCCGCTGCACGGCCCGCACCGAACTCCCCCGCGACCAGCAGGCCAGCACGAACGCGGCCCCGCCGACGAGGACGATGAACCCGGCGTACGACATGTACCGCCCGGTGTCGTAGAGCGCCCCCACGACCCCGCCGCCCGCGGCCTGCACGGACGCCGAGACGCTGGTCTTGGAGGGCGCCCCGATGGAGAACGTGAACGCCCCGGCGACGGGATGGCTGTCCTCGGAGACGATCTGGTACGTCACCGTGTACGTCCCGTCGGGCAGACCGCTGCGCAGCGGAACGGCGTAACTCGTGCCGTCCGTGTTGTTGGCCTTCCCGGCGTCGACCCGGTTCCCCTTGGGGTCCAGGACGCGCACGGAGTCCGTGTTGGTGGCGATCTTCTCGGAGAACGTGAGCGTCACCTGCGTGGGCGCCTCCTTGACCACCGACCCCTGCGTGGGATCGCTGCCGGTGAGCGCGGCGTGCGCCGACGCGGGCGCGGCGCCGGCGAGGAGCGCTCCGGTGACGGCCAGGAACAGCAGCACCCAGGTGCGCACGCGCGAGGCGGTGGCCGACGGCATGTGTTTCCCTCCCTCAGTTCCCGGTCTTCGGGACGTACGTGGCCGACTCCACCGGAATCTCGACCTCCAGGGCCTTCGACTCGGCGAAGTGCAGGGTCACGGTCACTTTCTCGCCCTGCCTCGGCTTGCGCTCCAGCTTCTCGAACATCAGATGGTTACCGCCGCTCTTGAACACGAGTTGACCGTGCGCGGGCACCGGAAGGGACGTCACCTCGGACATCGTCCCGCCGCTCGTCTCGTGCACGGTGACCGGCCCGGCGGCGCTGGTCACGGACGTCAGCTCGTCCTGCGTACCGCCCTTGTTGCTGATGGTCAGGAACCCGGCGGCCATGTCGGAGACGGGCTGCGGGATGTAGGCGGCGCCGACGGACAGGGCGGGCGCGCTGTCGGAGGAGGACGAGCACCCGGCCAGCAGCAGCACCGCGCCCGCGCCCGCCACGGCGAACCTCACGGCTTGGCCCCCTGGACGAGCTTCGGCAGGTCCTTGATGTAGTCGTCGACGGTGGCCGACTCGGTGTAGAGGACGTACCCCCCGTCGGTCTTCGGCGAGAACGCGACCACCTGCGTGCCGTGGGTGGAGACCATCTTGCCGTTCTTGTCCTTGTGCGGCGGCTCGATGGTGATGCCGACCGTGCGGGCGGCGGCCTGGATGGTCGCGAAGTCACCGGTCAGCCCGACGGCCTGCGGGTCGATGCCCTTGAGCCAGGAGGCGAGCGCGGCCGGGGTGTCCCGCGCGGGGTCGGTCGTCACGAACACGACCTTCAGCTCGTCCTGCTGCGCCTTGGGCAGCTTCGACTTGGCGACCGCGATGTTGCTCATGGTCAGCGGGCAGACGTCGGGGCAGTGCGTGTAGCCGAAGTACAGCAGGGTCGGCTGCCCCTTGGTCGCGGCCCGCAGGTCGTACTTCGCGCCCTTGGTGTCGGTGAGCACGAGGTTCGGCTTGGTGAAGGGCTGGTCCAGCACGATCGCGGCCTGCTCGGTGGTGTTGCCGCCCTCGTCGACGACCGAGGCGACGGAGGAGGAGCCGTCCTCGCTGCCACAGGCGGACAGGGTGAGGAGAGCGGCGGCCAGCAGGGCGGTCGCGGCGTACGTCTTCTTGCGCTGAGAAGGCTTGGAGAGCATAGAGAAATGTCCCAGATGTTCAGAAGGAGGGGGGACGCGCGCCGGTGCGTCCCGGCGCGCGTCCGCGAGGATCAGGCGCCGGGCGCGGTGGTACGACGCCGGCCCGCGAGGACGCCGTACGCGACCCCGGCGACGCCGACGACGATGCCGACGACCCCGAGCACCCGGGCGGTGGTGTCGGTGCTGTCGGCGGGGGCGGACGACGCCGCGGTGGTCGTGGTGTTCGCGGCGGCGGCCTCGGTGGTGCCGCTGTCGTGGTGGCCGTCACCGGTCGCGGCGGACAGGGTGAGGGTCGGGGCCGGGTACTCCGGCTCCTCGGCGCCCTTCTCCTGCACCTCGATCCAGCGCACGACCTCCTTGTTGGAGTAGGTCTGGAGCGCCTTGAAGACGATCGAGTCGGTGTCCTCGGGTAGCGCGCCGACCGAGACGGGGAACTGCTGGATGAAGCCGGGCTGGATGCCCTTGTCCGGGGCGGTCGCGGTCCAGGTGACCTTGGTGACGGCCTCGGTGATCTGCTTGCCGTGCAGGGACAGCGGCTTGGCGAGCTTGCCCTTCGTGACGACGACCGACCAGCCCTCGACCGGCTGCGGCATGACGGACGCGAGCGGGTGGTCGGCCGGGAAGGTGACCTCCAGCTTGACCGTCGAGGCGTTGTCGCGCTCGTTCGGGACGCGGAAGTCGACGACCGCGTAACCGCCCTTGGCGGCGGTGCCCTCCGGCACCACGGAGACGTGCGCGAAGGCGGGCGAGGACAGCGCGAGGACGGCCGTCCCGGCGAGGGCGGAACCGGCGAGGAGACGGCGGGGCGTGCGAACGGTCAGGGACTTCATGGCTGCGGGCACTCCACGGTGAGTGAGGTCGGGTGAGGGGCACGCCGGGGCGGTCCGATGGTCGTACCGCGGACCCACGACAACGCGTGGGGGCGTGCCGCACGACGGCGATCACCCCCCCAAAAAAAGGATGGGGACGACCCGTCGTGTCAGGCGGCGAGAGCGAACGCCCCCGCCGGCGGCCCCCGCCGCACGACCGTGTGCTGAAGTTCCGCATGCCGCAGCCGAGGCGGCGCCGACCGGTCCGCGCGGGGTGCGCGCGGCCCCTTCTCCGGCGCCCCGGGCAGCCCCGCGAGCAGCGCGCGCACCAGCGTGAGCGCCCCGCGCAGGGAGCGGACGAGCGCCCCCTCCGCGACCCCGCGCACCGACAGCCGGATCAGCCGCAGCACCGCGCTGTCCCCACGCCGCAGCAGCCAGCCGACGGCGACGGCCGCGAGGACGTGCCCGAGCAGCATCGGCAGCGACGGCAGCAGGTCGACGGAACCGGCCCCGCCGGACGGCGCCGGATGCGCGCCGGCGTCGTACACGCGGGCCTCGGTGAGAATCCGGTAGGCGTGGGCCGGGCTGATCGCGGCGGTGGTGGTGCCGCACAGCAGGCGGGCGGCCTGGGCGACGAGGTCGGCGTCGGACACCGGGGAGGCGGCCGGCGTCGAGGCCATGGCCGGCATCGACGACATGGCGCCGGACGCCGTGTGCTGGCCGAGGCCGAACACCGTGTGCAGCGCGGCCTGTCCGACCGCGAGGAACGCCACGATCCCCGGCAGCGACCGCTCCCGCCCGCACAGCGGCAGGGTGAGCGCGCACATCACGAGGAACCCCGCCCCCAGCGTCCACAGCGGGACGCTCGCGCAGGACGCGATCGCGTGCCCGGCGGCGGCCAGCACGACGCAGACCGCGGCGAACACCGCGGCCCGGAGCAGCCGGAGAGGGACAGTCATGGCGGGCTCATCATCGCACTGGTCGTATCGCCGCCCGACGGCAGGTCCGCAAGGTCCGCACCGGGCCGTTTTCCGCCCCAATACACCCGTTCCGGCCCCGCGCGCATCCACCATATGGGCGGGATCACGCGGAATTCGCGCTTACACAGGCCCCCTCGGGGCAATAGGTATCGGTATGTCGAGCGACCAGAGCCGCGACCAGGAGGCTGGAACATGAGCATCTGGTGGTCACTGCATCTGCGGCGCGACGCCGCGAGCGTGCCGCTCGCCCGCCGCCTGCTGCTCGGCACGATGGAGACCGCGGGCGTCGACCCCGACGTCTGTTACGACCTCTCCGTGGCCCTGAGCGAGGCGTGCGCGAACGCCGTCGAGCACGGCGGGGGCACGACGTCGGAGGCGTACCGGGTCACGGCGTACCTGGACGGCGAGAAGTGCCGTATCGAAGTCGCCGACTCGGGGCCGGGGTTCGTGCAGGGCGAGAGAGCCGCGCCGAGAGTGTCGTCCTCCGAGGCCGAGCACGGCCGGGGCCTCTTCCTGATCCGGCAGCTCGCCGACCACGTCCACATCGGCAACAAGCCCGGTATCGGCGGCGCGGTCGTCAGCTTCGACAAGATCCTCAAGTGGCGCGAGGACGCCCCGCTCGTCGCGGTGTGACGCCGGTTCAGGTTCCTCAGCACTCACAGGTTCCTCTCAGCGGACACCCAAGGTACTGACGGTCACCGTTCTTACCTTTCTGTGCATGACGGGAAACCACAAGGACACCACGATCACCCGGCGCCGCGCGATGGTCGTCGGCGGCGGCACGGTCGCGGCCGGCGGACTGGCCCTGGCGGGCTACCAGACGGCGTTCGCGGACACGACGACGACGGAGACCGCGGCCACCACCACCGAGACGACGGCCGCCACCGAGTGCATGACGCTGATGACGAGCGTCACCGAGGGCCCGTACTACCTCGACGGCGCGCTCGTCCGGAAGAACATCACCGAGGGCAAGAGCGGCGTCCCCCTCACCCTCCGCCTCACCGTCGTCGACGCCACCGACGGCTGCACCCCCGTCCCCGGCGCGGCCGTCGAGATCTGGCACTGCGACGCCTGGGGCTACTACTCCGGCTACACCACCGCCAACCCCGGCGGCTCGGCCCCCGCCGAGAGCGAGGACGGTTCCACCGCGAACGACGCGACGTACCTGCGGGGCTACCAGATCGCCAACGCCAACGGGGTCGTCAAGTTCGAGACGATCTTCCCCGGCTGGTACACCCCGCGCACCTGCCACATCCACGTCAAGGTCCACACCGGCGGCGCGAAGGAGGACGGCACGTACGAGGGCGGCAAGGTCAACTATACCGGCCAGTTCTTCTTCGCCGACGACATCGCCGAGCAGGTCTTCACCCTGGACCCGTACGCGAAGCACTCCGGCAGCTACACGACCCTCGACAACGACATGGTCTACGACGGCGGCGGCGCCTCCAGCGGACTCCTGACCCTCGACCCCGTCCACAAGAAGGACCCCGCGAAGGGCTACAAGGGCTACCTCACCCTCGGCATCGACCCCGACACCGAGAACACGGGCGCCGGCAGCGGCGGAGGCGGCGGCGAGCCCCCGACCGGCACCCCGCCCACCGGCACGCCGACCGACGCCCCGTCGGCCTAGGGGGCGCCGGGTGAGCCGTACGACGATGAAGAGCCCGGCGGACGACGCGCTCGCGCGGGCCGCGGTGACCGCGCTGACCGGACAGCTCGCCCTGGCCCCCAAGCCGGGTCTCCCCGACCCCCGCGACCTGTCCGCCGACCGTGACCTGTCCGCCCGCCGGGACCACCTGGGCCTGCGCTGGTCCGCGCAGGCCCTGACGCCCGGCCTCACGGCGATGGCGGCGGCGGCCCGCCGCACCGGCGAACCGACCCCCCGCCTGCGCGCGGAACTCGGCTCGATCGGCCGCTGCACGGAGCACTCCGTGGGCCTGGCGGGCGGCGGTCACCGGGGCGCCCTGTGGACCCTCGGCCTCCTGGTCGCCGCGGCCGCCCTGGACCCCCGTGCACGCGGCGCGGACGTCACGGCGACGGCGAAACGCATCGCCGCCCACCCCGACCGCACGGCCCCCCGCCGCCCGTCCCGGGGCTCCAGCGTCTCGGCGAAATACGGCGCGGCAGGAGCCAGAGGCGAAGCGAGAGCCGGCTTCCCCCACGTCCGCCGAGCCCTCACAGCCCTGTCGGCGTCCCGCTCAGCGGGCACCCCCGAACCCCAGTCCCGCCTCGACGCCCTCCTGACCGTCATGTCCACCCTCCAGGACACCGAACTCCTGCACACGGCCGGCCCGTTGGGGCTGCGGCACGTCCAGGCGGGGGCGAGGGGCGTGCTGGAGGCAGGGGGGACGGCGACGGAAGAGGGGGGCCGTGAACTGGAGGCGTTCGACGCGGACTTGACGGAGCGGGGCTGGAGCCCGAGGGGAAGCGCGGGCCTCCTGGCAGGCGCCCTGTTCGTGGACGCGCTGCCGGCGCTCTGACCTCTGCGTCAGCTCTTGAGCGAGGCCATCCAGGACTCCACCTCGTCCGCCTGCCGGGGCAGTCCGTCCGAGAGGTTCCGGTTGGACTCCTCCGTCACCAGAATGTCGTCCTCGATCCGTACGCCGATGCCCCGGTACTCCTCCGGCACGGTCAGGTCGTCGGCCTGGAAGTACAGCCCGGGTTCGACGGTCAGGACCATGCCCGCCTCCAGGGTGCCGTCCACGTACGACTCCACGCGGGCCGCCGCGCAGTCGTGGACGTCCATGCCGAGCATGTGCCCGGTGCCGTGCAGCGTCCAGCGGCGCTGGAGGCCCAGCTCCAGGACCCGCTCGACGGGCCCCTCGACGAGCCCCCACTCGACGAGCCGCTCGGTCAGCACCCGCTGGGCGGCGTCGTGGAAGTCCCGGTACTTCGCGCCGGGGCGCACGGCGGCGATCCCCGCCTCCTGCGCGTCGTACACGGCGTCGTACACCCGCCGCTGCACCTCGCTGAACCGCCCGTTGACGGGCAGGGTCCGCGTCACGTCGGCGGTGTAGTACGTGTGGGTCTCGACCCCGGCGTCGAGCAGCAGCAGGTCGCCCGAGCGCACCGGCCCGTCGTTGCGCACCCAGTGCAGCGTGCAGGCGTGCGCCCCGGCGGCGGCGATCGTGCCGTACCCGACGTCGTTCCCCTCGACGCGGGCGCGCAGGAAGAACGTCCCCTCGATGTACCGCTCGGACGTCGCCTCGGCCTTGTCGAGGACCCGGACGACGTCCTCGAAGCCGCGCACGGTCGAGTCGACGGCCTTCTGGAGCTCGGCGACCTCGAACCCGTCCTTCACGAGCCGCGCCTCGGAGAGGAAGACCCGCAGCTCCTCGTCCCGCTCGGCGGTGACCTTGTCGGTGAGGGCGGCCTCGACGCCGGCGTCGTACGCGCGCACGACCCGCACCGGGCCGGTCGCCTCGCGCAGCGCGTCCGGCAGCGCGCGGACGTCGGACACCGGCAGGCCGTACACCTGCTCCGCCTCGGTGAGGGAGTGGCGGCGGCCGACCCACAGCTCGCCCTGGCCGGAGAGCCAGAACTCGCCGTTCTCACGGTCGGAGCGGGGCAGGAGGTAGAGGGTGGCGGTGTGCCCGCCGGCGGCGACCGGCTCCAGGACGAGGACGCCGTCCTCGGTCTGGTTGCCCGTGAGGTACGCGTACTCCACGGACGCGCGGAACGGGTAGTCCGTGTCGTTGGACCGGACCTTGAGATTGCCCGCCGGGACGACGATCCGCTCGCCGGGGAAGCGGGCGGAGAGCGCGGCGCGGCGGGCGGCGGTCTCGGCGGCCTGCGGGATCGGCGCGAGGTCGCGCAGCTCCGTGTCGGCCCAGCCGGACTTCATGCTCTCCGCCAGCTCGTCCGAGACTCCGGGGTACAGGCCGTTCTTGCGCTGCTTGATCGGCTCGGCTTCCTCGGCTTCCGGGGTCTCCGGAATGAGCTCGTCGGACACGGTCTTCCTCCTCCATACGGCACGGGACCGTCCCCATCGTACGGTTGTGCGGAAGCGTGCCGTATCCGCGCAAACCCGCCTACTCGAAGCGGGCGGCCAGCAGGACGACGTCCTCCGCGCGGTCCTCGCCGTCCGCGCCGCCCGGGAGCATCGCCCGCAGGACGTGGTCCGCGATCGCCCCCGGGTCGCCCCGCAGCGCCTTCGGGACACCGGCGGCGGCGGAGTGCAGGCGCGAGAAGGCGCGGTCCATGGACTCGCCGGTGCGCCGCAGCAGCCCGTCCGTGTAGAGCAGAACCGTCTCTCCCGGCTCGGCCTCCAGCTCGACGCTTGGCGCCTCCCAGCAGGACAGCATGCCGAGCGGCGCCGAGACGGACGTCTCCACGAACTCGGTACGGCGGTCGCCGACCAGCAGCGGGGGACAGTGGCCGGCTCCGGCGAGGGTGAGCTTGCGCAGGGCCGGCTCGCAGTAGGCGAACAGGGCGGTCGCCGAGCGGGCCGGTTCGGTCAGGCGCAGGAGCAGCTCCAGGTCGGAGAGGACGGCGACGGGGTCCTCGCCCTCCATGACGGCGTACGCCCGCAGCGAGGCCCTCAGCCGGCCCATCGCGGCCACCGGGCTGGGCCCGCTCCCGGTGACCGACCCGACCGACAGGCCCAGCGCCGCGTCCGGCAGCGGCAGGGCGTCGTACCAGTCCCCGCCGCCCCGCGCACCGCTGCGGTGGCGGACGGCGAGCTGCATCCCCGCGACCCTCGGCAGCCGTGACGGGAGCAGTTCCTCGGCGATCGTCGCGATGCAGGCCCGGGTGTGCTCGACCTCCGACAGCCGTCCGACGTGCGCCGCCGCGAACCGCGCGTACAGCTCGACGAGGTGCCGCCGCCGCTCGTCGGGCTCCCCGGCCTCGTCGTAGAACCAGACGACGGCTCCGGTGAACCCGCCCCGGGGGGCCTCGGCCCAGCCGGCGACACCGGCGCGGGGGGCGGCGGGGGTGTGGAGGACGCCGGGGCCCGCGGCGAGGGCGGGGTTCCCGAGGGAGGCGAACACGTCGGGGGCGCCGGGGAGGGGGTGTGTGGCGGGGGTGCCGGGCGAGCCGAGTGGGGTGGTGCCGGGGGTGCCGGGCCTGTTCGCGAGGTCCGGGGTGTCGGCCGTGCCGGGGTTCCTCGCGGCGCCGGGAACCCCTGTCGAACCAGGTCCGCCGGGGGCCTCGGGGCCGCCGGTCCCGCGGACGCCGTCCGCTGCCGTCGCCGCCCCCGTGCCGGTCCCCGGACCGCCTCCGCCCACGCCCCGGTCGTCCGCCTCCGCGAAGCTCCCCCTGCCGGTCAGGCGTCCGAGGGGTGTGCCGTCTCCGTAGCGCGAACCCCCTTCCGCCGTCAGAGAGTTCAGCGTCACCCCGTACACCGCCGCGTACCCCAGACGGGCGGCCACCTCGCGGTGGCGGGGGTCGAGGTCGGGCTCGGCGAGGAGGTCGGGCCGGCGGAGTTCGCGGCCGGTGCGGCCGTCGAGGAGGAGGGCGTGGGGGAGGGCCGCACGGGGGACCGTCTCCAGGTGGCCGAGGTCCGCGCGGTCGAGGCCGAGCGCGGTGGTGGTGGCGGGGCCGTCGAGGGGGGAGGCGGGTTCGAGGACGACCAGGCCGCGGCGGGCGCCCAGCAGGGCGGCGCCGGCGCGCAGCAGCTCGTCGAGGGCCGCGGGCAGCGCGTCCGTGCGGGAGAGGCGTTCCGTGAGTTCGTGGAGCGTCGTGAGGTCCGAGACCCAGCCCGCGAGGCGGTCCTGGAGCACGACGCCGGGGCCGGACGCGCAGGTGGGGGCGGTGGCGGGCAGCGGGACGGCCGCGGCGGGCGGGCCCACGGAGACGGGCGACGCAGTGTGTGCGGGTGCGGGAACCGTGGAATCGATTCCGGCCACTTTCGGCGGGTGAGGGGCGTTCATGGCGTCCGGCTCTCGAACCGGTGCGTATTGCTCAAAAGCATCGCAAACCCCCATGTCATTCGGCTCATTCGGCACCGCCGGCACTGTCACCACATCTACACGCACTCGTGTTGGGATGTCCAGCATTGTCCTATCCGGATTCCGGGTGTCCATGAGCGGAGAGTGAGTCGTGGACAGAAATGCAAAGTTGGCTTAAAACCGCCTCGGGTTCCAGGCGATTGAGGTCGACTGGGCTTGCTCCACAGAGCGTCACACCGGTCGTGATGGGTACGTACTCGGTAGGGATTCAGGGGTGGTGGAGAGCCGCCCGGAACCTGGTGACCCACCCGGGCGTCTTAGCCACCGACGACCGAGCCCCATCCTCCGTGGCGGAGGCGGAGAGAAATACGCGGGACGGCAAAACGCCAGACTTCGCCACCCCACGCCACCCAGGCTTTCGCGAGACGCAGTTCGGGGTTCCTCTTGCTCGGTGCAAGGGTGTGATGCGCCAACAGGTATGCACAGTGAAGTGATCGACACATGGTGTGATGTGGCCCACGGTGTTGCCAGCGGTGCAACGGAAAGGAACGAGCGCTCATGCGCGAGATCCTCGGAAGGCGACGCAGGCTTCTGTCCCAGCGCGGCGACGGGATGCCTGAGTTGATCGACGCGGCCCTGACCTGCGCGACGAAGTGGCAGTGGCCGGTTCTCCCCGGCGCGCCGGCCGACCCCGAGGGGCGGTCCCGGTGCACCTGCCCCGACCCGGGCTGCACGATGCCCGGCGCGCACCCCTTCGACCCCGGCCTCCTCGCGGCCACCACCGACGACCGGATGGTCCGCTGGTGGTGGACGCAGCGCCCGGCCGCCCCGATCATCCTGGCGACCGGCGACAAGGCGCCCTGCGCGGTCAGCCTGCCCGCCCGCGCCGCGGCTCAGGCCCTCGTCGAGCTGGACGCCGCGGGGCTGCGCCTCGGCCCGGTCGTCGCGGCCCCCGCGCGCTGGGCGATCCTCGTCAAGCCGTACTCCATGGAACAGCTCGGCGAACTGCTGTACGCCAAGGACTACGTCCCCGGCTCCCTCCGCTTCCACGGCGAGGGCGGCTACCTCGCCCTCCCGCCGAGCCTCACCGGCCAGGGCGACATCCGCTGGGAGCGCGCCCCGCTGCCCGGCTCCGCCTCCCCCTGGGTGCCCGACGTGGAGGCCGTGGTCGACACGGTCGTCGACGTCCTCACTCGTACGGGTG
The DNA here is from genome assembly GCF_040610055.1 of Streptomyces sp. NPDC004539. Taxonomy (NCBI): domain Bacteria; kingdom Bacillati; phylum Actinomycetota; class Actinomycetes; order Kitasatosporales; family Streptomycetaceae; genus Streptomyces; species Streptomyces sp. NPDC004539. Next base: position 61,593 of record NZ_JBEXLS010000026.1, on the reverse strand, counting down.
TGAGCGCCCCCGAGTTGTAGGGCCGCCCGGCGCGGACGGGGCGGCGGGCGCGCGCCCGCTCGTTATCTTCCGCCTATGAACCTTCGCCTCCTCGCCCTCGGCGCCACCGCCCTGTGCGCCGTCGTGCTCCCCCTGACCATCGCGTCGGCGGGCCAGACGGGCGAGGAGGCCACCGTCCTCGACGACGCCGTACGCACGGTCCTCCCGCGCGGCGGCGCCGACGTGTACGACGATCCCAGGCCGGCCGTGTCGAGGGAGCCCGCGCGGCTGCTGGGCCTCGGCCTCGCCACCGCCGCCCGCTGCGGTCCCGAGCTGGCCTCCCCGGAGGGCGTGGAGGCGCAGACGTGTGTCCTGACGCAGGGTGAGGAGACCTGGGCGCGGACCTACTACCGCAACGCCACCGGACGCGCCCTGGAGGCCGTCCTGAGCTTCCTGGGCCCCGACGGGCGGACCGTCCAGCTGCGCTGCGCCGTCGGCGCCGAGGACGAGCCCGCGAGCTGCGAGACACCCCGCGAGCGGACCAGGGGGAGCCTCGACGCGTACACGGCCGTGACGGAGTTCGCGCACCGGGGCGACGGGCCGCTGCTGCTGCGCTCGGGGAGCAACTCCACACCGGACACGGGGAGTTGACGTATCGCGCCGGACTGTGAAGCGGCGCGGGCCCTCAGGAGGGCAAGAAAAGACCCGGTTGCTGGCGACGGGGGATGCACCAGCAACCGGGCTACTCGAACCGTAACAAGAGATCGGCTCCAAGCAAATTCGATCTCCTGTTTTCATCGGCTTTCCGGACAACCCCTGAGCGGCGGTTTTCGGCGCCGACCCGCCTTACGGGGGGCGGGAGTTGTGAGCGGAGTCACCCGGCCGGGGGAGGCCCGGGTCAGCTCAGCGTGACCTGTCGGTTCGTCAGACCGCCGCGCGCGCGACGCTCGTCCGGGGTCAGCGGGGCGTCCGAGGCCAGGGCCGTCGCGAGGCGCTCCGCGAACTGTGCGGCGGGCTTCTCGACGTCCTCCGCGGTGACGCCGCTCGGCAGGTCCCAGACCGGCACGGTGAGGCCGTGCGCCCGGAAGGAACCGACCAGGCGGGTGCCCTCGCCGAGACCGGCCGTACCGGCCGCGTGCAGCCGCGCGAGGGCGTCCAGGAGACGCTCCTCCGGGTACGGCATGACCCACCTGAGGTGGTTCTTCTCCGGCGTCTCGCACCAGTACGCGGCGTCCACGCCGGTCAGCTTGACCGTCGGGATCACGGCCTCGTTCGCGCGCTCCAGGGACGCGGTGACGTCCGCGGTCGCGTTCTCCGTGTCCGGAACCCAGAAGTCGAAACCGGTGTGCACAACTGGCTCGAACCCGCCTTCGGAATCCAGCAGATCCTGGAGGCGCGGACCGTCCGCCGGGGCACGGCGGCCCTGTACGGGGGTGCCGGGGGCGGCTTCGAGGGCGCGCACCAGGTTGTCCGCGAGGTCGCGGCTGATGTCCCCGGAGGCGGTGTCGTTCTGGAGGCCCAGCAGCACCGAGCCGTCGTCCCGGCGCAGGGCCGGCCAGGCCATCGGGAGGACCGTGGCGAGCGTCACGGAGGGGACGCCGTCCGGCAGGCCGCCCTTGAGCGTCAGTTCGGCGGTGGCCGCGGGCACCAGCTCCCGCAGCGCGATCCAGTCGCCCTCCCCCGCGAGCCCCTCGAACGGCCGCTGCACCAGCTCGGTGACCGCCTGCGCCGCCGCCCGGCCGTGGCACGCCTTGTAGCGCCGCCCGCTCTTGCAGGGACACGGCTCCCGCGCCCCCACGACCGGCACCTCTCCGTCGGTCACCTGAGGCCCCTGGGCCTTGGTCTGGGGTCGCTTCTTGGCCATCGACTGTCTCCCGGATACGGCTGGTCTGGTACGCGGGGAGCCTAGCCGGTCGGGGGAGAGGGGGTGACGGGACGACAGGGAGGCCCGCCCCTACTCCAGGTCGTCGAAGTCCAGCCCCGCCAGCGACGGTGTCGTCAGGCTCGCCGGGAAGTCGGCGCAGGCGTGGGCGTCGGGGTCGTGGACGTCGTTGTGGACGACGACCCAGACGGTGACCTCGCCGTGGATGTCGTCGCGGACGCCCCAGTCGTGGGCGAGGGCGGAGATGATGTTGAGGCCGCGCCCGCCGTGGGCGGAGACGGAGGGGGTCGCCGGAGCGGGCCGGGTCGGGCCGCCGCCGTCCGTGACCTCGACCAGCAGACGCCCGCGCGGGTCGACCCGCCACGCGGCGCGGACGTCGCCGTCACCCGCGAGCGCGTCCCCCAGCGGCCGTCCGTGCTTGCACGCGTTGCTCAGCAGCTCCGACAGGATCAGTACGGCGTCGTCGATGACCTCTTCGCAGACCCCGCCGCCGCGCAGCTGGTCCCGCATCCGGTGTCTCGCCTCGCCCACGCCCGCAGGGCCATGGGACACGGCCATGCTCGACGACGTGGGCACCTCTTGTGCCACCACCAACGCCACCCCCGAGACCTCCTTAGCCCCACGCCACCGAGTGGATGCCCCCCTGGTCCGCGCCGGAAACCGGTGGACGTCCCTCCGCTGACGCATTTCTTACCTTCGGCGACGCACCGAACGCGCCGGTGCACTCCCCGTAGGCGTCAGGCCGTCCCGAGATGCCGCAGCACCGCTTTCGGCCGGTTCGTGATGATCGCGTCGACCCCGAGCCCGACACACAGGTCGACGTCCTCCGGCTCGTTCACCGTCCACACGTGCACCTGGTGCCCCGCCCGCTTCAGCCGCTCCACGTAGGCCGGATGACCGCGCACGATCCGCATCGAGGGCCCCGCGATCCCCACCCCCACCGGCAGCCGCCCGTCCCGCAGCCGGGGCGACACGAACTGCATCAGATACACGGTCGGCAGCGTCGGCGCCGCCGCCCGCACCCGGTGCAGCGACCGCGCCGAGAAACTCATGATCCGTACGGCCGATTCGGCGGGGGTCTCCGGCGCGTCCAGCCCGAACCGCTTCAGCAGCGTCAGCAGCCGCTCCTCCACCTGTCCGGCCCAACGCGTCGGATGCTTCGTCTCGATCGCCAGCTCCACCGGCCGCCCCGCGTCCGCGACCAGCTCCAGCAGCCGCTCCAGCGTCAGCACGGACGTGTGCTCGCGGTCCTCGGGCCGGAACTCCCAGTCCGGCTCCTCCTCGTCGCCCACGCGCGCGCGTGCCGCCCGCCGGGTCTTCCAGGAGCCGAAGTCGAGGGCGGTCAGCTCGGCCAGCTCCAGCGCCGACACCGCCCCGCGCCCGTTGGACGTCCGGTTGACGCGCCGGTCGTGCACACAGACGAGATGCCCGTCCGCGGTCAGCCGTACGTCGCATTCGAGCGCGTCCGCGCCGTCCTCGATGGCCTTGCGGTACGCGGCGAGGGTGTGTTCGGGGGCCTCTTCGGAGGCGCCGCGGTGGGCGACGACCTGGATGTGGTGCTGCCGTGCGTGGGTCACCGCGTCATGGTCCCATCGCGGCGGACGGCGCGAGATCCGGGACGTGCGTCTGAGAACCGTCTGAGATGTTCTGTACAAGCGCCCGGTATATCCGTCGTATCGTCCGATATCTCACATAAGGAAAGCTCGCCGACCCACAGCCACCGCTTATGGTGCTCTGACGGCCTGTGGGAAAAGCTTGAAGCGTAAAGGCAACGCACACTCGACAGACAGCCGTGGACCGAGGAGAAGACGCTGTGAGCACCGAGAACGAGGGCACCGCGGTACCCCCGGCCCCGTCCGCACCCCCCGTGCCGGTGGACTCTCCCGCGACGTCCGCCGACCGCCCCGCGCCGGACGCGGCCCCGACGGCCGAGCTCCCGAAGACTGCCCCGGAGCCCCCGGCGAGCGCCCCGGAGGCCGGCTGGCCCCCGCCCGCCGCCGCCCAGGCCCCGCACGACCCGTACGCGGCCCCGCAGGCCGGGCCTTACGACACGGCGGCCCAGCCGCCCTACGGCTCCACCACCTCCCCCGTGGACGCCGCCTGGCCCCCTCCGCCGCCGCCCACCCCGTCCTACGCGGACGGCGGCGCCGGGGCCGGTGGTGCTGGGGCTGCTTGGGGCGCGGCGTACGCGCAGGAGCCCGCGCCGAAGAAGAAGGGGCGCGGCGGGCTCGTCGCGGCGGTCGTCGTGGCCGCCCTCGTGGCCGGCGGCCTCGGCGGCGCGCTCGGCTACACCATGGCCAAGGACAACGACGACACGAACTCGACGACCGTCTCCGCCTCCGACAGCGGCGGCTCGGTCACCCGCGCCGCCGGCACCGTCGCGAACGTCGCCGCCCGCGCCCTGCCCAGCACGGTCACCATCCAGGCCGAGTCCAGCAGCGGCGACGGCGGCACCGGCACCGGCTTCGTCTTCGACACCCAGGGCCACATCGTCACCAACAACCACGTCGTCGCGGACGCGGTCGACGGCGGCAAGGTCACGGCGACGTTCCCCGACGGCAAGAAGTACGACGCGGAGGTCGTCGGCCACGCGCAGGGGTACGACGTCGCCGTCATCAAGCTGAAGAACGCCCCCTCCGACCTGAAGCCGCTCACCCTCGGCGACTCCGACAAGGTGGCCGTCGGCGACTCCACGATCGCGATCGGCGCCCCCTTCGGCCTGTCCAACACGGTGACGACCGGCATCATCAGCGCGAAGAACCGTCCCGTCGCCTCCTCGGACGGCAGCGGCAGCAGCAGCTCGTACATGTCCGCGCTCCAGACGGACGCCTCGATCAACCCCGGCAACTCCGGCGGCCCCCTGCTGGACGCCGCGGGGAACGTGATCGGCATCAACTCCGCGATCCAGTCGAGCAGCAGCGGTGGTCTCGGGGGCGGGCAGTCCGGTTCGATCGGCCTCGGTTTCGCCATCCCGATCAACCAGGCGAAGTACGTCGCCCAGCAGCTGATCAAGACCGGCAAGCCGGTGTACGCGAAGATCGGCGCGTCCGTATCCCTCGAAGAGGGGACCGGCGGGGCGAAGATCAGCGACACCGGGGCGAACGGCACCGCCGCCGTGGAATCGGGCGGGCCCGCCGCACAGGCCGGCCTCAAGTCCGGTGACGTCATCACCAAGCTGGACGACTCCGTCATCGACTCCGGGCCGACCCTGATCGGCGAGATCTGGACGCACAAGCCCGGGGACAAGGTGACGATCACGTACACGCGGGGTGGGAAGAGCCAGACGGCGGAGCTGACGCTGGGGTCGAGGACGGGCGACAGCTGATCGGTAGTGGGACCAGGTAAGGGGCGCTCTCCGTGGAGGGCGCCCCTTACGCGTTGGGGGTGTGAGGGCTGGGGCTTCTCGGATTCAGGCGTTGCCGACTATTCTGGTTTCTGTAATAGTCGGGGATCTGGACAAGGGGGCGACGGCCGATGGCGGCGGCGAGCACGGCGTGGACGCGGGCGGTTCTCCCGCTCTGCCTCCTCGGAGTCCTGGACACCGAGGAGCGCGACTACGGGTACGCCCTCCTCAGCCGGCTCGACGAGGCGGGCCTGTCCGGCATCAAGCCCGCGACGCTCTACCCCGCCCTCGCCCGGCTGGAGGAGGAGGGCGCCGTGGAGATCGAATGGGGCGCGGGGGACGGCGGCCCCGGCCGCAAGTACTACCGCATCACCGAGGAGGGCAGGGCCCGGCTACGACGGGACAGCGCGGCTTGGCACGAGCTGAACGATGTGGTGGGGGCGTTGCTGAAGGGAGACCGGTCATGACCAGGACCTGGCAGCGTGCGGACGACGAGCAGTGGGCGTCGGTCGTGGAACTGCGGCTCGCTCTCGACCCACGCGTCCCCGACGGACTCCCCGACCAGGTCCTCGCGGAGGCGCACGAGGCCGTCACCGAGACCGGTCGCCCCGCGGCCGACCTCTTCGGAGACCCGGACGCGTACGCCCGTTCCGTCACCGAGGAGCGGGTCGACGACGCGCACCGGGCTGGCCGGGACGCCGAGGGCATGACACCGTCCGAGCGCCTCACCGCGTACCTCGTGACGCTGGGCGTGCTGGGGGTCGTCATGGGCGGGCTGACCTGGATCACGGACGGCCTGTGGCTGCGCCCGAGCTGGTCCGCCCTCGCGGCGTTCACGGCGGTGGTCCTCATCTCCGTCCTCGTGATCCTCGCCCTGGTGAACCGTGCCGCGGGCCGGCCGGCGGGGATGTGGGCCTTCGCCGGAGCGGTGCCGGCCGTCTTCGTGGCGGGCGGGGCGGCGGCCGGCCTGCTCCCCGAGGACCGCGCCCTGACGCTCCCCGCGCCGACGCTGATCGTCGCGGGCGTGGCGCTGATCGCCGTATCCGTACGGAGTTCCGCTTTCGACCGCTGGTTCGTCCCCCGCCATCAGTCGGACGACGACCGCTGGCTCACCCACCTCGGCGCCCTGCTCCGCACCCGCCACGCCCTCCCCCGCCGGGAGGCCCGCGCCCACGTCGAGGAGGCCCGCCAGCACCTGAACTCCTCCGGCACCCCCGCCCTGGACACCTTCGGCCCCGCCGACCTCTACGCCCTCCACCTCGCCGACGGCCCCCACCGCGCCGCCCGCCTGGCCCGCCGCAAGCTCCGCGCGACGACCGCCTTCACCGCCCTGCTGGCCCTCCTGTCACTCGACAACCTCCGCACGGCCGACCTCTCCTCACCGATGTTCTGGCTGTACACCGTCGGGATCACGTACCTGGTCGCGCACACCGCGCGGATGTGGCTGCGTACGTCGGCTCGGTGAGCGGTTGGTGGTCGCGGCGGAGGCGATGTGCGGGACGGCGCCGATCAGCATGAACGTCGGTGTGAAGAAGGCTGGGACGTGTTCGCGGTCCTGCTCCAGCTCCGGCCGCCGCGCCACCCTCATCTCCCGCTCGATCGCGACCGTCCCCAGCACCCCGACGACCAGATTCCGCCGAAACTCGCTCAACCCGCCCCCAACGGCCATGACCACCCCGGCAGGCGGCACCGCGAACCCGACCCCCGCACTCCGGACCACCCGCTCCACGAAACCCCCACTGCCGGTACTCTGTACCCGCTCCACCCCAGGTGGGAACGGGGCGAGGTGGGTTGCCCGAGCGGCCTAAGGGAACGGTCTTGAAAACCGTCGTGGCAGCGATGTCACCGTGGGTTCAAATCCCACACCCACCGCAGGTCGAAGGGGTGCTCCTCGGGAGAGGGGCACCCCTTTTTTGCGGGTCAGCGTTCGGCGTCGCGGGCCAGTTTCTCCCAGTCCAGGGCGCGGAGGCGGGTGTCGGCGTCGGTGCCGGAGGGGACGTGGGGGGTCGGCTGGAACCAGATGACCGTGAGGGTGGAGTGGTGGAGGAGAGGGTCGAGGGAGGGGGAGACGGGGGCGGAGCGGAAGAAGGCCACGCAGGCGACCGGAGGGAGGATCTCGACGGGGCCGAAGGGGCCCTTCACGCCGTCGTCGCGGTATTCGCGCGGCGGTTCGACCAGGTGGACCGGGGTACGAGGGGAGTCGTGCTCGGCGCCCCGCAGCAGCCCGTTGATCTTCATGTCGTTGACGCGGGCGCAGGGGTACCCCTCCAGCATGCCGCCGTACGTCGAGGAGAGCCGGATGTCGGAGAGCTCGATCGAACGGCCGGACAGGAGAACGACGTGGGTCAGGGACATGGACGGAAACCTTAGGCGCGTCGTACGCCGAAGTCCTCTGATTCGCCCACGAATGCGCTCCTTTTCGCTACCGGACGCTCCGATTCGCGCCGTTTCGGAGGGCGTTCGGGGGCGGAGCGGGTTCAGCGGCAGAGGGCCGTGATCTCCTCCTCGAAGCCGGGGAACGCCTCGCGGGCGAGGGCGACGAGGGCCGGCGCGGACTCCCTGTGCCCGGGGGCGAACCGCTCGGCCACAGCGGTCAGTTCGGCGTTCGGACGCGGGTCGAGGCCCGCTTCGTACGCGTCGACCGCCTCCAGCGGACCCAGCCCGTCCGCCAACACCCAGAGGAACTCGGCGAGATCACGCGCGACGACCCCGGTCTCCCCCTCGGAACCGAGGAACACGACCGGCTGGGCGGCGAGTTCGCGATCGGCGTGCGTCAGCCAGAACGCCGCGTAGCCGCCCGTGCCGTCCTGCCCGAAGACCCGGAACCCGTCTCCGTCGACCTCGGGGTTCCCGGTCCATGCCTGGAACCACTCCGTCGTCTCCTCGGCCGACAGGAACGCGTCGAAGGGCATGAAGTCGACGCCGTCGCCGTCGTCGTACTCGAAGGGGGTGGCCAGCGCCGCGGCGAGCGGGGCCGGGAAGGGGGCTTCGGTCAGGGGGGAGAGGTTCTCGGTCATGCGGGAAGCGTAAGCAGGGCCACTGACACGCACCGCCTCCGCCGACCTGCCCCTAGCGCCTCCCCGTCAGCCGCGCCGCCGATGCCAGCGTCGAGCGCGCCTCCCGTTCTGTCAGACCCGTTCGGATCGCCGCCTCCAACAGGGCCGATGACAGGCCCAGGTTGTTCTCGTACGCGCGACAAGCCGCCCAGAAGAGACGGGTGTTGCGCTGGCCCTCGTGCGCCGCGAGGACGAACGCGATGAGGCCCTGGCCGTGCGGAGAAGGGGAGTTGGGGTGGTGGGGGTGTGCGGCGCGGGGTGGGGGGACGAGGAGGTGGAGGAGGGTGCGGGGGCAGGGCGCGGGGGCGAGGTGGGTCGTACCGGGGGCCGTCGCGTAGACGCCGTGGTCCGTACGGGAACCCGGACCGACCAGGTACCCGCCGGCGCCCCGGATGTCGATCCCGGGCGCGAGGCGACCCGCGGAGTTGGGGACGACGACGTCCGCCGGGCCGGTGAGCCAGAGGTGACGGCCGCCGGAGGGGGTGAGGACGACGACCGTCGGCGGGATCGTGAAGAGGTGGCGCAGCGCCAACTCCCGTAGCGCGGCGGTGGAGTCGGTGTCGCCCTTCGTGTCGAGGTCGATGCCGATCAGGTGGTGCGGGGCCAGGCCGCAGGCGATGCCGTACCCCGTCGACCAGGGGGCCAGGGCGAACAGCGCGCGGATACGGGCGGGGTCGGTCGTCGCGTCGTAGACGCCGTGGCCGGGACGGCCGCATTCGCCGTGGCACTGCGGGGTGCCGGGCGGGTCGAGGCGGTGGGGGGAGCGGAGGGCCGGGAGCTTCGTACGGGACAGGGGGATGACGGCCAGGCCGCGCTCGGCGGCCGAGAGCGCGTGTGCCAGGGCCAGCGTGGTGGCCTGCCGGTCGGTGGTGGCCATGGGTCCAGTTTCGCACACCTGTTCGAAGAACGGGAGGGGGCGCAGACCCGACGGGCCCTCGGGGCGGCGGACGCCGGGGCCCGTGCCGGAACGCTTCGCCTCATGCGGCGTACGGGATACGGCGGTCCCGACGCGCCCGGGACGCGGACCTTCGCGAAGAACGGTAGTGAAAGGGGTTTATCGACTGGTCATCACGCTTGCGTGCTAATCGGGCCGTAGGGGGTGGTTCCGCGGCTGTCCGGTGGGCAACTCTGATCTCGCGACGTCGTCACAACCGCCGGGACGGTCGGCCAACTGGCCCGGTAAAAGCCGTAGTTCATGCAATCCCGGCCACAAGCCGGGTTCTCTGGAGGAACAACATGGCAAGCATCCGTACCGCCCGCATCGTCGCCGCCGTCTCCGCCCTCCCGCTCGCCGCCGCTCTCTTCACCGGCGTCGCGGCGGCGGACAACGGCGGCTTCGCGGACGACGGATCGAACGCGGGCGTGGCCAGCATCATCGGCAGCGGTGTCGGGCACGACAACAACGGCAACTCGTCCACCACGCAGCAGAACGCCGTGGGCTCCGGCGCGAGCAACCAGAGCAACACCGCCCAGGTGAACGGGTCCGCGTTCACGTCCATCAACCAGGGCAACCACAACGTCCAGGTCACCTTCGCGCCGCTGTGGTGGTGATCCGCTGACCGAAGGGGGCCGGTACCGGCCCCCGACCGGGTGTGGGGTGTGCTCACCGGGGTGGTGAAGCGCCTGCGCGGCGAGGCTCTCGGGCTTCGCCGCGCAGGCGTTTTCGGGTTCGTGCGGGTGCCGGTGCGGGTGTGTGGGCGGGTGCAGGGGGGCGTGGGTGGGCGTGAGCGCGGGGGCGTGGCTGAGGCCGTGGATGTCTCGCCGAGTGTCCTGCCGGGTGCCTCGCCGGGTGGTCAACTGCCGGGCCGTTCTTGACAGTCCACGTCATCTGACGGACAGTCAGAAACCGTCTCGGGAGGGGAGGGCGCCATGCCGGAGGAGGACGTCGAGCAGCGTCTCAAGGCGTACGAGGGCCGGCCCGCCGCCGTCGCCGGGCTCGCCAAGGACCCCGTCGACGCGGCCATGATCCGCCACTGGTGCGAGGCGCTCGGCGACACGAACCCCGCGTACGCCGGGCCCGACGCGATCGTCCCGCCCGCGATGCTCCAGGTCTGGACGATGGGCGGGCTCTCCGGGAACTCGGCCCGCACCGATGCGTACGAGCAACTCCTCTCGCTGCTGGACGAGTTGGGCTGTACGGCCGTCGTCGCGACCGACTCCGAGCAGGAGTACGTCCGTCCGCTGCGGCTCGGTGAGCGGGTCGCCTTCGACTCCGTGATCGAGTCGGTGTCGGGGCGTAAGTCGACGAAGCTGGGGTGGGGGTACTTCGTCACGACGCGGACCGATGTGCGGGGCGAGGACGGGGAGTTGGCCGGGACGCATCGCTTTCGCATCCTCAAGTACACGCCGGTGGAGAGCCGGCCCGCGGACACCCCGGCCGCGGATAGCCAGGCCGTGGACACCCCGCGCCGCCCCCGTCCCGTCGTCAACCGCGACAACTCCCCCTTCTGGCAGGGGATTCGAGACCACCGCCTCCTCATCCAGCGCTGCACCCGCTGCACCACCCTCCGCCTCCCCTGGATTCCCGGCTGCGTCGAATGCGGCTCGCCCGACTGGGACACCGTCGAGGCGGACGGCGAGGGCACGGTCTACTCGTACGTCGTCATGCACCACCCCCCGTTCCCCGCCTTCGACCCCCCGTACGCCGTCGCCCTGATCCAACTCGCCGAAGGCGTGAGGCTGGTGAGCAACGTGATCGGCGTCCCCTACGACAAGGTTCGCATCGGAACCCCGGTCACCCTCGAATTCCACGAGTACGACGAGGAGTTGACGCTCCCGGTGTTCCGGGCCGGAGAGGAACCGGCATGACGAAACCCACCGCCGCCACCCAACTCCCCCCTCTCCACATCGACATCACCCGCATCCTGATCGTCGCCGGCGCCATCGCCTCCCGCGACTTCCAGGACGTCCACCACGACCCCGACGCCGCCCGCGCCAAAGGCTCCCCCGACATCTTCATGAACATCCTCACCACCAACGGCCTCGTCAGCCGCTACCTCACCGACCACTTCGGCCCCAGCTCCCGCCTCCGCACCCTGACCATCCGCCTGGGCGCCCCCAACTACCCCGGCGACACCCTCAAGTTGACCGGCCACATCCAACACACCGACGGCCCCGAACTGACAGTCCGAATAACCGGCACCAACAGCCTGGGCCGCCACGTAACGGGAACGGCGACGCTGGTGGTGAACGGGGGCGAAGGGGAGGACCTGGGCGGAGAAACGGCCACGGCTGGAGGAGCAGGCGCGGACGGGGACGCGGGCGCGGGCACAGGCGCGAGTGCGGCTGGAGGGGAGGCCCCGGGCGGGAAAGTGGGCGTCGGCCCAGAGGCGGGCGTCGGCCCAGAGGTAGGCGCGGGCCCAGACGTAGGTGGAGCCGATGAGGACCGCCCCACCACGAAGTCGGACGCCCACGAGGACGGCGCCGTGTGAATGCCCCCTACCCGCTCTCACGCTCCTGCCGTCCCCCAACGAGGCCAGCCGTCCCGCAGCCGCTTCACCACCGCTCCCCAGCCACGGCCAACCGCGCCGCCTCTCCCACCCACCCGCACCTACGTCTCCTCCCACGCCTGGCTGCGGGCAGTCGCGCCGCCCCACCCACCGGCATCCAAACTCCTGCCGCCCCCAAATGCGTCTGCGCCCACCCGCCCCACGCTCCGGCCGCCGCCCAGCCGCGGCTGGCCGCGCCATGCCCCTCACCACCCACCGGCACGCTCCTGCCGCCACCCAACCGCGGCCATCCGCGCCGCCCCCACCCACGCGCACCCACGCTCCGGCCGGCCGCGCCGCCTCCCACCCACCCGCACCCACGTCTTCTCCCGCCACCTAGCTGCGGGCAGTCGTGCCGCCAGGGCACGGGTGGGCTGGGGGTCCCCTGCTCGAAGAGCTCGGGGGAGGCACCCCGCCGCGCGGGCAAGCGACCCACCCCACCCCACCCCAACCCACCACCGGCCGCACCCCACCCACCGGCCCGCACCCACCCCCGAACCCCAGCCCCTCACCGCCTCACACCCACCCCTCCCACTCCACCCCTCACTCCCCAAACCCCACCCACCCCAAGGAGCCCCCATGCCACCCCCCCACCCCCTCACCAACCGCGCCGCCGTCACCGGCATCGGTGCCACCGAGTTCTCGAAGGACTCGGGACGGAGTGAGTTGCGGCTGGCTGCGGAGGCGGTGCGTGCGGCGATCGAGGATGCGGGGCTGAAGCCGACGGACGTGGACGGGATGGTCACGTTCACCATGGACACCAACCCCGAGGTGAGCGTCGCGCAGGCGTGCGGAATAGGGGAGTTGGCCTATTTCTCCCGTGTGCACTACGGCGGCGGAGCCGCCTGCGGGACGGTGCTCCAAGCCGCGATGGCCGTCGCGACGGGCATCGCCGAGACCGTCGTCTGCTACCGCGCTTTCAATGAGCGCTCGGGAAGGCGGTTCGGCGCCGGTGTGACGCGGCGCGAGCCGTCCGCGGAGGGCGTCGCGCTCGGCTGGACGCTCCCGTTCGGACTGCTGACCCCCGCCTCGTGGGTGGCGATGACGGCGCAGAGGTACCTGCACACGTACGGCCTCACCCCGGACGCGTTCGGGGAGGTGGCGGTGGTCGGCAGGAGATACGCCGCGACGAACCCGGCGGCGTACTTCTACGGTCGCCCCATCACCCTTGAGGACCACGCCGCGTCACGGTGGATCGTCGAACCCCTAAGACTTCTGGACTGCTGCCAGGAGACGGACGGCGGCCAGGCCCTGATCGTGACGACCCCGGAACGCGCCCGGGACCTGCCGAACCCGCCCGTGCTGGTCGCGGCGGCGGCGCAGGGCGCGGCGAAGGGCCAGGAGCAGATGACGGGCTTCTACCGGGGCGACCTGACGGCCCTCCCCGAGATGGCGGCGGTCGCGGACCGCCTCTGGACGGCTTCGTCCCTCACCCCGGACGACATCGACGTGGCGATCCTGTACGACCACTTCACCCCGTACGTCCTCATGCAACTGGAGGCGTTCGGCTTCTGCCGACCCGGAGACGCCTCAGGGTTCGTCGCCGCGGACACCCTCCCCCTCAACACCCACGGCGGCCAGCTCGGCGAGGCGTACCTGCACGGCATGAACGGCATCGCCGAAGCCGTACGACAGCTGCGCGGAACAGCGGTGAACCAGGTCCCCGGCGCCGGGACCGCGCTCGTGACGGCCGGTACCGGAGTACCCACCTCCGGCCTGGTCCTTACGACGGACAGATGATCCCCCAGGGGTCATCCCGTAGTACCTGGGTCCTCCCGCTCCACCTTCAGGAGGTGGGGCCCGCCCCACCCCTACAACCTGAGGGGGACATTTCTTCGGGACCTGCGGGCGATCCGGACCACGCGCCCTCCCTCCTAGCGTGGAGCCATGACCACACCCGTCTGCACCAGCGCTTCGATCGGCCCGGCGCGGACCACCGTCCGCCCCGGATACCCGTCGTTCGCGTCCTACGTCCGGGACCGCCAGCCGGTGCTCCTGCGTACCGCCCGCTCGCTGACCGCGAACCCGTGCGACGCCGAGGACCTGCTCCAGACCGCCCTCACGAAAACGTACGTCGCCTGGGACCGCATCGAGGACCACCGCGCCCTCGACGGCTACGTCCGCCGCGCCCTGCTCAACACGCGCACGTCCCAGTGGCGCAAGCGCAAGGTCGACGAGTTCACGTGCGACGAACTCCCCGAACCGGACCCCACCCCCGGCCTCGGCGACCCCGCCGAACACCAGGCCCTCCACGACGCCATGTGGCGAGCCATCCTGAAACTCCCCGCCCGCCAGCGCGCCATGGTCGTCCTCAGGTACTACGAGGACCTCAGCGAGTCCCAGACCGCCGAAGTCCTCGGCGTCTCGATCGGCACGGTCAAGTCAGCGGTCTCCCGAGCCCTGGGCAAACTCCGGGAGGACCCGGAGCTGGGGTTGGCGCGGGACTGAGGCGGGCGAGGGCCGACCTGCTCCGCCGGGACTGCCGGTGTGGGTCTTGTCCTTCCAGAGGAGTATCTCGTCAGAGTGACGTAAAAAGACCCTCGACCTGGGCTCGGCTCTCCTGGCGGTCTGAGACCCTGGGGATCGATCGGGAGAAGGGCCGCAGGTTATGGAGTGGAAGACCCACGGTGAGCGACAGATCTACACGAACAAGTGGGTGAACCTCTGTCTGGTCGACGTCCAGCAGCCTGACGGGCGCCGGTGGGAGTACCACGTCGTCCGGCTGCGCCACCTGGCTGTGGCCGCCGTGGTGAATGACCGCCGGGAGGTGCTGATGATGTGGCGGCACCGTTTCATCACCGACTCGTGGGCCTGGGAGCTGCCCATGGGCCTGGTCGAGGAAGGCGAGACGCCCGAGGAGGCGGCGGCCCGCGAAGTCCTCGAAGAGACCGGCTGGCGCCCCGGACCCATCAAGCCCCTGATCTACGCCGAGCCGGCGAACGGGATCACCGACTCCCAGCACCACGTCTTCCGCGCCGACGGCGCCACCTACGTCGGACCACCCACCGAGAAGAACGAGTCCGACCGCATCGAGTGGATTCCCCTCAGCGAGGTGCGCGGGATGATCGACCGCCGCGAAGTCGTCAGCAGCGGGTCCCTCGTCGGGCTCCTCTACCTGCTCATGGACGAAGCGATCCGCTGACCGGCTGAAGGACCGCCCGCAGCCGCGCCTCGAAGGCGAGCGCCACGGGCTCCTGCCTGTACGGGGCCAACCGATCGTAGAACTCCCTGAGATGGCCGGTCACCCGCTCGGACGACACGACCGAAGCGGATTCCAGGGCCCACGTAGCCGTGTGGCACGCCAGATCGAGCTTGCCCTGGTCGAGTCGCGTACGCGCCAGCCAGAACGCGTGGAACGCGCGGCTCCGTTGGTTCGACTCGGCTTCCCGCCGCAAGGCGTCCGCGATCAGGGGTTCGGCTGTCGCCGCTTCGCCCAGTTGGCCGTGGGCGATGCCGGTGTCCACGATGAGCTTCGGTTCGTCGAAGTACACCACCCATGGCGGGTCCGGATCGCCCGTCCGAATTCGCTCGAAGTGGCCTTGAGCTTCACCGATCGCCCGGTGGGTCGCGTACCGGTTGCCGAGGGTGGCGTGGGCGAAGGCTTCACGCATCGAGAGCATGGACAGGACACGCGGGGTCGTACCGAGGGACGAGCGAGCCTGGTCCTGGGCGGCGCTCACGAGGGCGAGTGAGTCCGCGGGTTTGTCCTGGTAGGTGGCCTGCAAGCTCATGCAGGCCAGGACGTTGGCCATGAACTGGCGGTCGTCGATCTCCTTGGCCAGGTTCAGCGACTCCGTGAAGTACGCGCGAGCCTGGCTGTACTGGCGGGCGTCGAAGTGGGTCCAGCCGGTGAGGCGTGTCAGTTCGGCCGCGATGCCGTACAGACCGTTCCGGATCGAGGTGGGCCGGTTCTCCTTCAGGAGCCCTACGACGTGGCGGAGTTGGCCGACGACCGCCGGCCGCAACGCCTCGCCGCCGTGCTGGTCGTCGCGCCGCCAGTAGTCCTCGATGGAGGAGCGGAAGGCGTCAAGTGTGGCTGCGCTGAAGGTCGTTCGTGTAGCCAGGGACAGGATGCCGTCCACCTCGGGACTCGGCAGTGAGGCAGCCTCCGGCTGGTCGGGCTCCAGTACCTGGGGTGTCCCACGCTGTACGACCACAAGAGCCTGGGGCGTCTCCCACTCCCGACGCGCGAGGCCGAGCATGTGTCCGGGGATGCGTAAGCCGTCCGCGATGCGCTCGATGACGTCCATGTGCAACAACTGCCGCCGTCCCGCGATCACTTCGCCGACCCGGCTCGGAGTCAGCTCGCATCGCCGGGCGATCATCGACGGGTAGATGCCCGCCCGGGTCCTCAGCAGCCGGAAGACCCGGGCGAAGTCCCGTACCCGGCATGCCTCGATCATCTCGGGATCTGTGAGCAGCCTGGTGGGCAGCTCCCGCGGCCGGTCGGCGTCAGGCATCGGCAGGCTCCCGGTACGAAGACTACTCAGCGTCATGGTGACTCTACTCGCGGCGCGGTTACCCAAGTTGGGTAATCAGCCTGACCTTTTGGCGGAGTTCCCCGGCTCGCGATGCTCCTGTCCATGGCGAGCAATCGGCAACGGCGACACGGAGTGGGACGCCCTGCGGACGACCTCGTGACGCTGAGCGCCCGGAAGGGACTGAGCGCGCGCCTGGCCATCAGGAACGGCAGCAACCGCGTCGGGCTGTGACGCCTGTCAACGGTCAGCGCGGGTGCCGTACCGCCACACAGGAGGAGTTTCCCCATGACAGCGACGGCGAACGACCAGAAGACCGGACGAGCGGTGGCCGGTGAGGAGTTGTTCGAGAGCCTCGCCCGCTTCGTGGTGATCCACGACGGCCAGTCTCCCGAGCGGGCCGAGCGGATCGCGGACCAGGCCGTGGCCTTCGTGGTCACGGCGGCCACCGCCACCGTCCCCATGGTCCCGTCGGACGACGTGGACCTCGGCCTGCACGCGCTGATCCTGCACACCAAGGAGTACACGGACCTCTGCGAGCGGTACGCGGGCCGCTTCCTGCACCACAACCCCAAGCCCGGCGGCGGACCCCGCGACCCCGAGCACATCGCCGCCTCGGCACGCGCCATGAAGGCGGCCGGGTTCATGGTTCTCGACGACCTGTGGACCGTGGACGGCACGAACCTCGCGAACTGCGACTCGGACTGCGGACGGCCTTACGGTCAGGCATAGCGCATGGACCCAGCGGGTGCGGCCGGCCTCAACTCACAACCCGCCGCGCCCGCTTGGAAACTCAGGATGGAGAAGTCACGTTGTCCGGCCCGATCCTTGACCTGCCGACCCCGGTGCTCGACGCACTCACCCCCACGAGCAGGCGCCTGGTCGCAGATCGCCGAGGCTCCACGGTCTGGGAAGTGGAGAGCCCACAGGGTCATTACGCCGTGAAGCTCGGCCGCCCGGTCGAGGCCACCGCCGAGTGGGACGCCCAGCCGTGGACCGCGCTCGCCCCCGCCCGTGAGGGAGCCGTGCTGCATCACCTCGGCCGAAGGGATGTCGTGTACGGCGAGTGGGAGCACGGGACGTGGAACGTCCAACCCTGGCGTTCGGGACCGGACTTGTACCGGCTGTGGGAACCTCGTCGCCGACGGGAGGCGCCGGTCGAACCGCATGTCAGCGTCGCACCGGGCTGCGTCGAGGCGCTGGCCGAGGTTCACGCGCGAGGCTGGGCGCACGGTGATGTGCAGCCCGCCCACTTCATCGTCGGCCCGGATCACGTTCACCTCATCGACCTCGCCCTCGCGCGAGGCGGGGACGTTCCCGAGGTGTACGACTTCCCGTACCGGGGATGTCTCGTCCACTACGAAGCGCCGGAGATCTCCCGTAGCGTCCTGGCCACAGGCCGAGCCGAACCCACCCCGGAAGCCGACGTCTACGCCCTCGGTGCCTCGCTGTTGATCTCGGCCACCGGGTGGCGAGCCGTCGAGTACCCCGACGACGCTCCGCGCTCCGTGCAGAGGGAAGCCGTCGCCGACGGCAGACGACGTCCCGTCAAGGCACCCGGCAGACTTGGTGAACTCATCGACGCCATGCTCAGCCACGATCCGAAAGACCGGCCCACGCTCCAGGAGGCCGCCGAAGTCCTCAACTGAGACGGGAGCCCGGGCGCATCCAACCCGCCGAAAAAGTTGCCGAGTTCGCAGAGATTTGCTTCAACTCGCTGATCTCGGTGCTACGGTGCTCCTCAACAACAACAAAAAGTGGCCCCCTCAGGACTCAGAGTGCGATCAACACTCTGCTGAAGGGGCCTGACGACAACTTCTCGCTAAAGGACCTGTCGCCATGCGCCACTCTATCGCGCATGCCATCTCGGCGTGCCTGCGTACCCTGATCGCGCTTCTCCTGCCCGCGACGGGCAGGCGTCGGAAGTGCTGTGTGAAAACCCCCGCAGCCCCGGCCACCCCTGAGCCCGTCACCCCTGTCATCCCCGTAAGCCCCTGGTCGCGTCCCTGGACGTCACCCTCCAAGGCGGAGGCCGCCGAGATCTTCCGGCGGCAGGAGGAGGCCCGGCTGTGGGCCGAGGTCGCGGAGCTCCACCTCCAGCGCGAGCGGCGGCGGGCGGCTGCGTACGCGGCGGCGGGGGTGGATTACCCGTACACCTACGAAGGCGCTCCGTTCGGCGCGGAAGCGTTTGCCAACGCGATGCGGGAGAGTGCGTGAGGTTGTGTGGGGGGTGCGGCCCGTGCCGCCTTCACCTGCCGATTTGACCTTCGCTTTAATGTGAGCCGATCGATCGGGCCCTTCCTAGTGACATACCGAATGGTATGTGCGCAGAATCAGGCTCAACCAGTTCCGCCGCCGCAGGCAATGTCGCCCGGGAGGACGCCGTGCAGAGCACGATGCAGGACGTACCGCTGCTGATTTCGAGGATCTTGACCCACGGAGCCGCGATTCACGGGTCCTCGCAGGTCACGACCTGGACGGGTGAGGCGGAGCCGCAGCGGCGGAGTTATGCGGAGGTCGCCGGGCGGGCCGCGCAGTTGGCGCACGCGCTGCGGGACGAGCTGGGGGTGAGCGGGGACGAGCGGATAGCGACGCTCATGTGGAACAACGCCGAGCACGTCGAGGCGTACTTCGCGATCCCCTCCATGGGGGCCGTCCTCCACACCCTCAACCTCCGGCTGCCCCCTGAGCAGTTGGTCTGGGTCGCGAACCACGCGCAGGACAAGGTCGTCATCGTCAACGGCTCGCTCCTGCCGCTGCTGGTTCCGCTCCTGCCGCACCTCAAGACCGTCGAGCACGTCGTCGTCTCCGGGCCCGGCGACCGCTCCGGCCTCGCGGACGCCGCCGTCCGGGTGCATGAGTACGAGGAGCTGATCGCGGGGCGTCCGACGTCGTACGACTGGCCCGAGCTGGACGAGCGCAGTGCGGCGGCGATGTGCTACACCTCCGGTACCACGGGTGACCCCAAGGGGGTCGTCTACAGCCACCGGTCCATCTACCTGCACTCCATGCAGGTCAACATGGCGCAGTCGATGGGCCTCACGGACGAGGACCTCTCGCTGATCGTCGTCCCCCAGTTCCACGTGAACGCCTGGGGGCTCCCGCACGCCACCTTCATGACCGGCGTCAACATGCTGATGCCGGACCGCTTCCTCCAGCCCGGCCCGCTCGCCGAGATGATCGCTTCCGAGCGGCCCAGCCACGCGGCGGCGGTCCCGACGATCTGGCAGGGGCTCCTCGCCGAGCTCACCGCCAAGCCGCGTGACGTCTCCAGCCTTCAGCAGGTCACCATCGGGGGGTCCGCCTGTCCGCCCTCGCTGATGGCCGCGTTCGACGAGCTCGGTATGCGGGTCTGTCACGCGTGGGGCATGACCGAGACGTCTCCGCTGGGGACGATCGCCCGGCCGCCCGCCCATGTCGTCGGTACGGACGAGGAGTTCGCGTACCGCCTCACGCAGGGGCGGTTCCCGGCCGGCGTCGAGGCGCGGCTCACCGGGCCCGGGGGTGAGCGGCTGCCGTGGGACGGGGAGTCGGCGGGGGAGCTGGAGGTGCGCGGGCCCTGGATCGCCGGGGCGTACTACAACGGCGCCGACGCGGAACTTCTGCGGCCCGAGGACAAGTTCAGTGCGGACGGGTGGTTGAAGACCGGGGATGTCGGGACGATCTCCGCGGACGGGTTCCTGACGCTCACCGACCGGGCCAAGGACGTCATCAAGTCCGGGGGTGAGTGGATCTCGTCCGTGGACCTGGAGAACGCGTTGATGGCGCATCCGGCTGTCGCCGAGGCCGCCGTCGTCGCCGTCCCCGACACGAAGTGGGGGGAACGGCCGTTGGCCACGGTCGTGTTGAAGGAGGGGGCTGCCGCCGACTTCGCCGAGCTGCGGGCCTTCCTCGCGGGTGAGGGGGGTATCGCCAAGTGGCAGCTGCCTGAGCGGTGGACGGTGATCGAGGCTGTGCCGAAGACGAGTGTGGGCAAGTTCGACAAGAAGGTGTTGCGGCGGAGGTATGCGGAGGGGGAGCTGGAGGTCACGGAGATTTAAGGGCGGTGGCGGAGGGGGGGCTTGTGTTGCGTCGGCAGGTGCGGGTGGTGGAGGGCTGGTCGCGCCCGCGCGGCGGTAGCCGCAAATTGAACACGGTCCCGCGCCCCTGAAGACTCGCGCCTGACCGGCGTATCAGAGGCACCCCTAAAGAGCCTCACCGGCGTCACCCCTCCGCGCCCCAAGCCCCTCACCGCCGTCCCCCCGCCGTCACCCCCCACCCCACCCCCAGCCAAACCCCCGCCACCACAACCACCCCGCCCCACCCGAACCCCCCGAACGCCGCCCCCGCCAGAGCGGACGCCGTCGCTCCGCCCGCGAACCCCGCGACGACGTACGCGCTGTTCGCCACGGAAGGTGAGGAGGTTGTCGTCAGGGCGAGTGTCTGGTTGGCGACGTGGGACGTGACCAGCGCCGCGTGGATCAGCACCGCCGCCACGAACAGCGCGGGCAACGCCGACCCGCCCCACCAGAACAAGGGGACCGAGACCGCGGCCACCGCGTACGCGCCCCGCACCACATGTCCGGCGCCGAAACGGTCGACCAGGCCCCCCGCCAGCGGAGCGACCACGCTCGCCGCGAGCCCGAACAACCCGAACAGCCCCGCAGTCGCCGTGGACATGCCGTAACCCGACGCCCCGCCCGAAATCCAGCCCCAGCCCGACCCTGATCCCGATCCCGAACCTGTCCCCGTCCCCGTCAACAGCAACGCCAACGACGTCCACAAAGCCGACCAAGCCCCGTACATCCCCGCCTGCCGCACACAAGCCCGCCAAAGCTCCGGCGACCTCCGCACCAACCCCGGCATCCCGAACAACCCGGCGAACAGCGACCCCTCCCCCCGCGCGACCCGCTCCCGAGGCAGCGCCCAGGCGGTCACCACCCCCAGCACGGCCGTCAGTACGGCCGCCCCCGCGAACGCCCACCGCCACCCGAACGCCTG
This sequence comes from Streptomyces sp. NPDC004539, assembly GCF_040610055.1. Lineage (NCBI taxonomy): Bacteria > Bacillati > Actinomycetota > Actinomycetes > Kitasatosporales > Streptomycetaceae > Streptomyces > Streptomyces sp. NPDC004539. Next base: position 40,387 of record NZ_JBEXLS010000026.1, on the reverse strand, counting down.
CCCGGCGAGCCCCCCGAGCACCCGGGCCGCGACGATCCCGGTGAAGAGCCCGGCGATGACGGCGGCGACATGCCGGGCCCGGCGATCCGCGGGCGCCCGCTGGGCGACGAACGGCACGAGGAGTTGCGGTACGACGGTCGCCGCGGACGCGAGGAACACGGCGATCGCGAGCACCCCGGCGCCCCCGGCGAGCGCGCCCCCGCCCATCGCCACGGCCGTCACGACCGACAGCACCGCCACTATTCGCCGCCGGTCGACCCGGTCCCCCAGCGGCGCGAACAGCAACAGCCCGGCGGCGTAACCGAATTGGGCGACCGACGCGATCCAGGCGACCGAGGAGGCGGTCGTCCCGAAGTCCCGCGCGATGAGCGGCAGCAGCGGCGCCGCGAGATAGATGTTCGCGGCGGTGACGGCCGTACAGAGGGCGATCAGCGGCAGCAGGAACCGCGCGCCGGGAGAAGGCTCCCCGGAACCGGCCCGGACGGCCCGCGCGGACACCGGTGACACAGCAGACATGACCCCTCCCCGAACGTACAACCAACCAGTTGGTTGCTTACCTGACTCCCAACAGTCTGAAGCCCCGCCGCATTCCTTGTCAACCAACCAGTTGGTTATGAATTGGTTCCCGCTACCCTGAACCCATGGCAGTCAGAGACCCCGAGGCGACCAAGGCGCGTATCTTCGACGCCGCCGTCACCGAGTTCGCCCGGTACGGCATCGCGGGCGCCCGCATCGACCGCATCGCCACCGAGGCGAAGGCCAACAAACAGCTCATCTACGTCTACTACGGCAACAAGGCGGAGCTGTTCACGCAGGTCCTCAGCCGCCGTATGGTCGAGCTCGCCGCCGCCGTCCCCGTCGATCCGGACGACATCGACGGCTGGATGGACCGCCTCATGGACTACCACGCCGCGCACCCCGAACTCCTGCGCCTCCTCTACTGGGAGGGCATCGAGTACGGCACCGGCGAACTCCCCGACGAGACGGCCCGCCGCGAGCACTACGCCCACAAGGTCACCGCGATGCGCGACGGCCAGGAACGCGGCGTCATCACCGACGCGATCCCCCCGGCCGACCTCCTCATCCTCCTGCTCGCCCTCGCCAACTGGATGACCGTCGTCCCCCAGATGAGCCGCATCCTCGCCGGCTCCGAGGACACCGACCGCGACCGCCTCCGAGCGTCGATCCGCGAGGCGGCGAGAAGACTGGCCGCGAAGTAACGCCGACGGGCCCCACGCCCGGGCCCAACCCCACGCCCGGGCCCCCAACCCGCCCCCACCGCCCCTAGTTCGTCCCGATCCGCGCCAACAGATCCACGATCCGCGACTGAACCTCCGCACTGGTCGACCGCTCCGCCAGGAACAACACCGTCTCCCCCGAAGCCAGCCGAGGCAGATCAGGCTGGTCCACAGCGGCCGTGTACACGACCAGCGGCGTCCGCGTGAGCTGCCCGTTCGCCCGCAGCCAGTCCAGAATCCCCGCCTGCCGCCGGTCGACCTGCATGAGGTCCATGACGACGAGGTTCGGCCGGAACTGCCCCGCCAGCATCACCGCGTCCGCGTCGCTCGCCGCCCGCGCGACCTGCATCCCCCGCCGCTCCAGCGTCGACGTCAGCGCGAGCGCGATCTCGGCGTGCTCCTCGATCAGCAGGACGCGCGGCGGATGCTGCTCGCTGTCCCGGGGCGCGAGCGCCTTCAGCAGGACGGCCGGATCGGCGCCGTACGCCGCCTCCCGGGTCGCCTGCCCGAGACCGGCCGTGACCAGCACCGGGACGTCCGCCGCGACGGCCGCCGTGCGCAGCGACTGGAGCGCCGTACGGGTGATCGGGCCGGTCAGCGGGTCGACGAACAGGGCCGCCGGGAAGGCCGCGATCTGCGCGTCGACCTCCTCGCGGGAGTTGACGATCACCGGCCGGTAGCCGCGGTCGCTCAGCGCCTGCTGCGTCGTGACGTCCGGCGCGGGCCAGACCAGCAGCCGGCGCGGGTTGTCGAGCGGCTCGGGGGGCAGTTCGTCGTCCATCGGCTGCGGGCGCGGCGGGTCGGCGACCTCGACGGCCCCGCCGGGCCCGTCCAGCGGCTCAGGCCCCTCGGCCGCGTTCGAGTCGGGCGCCCCTATGGCGTACGACCGCCCGGCCCCGTCCGTCCCGGGCGCGAGCCGTGTCTGCCCCGCCATCGACGGGTGCGGCAGCGACTGCGCGGGGACGACGGGCTGCTCGGCCGGCGGATGCGGGCGCGCCTCCGGCCCGGGCGGCGTCCCGAGCTTGCGGCGCCGCCCGGCGCTCGGCGTGCCCCCGGGCGGGGTCGCCGTCGGCTGCTGCACCTGCGCGGCCTGCCGCGTGAACGGCACGCCCTGCCCGAGCGTCCGCACGCTGATCGCCCTGCCCTGCGTGGAGTTCGGGTCCACGGCCTCGGCCGGCAACGGCTGCGGCGCCGGGACCTCCGCCGGCAGGGGCAGCGGGATGTGCCCGGTGTGGCCGGGCTGCGGGAGCACGGGGTGCGGCTGCGCCTGCGCGGGCGCGCCGGGTACGACCCCGTCGGGCGCAACGGCACCGGGTGCGGGCGCCTGAGCGGGTAGTTGGACCGCCTGCGGGGGCAGTTGGGCCGGGACCTGCGGGTGGGCCTGGGCCTGCGGGTGGCCCGCGGCCTCCGGGCCCGCCTCGTCCACGTCCGCCCCGGACGGCATCGCGACGGCCCGGCGACGGCGTCCCGTGGGCGCGCTCGCCGGATGCGGCTGCGGCGGGGTGTGATCGTCCGCCTGCTCGTGCGGGCCCACGTCGTTGCGCCCGGAATGATCGACCCCACCGGATTCGACTCCGGCCTGCGGGGGTACGGCGACGCCTTGAGGCGGTACGACGCCGGCGGGCCCCTGGACGGGAACGGCACCCGCCACCGGTACGGCCCCCTGCGCGGGAAGCGCCCCTGGAACGGGCGCCTGCCCTGGAACCGGCGCCTGCCCGGGAACCGGCATCTGAGCGGGGACCGGCGCCTGAGCGGGGACCGGAACTTGCCCGGGAACTGGACCCTGCGCGGGAATCTGCCCCTGGACCGGAACGGCACCCTGCACGGGAACGGGACTCTGTACGGGAACGGCGCCCTGGGCCGGAACCGGCGCTTGAGCGGGAACGGCACCCTGAGCGGGAACCGGCCCCTGAGCCGGAATCGAACCTTGAGCGGGCACGGGGACCTGAGCCGGGACGACCCCTTGCCCAGGAGCAACCCCTTGCCCCGGAACGGCGACCTGCCCCGGAACCGCCCCCGCCCCGGGCACCACCCCGGGAGCAACCCCCTGCGCCGGCACGGGAACCGGCGCCACCCCGGCCCCCTCCACATCCCGATCCGCCTCAGCCGGCGGCAACGCGAACACCGCCCGAGGCCCCGCCTCCTGCGCGGCGGCCCGCTCCCCCGCCGCCGCCAACGCCCGACGCCGACGCCCGGTCGGCTGCCCCTGCTCATCGCCGCCCTCACCGGAACCGGCACCCGCACCCGAAGCCGCCCCCGCCGCAGGCAACGCCGGCGGCAACGCGTGCTGCTCACTTCCCACCCCGACCGGCACCGGCACCCCACCGGGCGGCACCGGAACCCCCTGCGGAGGCACAGCCCCCAGCCCCGCCCCGGCAGCCGCCGTCCCCGCCGCGTGCTCGGCGGCGGTCACGACCGCGCCCTCGGCCGGCTCGTCCCCGCCCGCCGCGGGCCGTCCGCGCCGACGCCCGGACCCCCCGCCCGCCTCGACGACGACCTCGTCCTCCTCGGCGGCGGGCCCACGCCGGCGCCGGCGCCCGGTGGGCGGAACGGCGCCCTCACCGTCGTCCCCTTCGAGGAACGCGTCCACGGAGCTGCGCCGGGCCCGCCTGCGCCCCGCGTCCTCCTGCGGCGCGGCGGCCTCCTGGACCAGCGCGATCTCCTGCGCGGGCACGACCCCGGCGCCACCGCCGAGCGGCACCTCAAGGACGTACGCGCTGCCGCTCATCCCCGGCACCTCGACCGTCTGGAGCACCCCGCCGTGCGCGCGGACGATGCCCCGGACGATCGGCTCGTGCACCGGGTCGCCGCCGCTGTACGGGCCCCGGACCTCGATCCGGACGACCTCGCCGCGCTGGGCGGCGGCCACGACGACCGTGTTGTCCATGTAGCCGCCCGCCGAGACGGGCGCGTTCCCGGTCGCGTCGACGCCGGCGACGTCCGCGACGAGGTGGGCCAGCGCGGTCGCGAGGAGGCGGGCGTCGACCTCGGCCTCGATCGGCGGCGCGTGGACGGCGAACTGCACGCGGCCGGGCCCGATCAGTTCTACGGCGCCGTCGACACCTGCCGCGACGACCGCGTCCAGCATCACCTTCGTACGGCTGACCTGCGCTTCTCCCGTGTCGAGGAGCTGGTAGCCGAGGACGTTGTCGATGAGGGTGGTGATCCGGGAGTACCCGGCGGAGAGGTGGTGCAGGACCTGGTTGGCCTCGGGCCAGAGCTGGCCGGCGTCGTCGGCGGCGAGGGTCGCGAGTTCGCGGCGGAGTTCGTCGAGGGGGCCGCGCAGGGAGCGGCCGAGGAGGGTGAGGAGCTGGTCGTGCCGGCCGGCGAGGGCCTCGTACCGGTCCTTCTCGCGTTCGCCGAGGGCCGCGTACCGGTCGTCGCCGGCCGCGAGTTCCTCCGCGTGCTGTTCGGTGAGCTCCTCGATCTCCGTGACGTGCCGCTGGCGCAGGGCGGTCAGGTCGGAGGCGTGCTCCTCGGAGAGCCGCTCCAACTCCTCGGCATGCGCCTCCTCGGAGGTCTCCTTCTCCTTGGCGAGCGCGTCGTACGGCCGCCGGTCGGTGAAGGTCATGACGGCGCCGACGAGCTGGTCGCCGTCCCGCACCGGCGCGGTCGTCAGGTCGACGGAGACCTTGTCGCCGTTCTTCGCGAACAGCACCTGGCCGCGGACGCGGTGCTTGCGGCCGGAGCGGAGGGTGTCGGCGAGCGGCGACTCGTCGTACGGGAAGGGGGCGCCGTCCGGGCGGGAGTGCAGGACGAGGGTGTGCAGCTCCTTGCCGCCCAGGTCGCTGGCCCGATACCCCAGTATCTGGGCGGCGGCCGGGTTGACGAGGACGATCCGCCCGTCGGTGTCCGTGCCCACGACGCCCTCGGACGCCGCGCGCAGGATCATCTCCGTCTGGCGCTGGGAGCGGGCGAGTTCCGCCTCGGTGTCCACGGTGCCGGACAGATCGCGTACGACCAGCATCAGCAGTTCGTCCGGGGCGTAGCCGTATCCGTCGTACGCCTGCTGGCCGTTCTCCAGGTTCGCGCTGGTGACCTCGACGGGGAACTCGTGGCCGTCGGTGCGGCGGGCGATCATGCGGGCGGGCTTGGTCCGGCCGCGCGGATCGATGTGGTCGGGCCTGCGCATGGACCCGGGGATCAGCTTGGAGTCGAACTCGGGCAGCAGATCGAGCAGCCCCCGCCCGACCAGCGCGGTCCCCGGCGACTCGAACGCCTCCAGCGCGATCGTGTTCGCGTTGACGACTGTCCCGTTCGCGTTGACCAGCACCAACGCGTCCGGCAGGGCGTCCAGTATCGCCGCGAGGCGAGCAGCGCCTCGGGATGGCCTGCTGCTCACGAGACGCTTCCTCCCTGTCACCGCACCTTGCGCATCCTGCCGCCCGCTCCGGCCATCTTGCCAACCGGCCCGCGGGGTGTCACGCGAGGGAGTCTAAGGGCAGGGCCCTCACCTCCGGCGCCGTATGAGAGCCACCTCGCACGAACCACGTGCCCTTGCGAACGCGGGTACGAACGGGGTTCGCGGGAACTGCGCGGGACCTTTACGGGGTTGGGGGTTTCGGTGGGGTGCGGGTGCACGGCGTCCACGCGGGAGGAGCGCCGCCGCCCGCCTCGGGCCTCTCGCCCCAACCCCTTTGCCCTGGCCCCCGACCGCCTAGTACGGTGGGCATCGATTGGTGACACGGCACTCACCTGTGTCATCATCTGCACGCACCACTCGCACCCACGCGAGCGGTTGTGCTGGAGGCGTCGCCTAGTCCGGTCTATGGCGCCGCACTGCTAATGCGGTTTGGGCCTTAAAGCCCATCGAGGGTTCAAATCCCTCCGCCTCCGCCCCACCCGAAGCCCCGGTCCTCCCGACCGGGGTTTCGCCGTTCCACCCCCGTTTCCGCAGGTCACAAGGGCTACGCCAATCGGATTTCACATGCCGCCGCCGGTCATGTAATGTTCTTCCTGTCGCCAGGAGCGGCCGGAAGGCCAGGAACGGAAGACACGAGAAACAACAAAACAAGCACTCGTAGCTTAACGGATAGAGCATCTGACTACGGATCAGAAGGTTGCAGGTTCGAATCCTGCCGAGTGCACAGCAGTCGAGGCCCCCTCCGGAATTCTGGAGGGGGCTTCTTCGTGTTCATGGAGGGGGATCGGCCGGCTGTGGGGGTGGTGCCGAGAGTGGTTCCGTGGGGGAGGACCCGCCGAAGGTGACGCCCGCGGCGGCTGTGGCGAAGGCCGCGGAGAAGGCCGGGGCGATGAGGTCGCTTCGCTATCGGATCGCCGGGACCGTGCCGGGGGAGCGGCTGCTGGAGGTTCGGTTCGTCGACAAGGTCATGTACGTCGGCGGCAGCGTGCTCAGTGCCGAGAAGCTGAACGGCAAGGGCTGGTTCAGTGCCGCGCCGGCCGTGTGGGGCAGCGGCGGGGCGTACAACCAGTCGTACGGCGTGCTGCCCAGCCGGCTTCATGCAACTGGAGATCGCCGATCCGCTCACCACGGACCTGTGGACCGACGGCGACGACCGCACCAGGCGGTTCCGTCTGCGCGCCGAGCACAATGACGCGTTCGCCGGTACCGGTCCGCTCGACCTCACCGTCACCTTCCTCGACATCGACCGGCCGGTGACCGTCACCGCCCCGCCGGCCGAGGACACGGCCCCGGTCCCGGACGGCACGCAGAGCGGCTGACCGCCCCCACTGTCGCCTTGCGCGGGCGGTACGTTGTGGGGATGCCTACCGACTCCGTACCGATCTGTCCCCAGTGCGGTGGCCCGTTGAAAGCCGGGTCGATGGTGCTCTGCCGCCGTGAGGACGACGACCGGCGTACCTGTCGGATGGTCTGGGGGTGTTCGAACCGGCACATCTGGTGGAAGTGGGCCGACCGGCCTGCCGCCGAGTTGGAGCTCTGCCCCTATCCGGATCTGATGGAGGGCTGAGACCGGCGGTCGGCCGGGCGTCGACGTGTCCGACGTGCCGTCAGCTGTACGTCCAGCGCCACGCGTTCGAGCGGTACGCGCACTTGATGGGGGTGCCGCTCGCGTTCGTTGTCGTCGCGCCGTGGTCCGACTTGCGGCAGAACTGGCCCGCCGAGTAGCAGTTGCCGGAGCTGGAGACGATCGAGCAGGTGCTGGGGGCGTCGTCGGTGGTGTTGTCGGTGAGGTCGGTGGTGGTGTCGGCGGCCTCGGCGGTGGTCGTCTCCGTGACCGTGACCGTGGGGGCCGGTTCGGGGGTGGCCGTTTCGGTGATGGTGGGGCCGGGGGACGGGGTTGTCGTCACCGTCGCGGTGACCGTCGCCGCGGCTTTCGTCTTCGCGTCGACCGACTGCCGGCCGTCGTCGGCCGGGGCGGCTATCAGGGCACCCGCCAGGAGCAGTCCCGCGCCGCCGAGCCACACGCGCTTGCGTCTGCGGAGCGGGCGCATGTCCGGTGGGCGGGGTGTGGGTGGCATGGGTGTGGTGTACGGGCTGGTCATCTCGTCCCCCCTGGGCGGTTCAGGTGGAGTGACCGTAGTGCCCGACGCGGGATGATGTGGAGGAATGGTGGAAGTAGTGATGCTTCCGTGACTGCCGTCCCGCTGAGGTCCGTATCTGATGCTGTGGGGGTTCTGTCGCGTTGACCGGGATCGGAGTGGGCGTGGAGCTGGCGAGGCTGGTCGAGGGCGGGGTCGGGGTTGTGGTGCGGGTGGAGAGGCGGGAGGACGGGTGGTACGACGGGGAGATCGTCGTGCGGAGCGGGTTCGTCGAGGGGAGTGTGCGCGTCGTGGTCGGGGAGGAGGATCTTGAGGACTGGGGGGCGCTGCTCGATGTGCTGGAGGACGAGGAGGCGTACGAGGACGAGGACGGCGAGGTGTTCGCGGGGAACTGGCCCCGGGAGGGGGACTCCGCGTATCTGACCGTCGTCGCGGAGGAGCCGTTGGTCGTGGAGGTGGTGGATGCCGCCGGGACCGGGATCTGTGTGCGGGTGCCGGTCGATCTCGGGGAGGGGTGGGTCGGGGAGGCTCGGGAGAGGTGGAGGAAGGTGTTGGGGTGAGGGGGAGTGTCAGTGGGGGGAACTAGGGTCGGGGGATGGGGCGGACGTGGAAGTGCGCGGGGCTGAGGTGGAGTGCGGGGAGTGGGCCCGTGCTGCGGTGGGAGGGGGGTGCCGGGAGTGGGCTGGGGTGGGGGAAGCGGGTCGGGTTCGGGGTGGTCGAGGGAGGCGGGAGGGGGTGTGTCGGGGCTCGGGGGAATGCGTGTGCGGGCCGGCGGGAGGTGTCCGGGCGGAGTACCGGGGGGCGGTGCGAGGAGTGTGGGCGGCTGGATCGGGTGGGGTCCGTGGCCGCGGACGGGCGGGCCGATGATCCTCGGGCCTATCGGGTCTATCTCGCCTGGTTCGGGGGCGGGTTGCTCAAGGTGGGGATCACCGCCGTCGAGCGTGGGAGCGATCGGCTGCTGGAGCAGGGGGCCCTGTGTTTCACGTGGCTCGGGAGCGGGCCGTTGATGGCCGCCCGGCGGTCCGAGGAGGTGTTGCGGGTCGCGCTGGGGGTGGGGGACCGGGTTCCGTACGGGGTGAAGCGGGCGGTACGAGCCACCGCGGCGCGTTCCGTCGACGCCGGGGTCGATGAGCTGGGCGTACTGCACCGGCGTGCGCACGCCCTCGCCGGGTGGCCGGAAACACTCGTCCCCGAGCCCTTCCGTCCCGTCGACCACCTCGCCGCGTTCGGCCTGGACGCCGCCCCTCCCGCGACCGGCGAGATCACCGAACTGGTCCCCGGCGCCGGCATCGCCGGGGAACTGGTCGCCGCGGCCGGCCCCGACCTCCACCTCGACACGTCCGCGCAGGGGATCGTCGTACTGGACACGCGGCTGATGACCGGCTGGGAGCTGACGCCGGCCGGCGAGGGTGGCGGGGGTGGCGGGGGTGGCGGGGTGTTCCCGGTACGGCCGTTCCCGAAGGAGCCGGAGGACGCGCAGGCGGAGCTGTTCTGAGCGGGCCGGGCCGATCGCCGCCAACCTGCCCCGAAACCGGCGCCCGCCCACATGCATCGGCCTCCGTCCACCGCCCCGACCGGCGCCCGCCCGCCCCCACCTGCGATCGCCCGCCACCCCGACCGGCCTCCGCCCACCGCCTCGACCGGCCTCCGCCCGCCTCCACCGGCGTCCGCCCTCCGCTCCGATCGACACCCACCCGCCCTCACCAACCCCCCCACCCCAACCCCCCATCCCACCTCCCCCCAGCTACAGCCCCCGTAAAGGTTTCTCAAGGTCTTTCATCAGCGGAACCTGTCACTCCGCCCTCACCGCAGCCACCCATACAAGGTCAGAACAGGCCAATCCGCTCACCAAGATCCCACTCCCTGGGAACTCCCTGTGCGTTTCTCAGGGAAATCACAGGGAAGCGAAAGCGTGCTCTCAGAGGACGTCGACATGGTGTCCAACATGACCACGACCTCGCCCCAGGGGCGCACCGAACTGCTGAGGCCGGACGGGAGCCCCGTCCGAGTGCTTGTGGTGGACGACGAGCTGTCGATCACCGAGCTGCTGTCCATGGCTCTCAGGTATGAGGGCTGGCAGATCCGGAGCGCCGGGGACGGCACCGGCGCCATACAGACCGCGCGGGAGTTCCGGCCGGACGCCGTCGTGCTGGACATGATGCTGCCGGACATGGACGGGCTGACCGTGCTGGGACGGCTGCGCAGGGAGCTGCCGGACGTGCCGGTGCTGTTCCTCACCGCCAAGGACGCCGTCGAGGACAGGATCGCGGGACTCACCGCCGGCGGCGACGACTACGTCACCAAGCCGTTCAGCCTCGAAGAGGTCGTCGCCCGGCTGCGCGGACTGATCCGGCGTTCGGGCGCGGCGGATCGGCGGTCGGACTCCGTGCTGGTCGTCGGTGATCTGACCCTCGACGAGGACAGCCACGAGGTCTCCCGCGCCGGTGACAACATCCACCTCACCGCGACCGAGTTCGAGCTGCTCAGGTTCCTGATGCGCAACCCGCGCCGGGTGCTCAGCAAGGCGCAGATCCTCGACCGCGTGTGGTCGTACGACTTCGGCGGCCAGGCGAACGTCGTCGAGCTGTACATCTCCTACCTGCGCCGCAAGATCGACGCCGGCCGCGAGCCGATGATCCACACCCGGCGCGGCGCCGGATACCTGATCAAGCCCGCCCAGTCATGAGCGGGCGACGACGGCCGCGTCCGCAGAAGAGACGAGCGGGGAAGCCGCGCACACTGCGGGCCAGGCTCGTCGTCGCGTCGGTCGCGCTGATCGCCGTGGTCTGCGCGGTGATCGGTACGGTGACGACGCTGGCGCTGCGCCAGCACCTGTACGACCAGCTGGACCGTCAGCTGATGGAGGTCTCGGTGCGGGCCTCGGGCGGCCCCGGCGGCCGTCCCCCCGGTGCGGACGACCGCGACTCGGGCCCCCAGCAGGAGTCCAAGGTCGTCAACCTGACGGACTTCGTTACCCGGGGTCCGCAGCCCGGCGGCTCCACCCTGATCGCGAAGGTCGAGAACGGCTCGGTCACGGCCGGCACGGTCGGTGAGAAGTCCGGCAGCACCTTCGAGATGAAGGCGGAGACGCTCACGGAGGCACAGCTCAAGGCAGTCAACGCGACAGCCCAGGACGAGAAGCCGCACACCGTCGACATCCCGGGCCTCGGCAGCTACCGCGTCAAGTACACGGACGGCGTCAACGGCACCTTCTACGTCGCCATCCCCACCAGCGACCCCGACAACACCATCACCACCCTCATCCTCGTCGAGCTGAGCGTCACCGCCGCCGGCCTGGTCGCCGCCGGTATCGCCGGCTACGTCCTCGTGGGCGTCGCCACCCGCCCCCTCCGCAAGGTCGCCGCCACCGCCACCCGGGTCTCCGAACTCCCCCTGCACACCGGCGAGGTGAACCTGAGCGAGCGCGTCCCGGAGTCCGAGACCGACCCGCACACCGAGGTCGGCCAGGTCGGCGCCGCGCTCAACCGGATGCTGGACCACATCCACGGAGCCCTGCACGCGCGCCAGCAGAGCGAGATGCGCGTCCGGCAGTTCGTCGCCGACGCCAGCCACGAGCTGCGCACCCCCCTCGCCTCGATCCGCGGGTACGCGGAGCTGACCCGGCGCGGGCGGGAGGAGGTCGGCCCCGACACCCGGCACGCGCTGGGCCGTATCGAGTCCGAGGCCGGCCGGATGACGTTCCTCGTCGAGGACCTCCTCCTGCTCGCCCGCCTCGACGCCGGACGACCCCTCCAGTTCGAGCAGACCGACCTCGTACCCCTCGTCATCGACACGGTGAGCGACGCGCGCGCGGCCGGGCGGGACCACGTCTGGCGGCTGGAGCTGCCGGACGAACCGGCGCTCGTGAGCGCCGACGCGGCGCGACTGCAACAGGTGCTGGTCAACCTCCTCGCCAACGCCCGTACGCACACACCCCCGGGGACGACCGTCACCGCGCGCGTCCAGCGGCGCGGCCCCTGGCTCTGCGTGGACGTCCAGGACAACGGCCAGGGCATCCCCGAGGACCTGCTCCCGCACGTCTTCGAACGGTTCGCGCGCGGCGATACGGCGCGTTCGCGGACCACCGGGTCCACCGGCCTCGGGCTGGCGATCGTCCAGGCCGTCGCGACCGCCCACGGCGGCGCGGTGACCGTCGACAGCGTCCCCGGGCAGACCGTTTTTACGGTGCATCTGCCGGCACTTGCCCCGGCCGTTCCGCAGCCGTCGCCCGAAACGAACTGGCAACTCGACTCACAGGGTCAGCACAGTGCCACCACATGGGTGCAACAGGGCGTCTGACGAGAGTCGTTGTCATGCGAACCGACTCTTCTCCCGGCACGCTGCCGGCGCGGGAGCACCTCCCGGCCGGCGCTGCCGGAACGCCTGTCCTGGACGTCGTGATCCCCGTGTACAACGAGGAGAAGGACCTCGGCCCGTGTGTCGAGCGACTGCACGCGCACCTCGTCAAGACGTTCCCCTACCCCTTCCGGATCACCATCGCGGACAACGCCTCGATCGACGCCACCCCGGTGGTGGCGAAGAACCTGGAGGCGAACCTCCCGGGGGTGAAGTCCTTCCGCCTTGAGCAGAAGGGCCGGGGGCGCGCGCTGCGGACCGTCTGGTCCGCCTCCGACGCGCCGATCCTCGCCTACATGGACGTGGACCTCTCCACCGACCTCAACGCCCTGCTCCCGCTGGTGGCCCCGCTGATCTCGGGCCACTCCGACCTGGCGATCGGCTCCCGGCTGGCCCGTAGTTCCCGGGTCGTACGGGGTGCCAAGCGGGAGTTCATCAGCCGCTCGTACAACATGATCCTGCGGGGCTCGCTCCAGGCGCGCTTCTCGGACGCGCAGTGCGGGTTCAAGGCGATCCGGCGCGATGTGGCGCAGGTGCTGCTGCCGCTGGTGGAGGACACCGGCTGGTTCTTCGACACTGAGATGCTGGTGCTCGCGGAGCGGGCCGGCCTGCGCATCCACGAGGTGCCGGTCGACTGGGTCGACGACCCGGACTCCACGGTGCACATCGTCAAGACGGCGACCGACGACCTGAAGGGGGTATGGCGCGTTGGGAAGGCCCTGGCCACCGGTTCGCTGCCCCTGGACCGGCTGACCAGGCCGTTCGGTGACGACCCCCGCGACCGAGACATCATGGACGTACCCAAGGGACTGGCCCGGCAGCTCGTCGGCTTCTGTGTGGTCGGCGGTCTGTCGACGCTCTTCTACCTGCTGCTGTACAGCGGCTTTAGGACGTTCAGCGGCTCGCAGATCGCCAACGCGCTCGCGCTGCTGGTCTCGGCGGTCGCCAACACCGCCGCGAACCGCCGGCTCACATTCGGGGTGCGCGGTTCGGGCAGCGCGGTCAAGCACCAGGCGCAGGGCCTCGTCGTCTTCGGTATCGGCCTCGCGCTGACCAGCGGCTCGCTGGCCGCGCTGAACGCGGCGACGTCGAGTCCCTCGCACTTCACCGAGCTCACGGTGCTCGTCGCCGCCAACCTCGCGGCGACCGTGATCCGGTTCCTGCTCTTCCGCGCCTGGGTCTTCCCGGACAAGCGCGAGACCCCGGACGCCGACTGGCAGGACGCGACGATGCGCCTCCAGCCGATCCGCCCGCCGTACGACCAGCCCGGCCAGCCGCCGTACGGGTCCGGCTACGACAACGACCCGCGGGGGAACCAGCGATGACGACTCTTCAGGACGAACGCACCTGGGCCCCGCCCCCCTCCGACGGCGGCTCGCTCGGCGAAGCCGAGGCCAACCCCCCGCGTGGCAAGAGACTTTGGCGAGGCCGTCCGGAAGATCCGGCCTGGGTCCGCCCGGCCTTCTTCGGCCTCCTCGTCGCGACCTTCTTCCTCTACCTCTACAACCTGAACTCCTCCGGGTACGCCAACTCCTTCTACTCGGCGGCGGTTCAGGCGGGCTCCCAGTCCTGGAAAGCCTTCTTCTTCGGCTCGCTCGACGCGGCCAACGCCATCACCGTCGACAAGCCCCCGGCCGCGCTGTGGCCGATGGCCCTCTCCGTGCGGATCTTCGGCCTCAACTCGTGGGCGATCCTGATCCCCGAGGTCCTGATGGGCGTCGGCACGGTCGCCGTCGTCTACGCGGCGGTACGGCGCCGGTTCTCCCCGGCGGCGGGCCTGATCGCGGGCGCCGTCATGGCGCTCACCCCGGTCGCCGCGCTGATGTTCCGGTTCAACAACCCGGACGCGATGCTCGCCCTGCTCATGGCGGTGGCCTGCTACCTCGTCGTCCGCGCCCTGGAGGACGGCCGCACCAAGTGGCTGCTGTGGGCGGGTGCCGCGATCGGCTTCGCGTTCCTCGCGAAGACCCTCCAGGCGTTCCTGATCCTGCCGGCGCTGGCCGCCGTGTACGGGGTCTGCGCGCCGGTCTCTTTGAAGAAGCGGCTGGGTCAACTCGCCGCCGCGACGGGGGCGTTGATCGTCTCCGGTGGCTGGTGGGTGGCGATCGTCGAACTGTGGCCCGCGTCCTCGCGGCCGTACATCGGCGGCTCCCAGAACAACTCCTTCCTGGAACTCACCTTCGGTTACAACGGACTCGGCCGGCTGAACGGCGAGGAGACCGGGTCCGTCGGCGGGGGCGGCGGGGGCGGTGGCACCGGGCAGTGGGGTGAGACCGGCTGGGACCGGATGTTCAACTCCGAGATCGGCGGCCAGATCTCCTGGCTGCTGCCGGCCGCGCTGATCCTGCTCGTCGCCGGGCTGGTCGCGACCCGGAAGCTCAAGAGGACGTCCGTCACGCGGAGTTCGTTCCTCGTCTGGGGCGGCTCGCTGGTGATGACCACGATCGTCTTCAGCTACATGGCGGGCATCTTCCACCAGTACTACACCGTCGCCCTCGCGCCGTACATCGCGGCCGTGGTCGGCATGGGCGCCGGTCTCCTGTGGGAGAAGCGGTCCGAGTTCTGGGCGTCGATCACCCTCGCGGCGGCGGTCGTCTCGGCGGCGGCCTGGGGGTACGTCCTCCTCAACCGGACGTCCGACTACCTCCCCTGGCTGAAGTGGTTCGTGCTCGTCGGCGGGCTCGCCGGGGCGCTGGGGCTGATCTTCGCGGGCCGCATCAACCGCCAACTCGCCCTGGCAGCGGCCTCGGTGAGCCTGGTCGCGGCGCTGGCCGGGCCGACGGCGTACACCATCAGCACGCTTCAGGAAGGGCACACCGGGTCGATCGTCACGGCGGGTCCCGCGGGGGCGTCGATGATGGGTGGACGCGGCGGCGGTCCCGGCGGTGGCGGTGGCGGTATGCGGGGCGGCATGGGTGGCGGGATGCCCGGCCAGAACCAGCAGGGCGGCAACGGCACGACGCAGGGCGGCCAGGGGCAGGGGCAGCAGGGCAACGGGACCGGTCAGCAGGGCAATGGGACCGGCGGCAACGGCTTCGGCGGTGGCAACTCGCAGGGTGGCCAGGGCAATTCGCAGGGCGGCAACGCTCAGGGCCAGAACGGCCAGAGCCAGCAGGGCCAGGGCTTCCCCGGCGGCACCACCACCGGCGAAGGCGGGATGGGCGGCGGCATGGGCGGCGGTGGCGGTGCGGGCGGTCTGCTCAACGGCGCCAGCGTCACCTCCGAGGCCAAGAAGCTCCTCGACACCGACAGCTCCAAGTACACCTGGGTCGCGGCGGCCATCGGCGCGCAGAACGCGGCGAGCTACCAACTGGCCACCGGTGACCCGGTGATGGCGATCGGCGGCTTCAACGGCACCGACCCCTCGCCGACGCTGGCCCAGTTCAAGCAGTACGTCGAGGACGGGAAGATCCACTACTTCATCTCCAGCGGCTCCAGCGGCGGCGGGATGATGGGCGGCTCCTCCACCGGCACGTCGTCCCAGATCACCTCCTGGGTCGAGGCCAACTTCAAGAAGGTGACGGTGGGTTCGGCCACCTTCTACGACCTCACGCAGAAGGCGAGCAGCTAGACGACGAAGACGCCGGTTCGCTGGTGAGGGCGGTGACCTCCGGGTCGCCGCCCTCTCGTCGGCCCTTTCTTGTACGACGTACATCGATCCTGTACACCGTACGATGACCCCTATACGGTGTACGACATGCCGACGACGTCCCCCGCACCCCCCACACCCCCCGCCCCGCCCGTCGAGGGTCACCCCCAGCGCTGGCTGATCCTCGGCGTCATCGCCCTAGCCCAGCTCACCGTCCTCCTCGACAACACCGTCCTGAACGTCGCGATCCCCTCCCTCAAGGAGGAGTTGGGCGCGAGCACCGCGGACATCCAGTGGATGATCAACGCGTACTCGCTCGTCCAGGCGGGCCTCCTCCTCACGGCGGGCAGCGCGGCGGACCGGTACGGGCGCAAGCGGATGCTCATCGCCGGCCTCGTCCTCTTCGGCGCCGGCTCCCTCGTCGCCACGCTCGCCTCCTCCACCGGCCAACTCATCGCCGCCCGCGCGGGGATGGGCGTGGGCGGGGCCCTCCTCGTCACCACGACCCTCGCCGTGGCGATGCAGATCTTTCCGCCCGCCGAGCAGCCCCGCGCGATCGGGATCTGGGCGGCGGTGAACTCCCTCGGGTTCGCGACGGGCCCGCTGGTCGGCGGGTTCATGCTGGGGCACTTCTGGTGGGGCGCGATCTTCCTGATCAACCTCCCCGTCGCCGCGCTCGCGCTGGTGGCGGTCGTCCTGCTCGTCCCCGAGTCCAAGAACCCCCAGGGGGACCGGCCCGACCTCCTCGGTGCCCTGCTCTCGACGGTCGGGATGTCGACCCTCGTCCTTACGATCATCTCGGGCCCCGAGCACGGGTGGTCGTCGGCGCGGGTGCTGGGGAGCGGGCTCGTCGCCGTCGTCGTCCTCGGGGTGTTCGGGTGGTGGGAGAGCCGGATTCCCCACCCCATGCTCGACCTGTCCTTCTTCCGCAACCGCCAGTTCACGGGGGCCGTCGCCGGGGCGGTGCTGGTGACCTTCGGGATGGGCGGGGCGCTGTTCCTGCTGACCCAGCATCTCCAACTCGTCCTCGGGTACGGGCCGTTGGAGGCCGGGCTCCGCACGGTGCCGCTCGCTGTGACCGTCGTGCTGCTCAACTTCACGGGGGTCGCCGCGCGGATCACCGCGAGGCTGGGCGGGCCGGTGACGATCCTCTCCGGGATGGCCGTCATGGCGTGCGGGCTCGTGTCCATCGGGGTGCTGGGGGAGCGGGGGTACGCGGGGACGCTGCTCGGGCTCGTGCTGATCGGGGCGGGGACGGCCACCGCCAGCCCTGCGATGGCTCACGCGATCATGAGTTCCATACCGCCGGCCAAGGCGGGGGTGGGGGCGGGGATCAACGGGATGCTGGCGGAGTTCGGGACGGGGTTGGGGGTCGCGGTGCTGGGGGCGGTGCTGACGTCTGCGGGGAGTCTTGAACAGGGGTTGCGGGAGGGGCAGTTGGTGGGGGCGGTGGCTGTGGTGGCCGGTGGGGTGGTGGCGGGGGTTCTGTTGCGGCGGGCGGCTGGTGACAAGACGCCCAAGGGGGAGGAGGTTTCTGTGTAGGGCGGGCGCGGCGAGTATGTGGTTGATCGCGCCCCTTTAGGGTGTCGTAGTTGGCGTAAATTCAGGAGGTGGCCCTGTGACCAGGCAAAGTGTGTGGCTGGCCGGTGACGAGCGCCGCCGTAGGTCCACTCAACCCACCGGCCTCGACCGTCCCCGCATCACCTCCGCCACCGTCCGCCTTCTCGATGCCGAGGGGCTCGACAAGTTCTCCATGCGGAGGCTGGCGGCGGAGCTGAACGTCACCGCGATGTCCGTCTACTGGTACGTCGAGACCAAGGACGAGCTCCTGGAGCTGGCCCTGGACGACGTCTACGGCGAGGTCCCCCTCCCCCAGGCCGACGACTGGCAGACCGACCTCCGTCAACTCGCCACCTGGTACCGCACGTTGCTCGTCCGCCACCCCTGGGCCTCCCCCCTCGGCGGCCGTTACCTCAACATCGGCCCCCACTCCCTCACCTTCGCCCGAGCCGTCCAACAAGCCGTCCGCAAGACCGACTTGCCCGCCGAGGACATCACCGGCGTCATCGCCGCCGTCTTCCAGTTCGTCTACGGCTTCGGCACCATGGAGGCCCACTTCCTCGCCCAGACCAAATCCTCCGGCCTCACCCCTGACGCCTACTACCGCCACTCCCTCGAACTCTTCAACGAGACCGCCGGCATGTCCGAAATGGCCGAGGAAACAAGGGACTTGGTCGAGGCGAGGGGCGCGGCGACGATCGTCGAAATGCACAACAGGGACTTCGACTTCGCCCTGAACCTACTCCTGGCAGGCATCAGGGAAATGATGAACCGCCCTCAGGGGCGAGCCTGAGAACGCAGGGGGCCGCGAGTCTTTCAGGCGCCCGGCGAAGCCAGCCGAGCCGGGAATCCCCCCGTCGCCACCGGCCCCCACCTCTCCGGCGTCACCCGGATGATCGACTTCCCCTGCCGGACCATCGCCTCCCGGTACTCGTCCCAATCGGGGTGCTCCCCGGAGATGTTCCGGAAGTACTCCACCAACGGCTCGACGGACTCGGGTGAATCGATCACCTCGGCGACCCCGTCGACCTGAACCCAGGGCCCGTTCCACTCGTCGCTCAGCACCACGACACTCACCCGCTCGTCCCGCCGCGCGTTCCGCGTCTTGGCCCGTTCGGGATACGTGGACATGACGATCCGCCCCGAATCATCGACCCCACAGGTCAACGGCGAGGCTTGCGGCCCCCCATCGCCCCGCCGCGTCAGCAACAGCGCACGATGCCGTGGCCGGACGAACTCCAGCAGTTCCTCAAGGGACACCTGGGTATTGCTAGCGATGTTGGAAGCCATACCCCCACCTTAGAAGCCACCCTTCCCCAACCCCGGAAGCCACCCCTGCACGATCCCGGAAGCCCCCGCACCCTTAGGGGCGCGGGGAACTGCGCAAATCCCCCCACCGACCCGCAGCCACTGCCGGACCCGCACCCCCCACGGCCTTCCTTTAGGGGCGCGGGGAACTGCGCAAAACCACCCACCGACCCGCAGTCACCACCCCACCCGCACCCCCTCCCGGCCCCCCACCGAAGACCCCTCACACCCCACCCACCAACTCCCCTTGAACAGCCTGAACTTCCAGCTCCACCCGCAACGTCGTCCCGATCGCCGCGATCCCCGCGGCCACGACCTGGTTGTAGTTCATCGCGAAATCCTCCCGCCGCAACTCCCCGCCGGCCCGGAACGCGGCCCGAGTCCCACCCCAGGGGTCCGCCCCGGTCCCGAGATAGGCGAGGTCGAGATCGACGGCTCGCACGACCCCCCGCATGCTCAACTCCCCGTGCACGACCCACCGATCCTCCCCGGCGACACTCAACCCGCTGGAGCGATAGGTGATCTCGGGGTAGTTCTCGACATCGAGGAAGTCCGCCGACCGCAGATGCTCGTCCCGCAGAGCGTTCCCCGTATCGATGGACCCGGCCCGAATCACCGCCTCCACCCGCGACTTGGCCACATCATCGGCCGCGACCTCGATCGACGCGCTGAACTCGGTGAACCGCCCCCGCACACTGGAGATCCCGAGATGCTGGGCGACGGCCCCCACCCCGGAGTGCACGGGATCGACCGTCCACACCCCGGGCGGCGGCAACTCGGCCCCACCCTGCCGCGCGAGCGTCACGCTCCCCACCTCGGCCCGCCCACTCGCCGTCACCAACGCCGTCGACGCGACAGGCGCGTACCCCACGGCCGTGATGATGACGGTGTGCGCCCCGGGCGCGAGCGGCGTCCCGTCCCGGACGACCCCCTCGTCGTCGGCCTCGGCCCGCAGCACCTGCGTACCCGTCATATCGGTCACGGTCACGACCGCGTGGGACACCGCCCACCCGTCCTTCGTCCGAATCCTCGCGCTCAGCGCCATGTCACAACTCCTCGTGAAATAAGGGGGCCCGCGGCGGGGGATGGCTACCCCGCCACGGGCCCTCGCTCACCGCTCGTTCACTCGCCCGGGTGGTCGAGCTCGATGTCGTGCCCGTCGACCCCGCCCCCGGCGACCGACAGCCCGGCGGCGACCGGCGGATAGCCCGTCGCGATGACGGTGTACTCCCCGCTGTCGAGGTCGGAGAAGGCGTACGCCCCGTCCACCCCGGTCGTCGAGGTCCCGACGACGTTCCCGGCCGCGTCCACCAGCGTCACGCGCGCGTCGGCGAGCGGACCGTGCGGGGCGCGGACGACGCCCTGGAGGTGGGCGCCCGCGTCGAGGACGACCTCCGTACGGGTCACCCCCGCACCCCCGATCTCGACGGGCAGCGCCCGCGGCCGGAACCCGCTCGCGTTGACGGCGACGGTCACCGCACCCGGCACCAACTCCCCGAAGGAGAACTCGCCTTGCTCCCCGGTCGTCCCGGTGGCCAGCAGCTCCCCGCGCACATCGGTGACGACGACCATCGCGTCCTTCACCCCGTCCCCGCCCACGGCGGCGCGGACGACGCCGGCGAGCCCGCTGGTCCCGCTGAGCAGGATGTCGTACGCGACCGGCTCGCCGTTCACGACGACCGTGGACGCCTGCGGCTGGAACCCGTCGGCGGAGGCGATCAGGACGTACGACCCGGAGCCGGGCGCGTCGAGCCCGTAGGAACCGTCCGACTGGGCCACCGCGCGGCCGAGTTGACGCCCGGCGAGGGAGATGAGGGTGACGGCGGCGTGCGGGACGGGGGCGTTCTCGGCGCCTCGGACATGCCCGTGGACGGGGGTGCCGGGGGCGCTGGGGGTGTCGTCCGAGCCGCTGCCGAGAGAGGCAACGGGCGTCGCCTGTACGGCGGTTGCGCCGACGAGCGCGGGCACCCTCTCCTCGACCTCGGCCCACGACGGCGTCGTCACCGTCTCCGGCACCTCAACTGCCGTCGCCACGGGGGCAGTCGGCAGGACCGGAGCCTGCGTCTGCCCGGCGGCCTGCGCGATCGCCCCGGTCGTCCGCAGCGGCACCTCCTTGATGAACAGCGTCACGAAGAACGCGAGGAGGGCGATCGGGGCGACGTACAGGAAGATGTCGGCGATGCCGTGCCCGTACGCGCTCTCCAGCCAGTTGCGGACGGGGGCCGGCAGCGCGCCCATGTCGGGGATCGCGCCGGACCCGCTCGCCTTGGCGGCGGCGAGTTGCGACTGCGGGTCGAGGGAGGAGACCGTGTCCTTGGCGTAGTGCGCGATCCGCGTCGACATGACCGAGCCGAGCGCCGCGACGCCGACCGCGCCGCCGAGGGAGCGGAAGAAGGTGACGACGGAGCTGGCGGCGCCGAGTTCGTGCGGGGCGACCTGGTTCTGCGTGGAGAGGACCAGGTTCTGCATCATCATGCCGATGCCGAGGCCCATGACCGCCATGAACAGGGCGATCTTCCAGTAGTCGGTGTCGTACCGCATCGTCCCGAGCAGCCCGAGCCCGGCGGTCAGCAGCGCGCCGCCCGCGACGAGCCACGCCTTCCACCGGCCGGTCTTGGTGATGATCTGGCCGGAGACGGTCGAGGCGACGAAGAGGCCGGCGATCATCGGGATCGTCATCACCCCGGACATCGTCGGGGACTTGTCGCGGGCGAGCTGGAAGTACTGGCTGAAGAAGACCGTGCCGGAGAACATCGCGATGCCGACGAAGAGGGACGCGATCGAGGCGAGGGTGATGGTCCGGTTGCGGAACAGGTGCAGCGGGATGATCGGCTCGCTGGCCTTCGTCTCCGTGAACACGAACAGCCCGGCCAGCAGCAGGGACCCGCCGACCATCGTGTACGTCTGCCACGACAGCCAGTCGTACTTGTCGTCCGCGAAGGTGACCCAGACGAGCAGCAGGCTGACGGCGGCGGTGATGAAGAAGGCGCCGGTCCAGTCGACCTTCACCTTCCGCTTGGTCTCGGGCAGGTGCAGGGTCTTCTGGAGGACGACCAGCGCGATCAGCGCGAACGGCACGCCGACGTAGAGGCACCAGCGCCAGCCGAGCCAGCTCGTGTCGGTGATGACGCCGCCGATCAGCGGACCGCCGACGGTCGCTACCGCGAACGTCGCCCCGAGGTACCCGGAGTACCGGCCCCGCTCCCTCGGCGAGATCATCGCGGCCATGATGATCTGCGCGAGCGCCGTCAGCCCGCCCGCACCGAGCCCCTGCACGACGCGCGCGCCGATCAGCACACCGGAGTTGGGGGCGAGCCCGGCGACGACGGACCCGAGAATGTAGATGACCAGCCCTATCTGGACCAGCAACTTCTTGCTGACCAGGTCCGCGAGCTTCCCCCAGATCGGGGTGGACGCGGTCATCGCGAGCAGCGAGGCGGTGACGACCCACGTGTACGCGGACTGCCCTCCGCCGAGGTCCTTGATGATCTCGGGCAGCGCGTTCGACACGATCGTCGACGACAGGATCGCCGCGAACATCCCGAGCAACAGCCCGGACAGCGCTTCCAGGATCTGCCGGTGCGACATCGGCGCGTGCGCATGAGAGACGGGGCTCCCGCCCCCGTGCTTACCGCGCGCCCGCACACCGTCCGGTGTGATGGTAGCCATGGGGTTCCTTCTCTTAGGTGATCGTCGTGGGTGTACGGGTGAACTGCGGGGCCCCGGAGGGGGGCGGGGGTGGCGGCGGCTGGGGCGGCACGGGGCTGTCGACCGGTACGAGACTCTGGGGCCGTACGAGGGGGTCGGGCCGTGAGCCACGCTCACCCTGTTCGGCGCGTACGGCGTGCTGCGGCCTCCCCTGCCTGCACTCCCCGAACCCGTCCCGCAGCCGCGTCAACAGGAGGGTGAGCTGTTCGACGTCCGCCTCGGACCAGTCCCCGAGCCGTTCGGCGAGCAGCTCCACGCTCCGGCGTGACAACTCCGCGAGCTTCTGCCGCCCGGCCGGCGTGAGCCGCAGAATCCGGGACCGCTTGTCCGCGGGGTCGGCGGCGCGCTCGATCCACCCGTGCTCGACGAGGTGCGCGACGTGCCGGCTGCTGACCGACATGTCCACGGCGAGCAGCTCCGCGAGATGCGTCATCCGCATCTCCCCGTACCGCCCGAGCAGCCCCAGCACCGTCGCGGAACCCCCAGGGCAGTCCGGCGGCAGAATCCGCTCCAGATCCCTCTTC
The DNA here is from genome assembly GCF_040610055.1 of Streptomyces sp. NPDC004539. Classification (NCBI taxonomy): domain Bacteria; kingdom Bacillati; phylum Actinomycetota; class Actinomycetes; order Kitasatosporales; family Streptomycetaceae; genus Streptomyces; species Streptomyces sp. NPDC004539. The sequence continues at coordinate 17,642 of NZ_JBEXLS010000026.1, read as the reverse complement.
ACCGACCCGATGGCACCGAGCTGACGAGCCAACTCCTCGAACTGCCCCTGCCCAGCCACCACTCCACCTCCCGCAACAATTGCCTGAAGCAACCATAAAACCACTTGGTTGCCACAGGCAAACAAAACGACCCCCCATGCCCCCCAAAACTTGGCAAAGACAAGCATCACAAAAGTAAACCCCTCATCCCCCCACCCACCGATCCCCACCCACGAACCCACACCCCCGCGACCTTCCCAGTGCCGAGGGGCCGCCACATGGAACCCACCCATACCCCCACGGCCTTCTTTCTTTAGGGGCGCGGGGAACTGCGCAAAACCCCCACCGACCCGCACCCACCCCCCACCCGCACCCCCCTCCCGGCCCCCCGCCGGAGGCCCCGGCTTGGGTCCCCACCCCCCTCTTCGCTAATCTCTCGACGCATGGCTAACAACCAGAACCCGCAGGGCAATTACGACCCCGCCGGCAGCACCCAGATGTTCCGCGCGTTCGTCGACGAGGGCGCCCCCCAGGCATCCTCCCCGGCCGCCACCCCCAACACCCCCTCCGGCCCCCGCACCGGCCTGATCATCGGCATCGTCGCGGTCGCCGCGATCATCGCCGCGGTGGCCTGGCTGGCCTTCAAGTAGCCCGGGCCGGGACCACACCGCGCCCACCACACAACAGGCCCACACCGCCCATCACTTGACGAGGCGGGTGGGCCTGATTCGCCCTGCCCCCAACCACGGCGCTGCCCTCTCCGCCCGCGAGAGCAGCCCCGTGTCAAGCCGAGTGCTTGTACATCGCCCCGAGGTAATGCCGATCACGGTGCGGTACATGATCGCCCTGTCCCGGCAGGAAGAAGACCGAACAGACGCCGACGGGCTGGTAGGTGACGATGCTCGACTGCCCGCCAAAGGTCAGGCCGTCGTTGACCGCATGCCGACACCCCGCCTCGTCCAGGGCCGCGATCAGCTCCTCACGGAGAACGGTGGAGCCGAACGACTCGGAATCGGGCAGGACGACCGCCGGAAGCCTCACGGTCGAACCGGGCCGGAGACGGATGGAGATCCCGCTGACGGCCCGCCGGGTGATCGCCAACTCCAGCCCGCCCCAGGCATACGGGTAGCCGTCGATATCGAACCCCTTCAAAATGTGGGCGGGGTGTGGATGCCCCGGGCCGATGATGCTCTCAGCCTCATCCAGGCTCATCCCACACTCCAGGGGCCCGAGCCGACCGGTCCGTGAGAAGCCGACAAGTACGTCCATCAAGGTCACACCGCCGACTGTCGCATCACCCCGAGCCACCCCGCACCCTGATATCAACGCGACACCGCCCGCGACACTATGACCGTGGACGCGAATGACGAGACACGCGATCAACAGTTGCCGCCGAAGCCGGTCCTGCCGGACATGCTTGCCGCACGCGGTCGCGGGCCGGCCGACATCGTCGAGGCCCACTGGCAGTCCCTACGACTCAGCTGGCAGTGGCGACAAGCGGTACACGAGATCCGCTCGCCCGAACGCCCCTACCCGGACATAGTCCCGCTTCTGGACGCCGCCGCCGCTCAACCACGACTCCGCCGCCTGTACCCGTTCACCAGCCACTTCGCCCTCCTCTTCAGCAGCTCCACCAGCTACCCCTGGACCGTGCGGGCCGGACCGATCGAGCCCCTGCGCAACGGACGGTTCAGGGTCTACCGACGCACCCTTTTCACCGTGATCGACGAAGTCGAGACCGCCGAAGCGGCCATCGCCGTACTCCTCGAACTCCTGCCCACGGACCCCGAGCCCATCATCACGGCCTCAGCGGACGAGCCCATATGACACCGCGCGGCCCTACTCCACAGCTGACGGCAACATCCCACACCAGCCCCCCACCCGAACCGCCCGCCCCCAACCCGCACCACGTCTTTCCAGGGGCGCGGGGAACTGCGCGACCAGCCCCCCACCACCCGCACCCGCCCCACCTCCGCATCGAACCCCACCCCCGTACCGCCCCTAGACCGACCCCGCCCGATCCCCGCAACCCCCCACCCCGGACCGGGCGTCGGCCATCCCCCCCACAACCCCTACTTCTGAATCCACACCTTCTGTTCCACAGACACCTGATCCACCTCGGACACCCGAACAGTGACCCGCATGGTCCACTCCCCGGCGATAGGAAGGCTGACGGAGTCAGCGGCCCAGTACCCGCCGCGATTGACCAGTTTCGTCGCCAGCGGCCCGATGTCCTGGCTGTCGAGGCTGAAGGAGATACGGAGTTCGGGGACGGTGGCGAAACCCCCGTCGGCGGCGTAGACGACCGCTTCGAGGGAGTTGGGCCCAACCCGCCCGGGATTGAGGGTGATCTGGACGGTGCCCTGGGCCTTCGTGCCGGGAACGGCGACGCTGAAGGGAACCCGGGAGACGGAGGTCGTGAGGATGCCGACCTCCGAGCTGGAGGAGGTCGCCGCCTCCGCCTCGGCCCGCCCCGGCAGGGTCCCCGTGAGGACGGTCGTGATGACGAGGACGACGACGGAGACGATGACCTCAAGCAGGACGGACCGCCGCAACGCCCGCCGCTGCGCGTCCTCCGCGGGGGTCAACTCCTCAGGATCAAGACGGGACTTGAGCGGCGCGGGGGAGTCCGGCACCTCAGGTATGTCCGAGGAGGAGCCGGCCGAGTCCGGCCCAGCCGCGTCCGGCACGTCCGATTCCCTCGAACCCCCCTCCGCCGTCTCCTTCTCCACGACCCCGACAGACCCCACAGCCCCGGCAGACCCCCCGGCCCCCCCACTCCCCCCGGAGACCCCCACCGTCTCCACAACCCGCTCCCGCACCTCAAGTGCAGAACTCACCGCACCACTTCCCCTCGTGTCACTCTCGCTCTCGGCCACCTTCAACCGCCTCACGACCCCCCGCGACCACGCCCCCACCGCCAGCAGCATCACCACGGCCACCAGCTTCGCGAGCAGGATGCGGCCGTAGGCGGAGCCGGTGAGCGCGGAGAGCGAACCAAGACCTCGCCAGGACTGGTACACACCCGTCACGACGAGGACGACGACACAGGTCGCGGCGGTACGGGAGAAGGCAATGATCACCCGCGCGGGCACCGGAACAGAACTCCGGTTCAGCACGGAGAACAGGGAGGTGAGACCCCCCAACCATACGGCCATGGACAGGAGATGAAGGACCGTGGAGGTCATCGCGACCGGCACCTGGATACCCGCGGAGGCGTGCTCGGCGGCGGCCCAGGTCAGCGCGAGACCGACGATGGTGACGGCCCCCGCCGCGAGCGTGACCTTCTTGGACCACCACTTCTGCCACATGAGCAGCGCGAGGACGCCGAGGAGCAGCAGGCGGGCCACCAGCGCCAGCCCCGGGCGCGTGGTCATCGTCCGCGACAGCGAGGACGGATCGAAGATCTCGGAGAGGCCCGTGCCGGTCTCGTAGGGCCCGCGCAGCAGGAGGAGGAAGACGGACGTCCCCGCCAGCGTCCACCCGCCGACCTTCAGCGGACGGCGCAGCGCGCGCGTGTCCGGCGGACGGCAGACGGCGATGAAGACGGCCGTGCCGATGAGGAGCGCGGCGGCGACGTACGCGGCGTAACGGGTCAGCGTGTAGACGCTGTTGGTGGTCGGGTTCTCCGTCGGGCCCGCCGAGAGCGGCGCCAGAGTCGGGGACGGCTTGCCGATGGAGAACGTGAAGGCGCCGGAGACGGGGTGGCTGTCGGCGGAGACGACGCGCCAGGCGACGGTGAACGTACCGGTCCCCGCGTCCTTCGGCATCGAGACCCGCACGGCGTCCGAACGGCCGGGCACATGGCTCGCCTTGCCCGTCTTCACCCGTCGGTTGTCGGGGTTCAGGACGCGGATCGAGTCGTCCAGGAGGCCCACCGACTCGGTGAATCTGAGGGTGACCTCGGCAGGGACGGTCGGGACGACGCTCCCGTCGGCCGGGCCGGTGCCCGCCAGCGCCGCGTGCGCCGACGCCGTCCCCGCGCCGCCGAAGAGCAGCAGCACCAGCAGCGCGCCCACCAGCACCGCACCGCGTCGCAACGCCGACCGGCGTATCTCACCCACGTCGTTCACTCCGCCTCCGTACGGCCCCCTGCGTCCATATCTCCCTGTACGTACGGCTCCGGTCCCACCTCCGCTCACCGCTTGCCCCACCGGCAACCTCCCCTTACCGCCCGCACAACTCCTCGATACGCTCCGCTTGTGATTTGTAACGCTCCGTGAGCGGGCCGAGTTCCCCGTGCTCGTACTCCTCATAGGTGAATCCCGGGGACATCGTGCAGCCGAACAGCGTCCACCCGCCGACCGGTCGCGCACCCATCCAGGTGCGGGCGGGGACGGTGAGCTGGACGGCCTGTCCGGTGAGGACGTCCGGGCCGAGGACGGCCGTACGGGAGGTGCCGCCCTCGGCGAGGAGGAGCATCTCCAGGGGCGCGCCGAGGTAGTGGTGCCAGGTCTCGTCGTGGGGGAGGCGGTGGAGGGCGGAGAACTCGTCGGCCCGCAGGAGGGCGACGATCGCCGTGCCGGAGGGGCGGCCGTCCGGGGTCGGCGGGCCGGTCCAGGTCCGGTGGAAGAGGCCGCCCTCGCGCGGGATCGGTTGCAGAGAGTAGTGGGAGATGAGGTCTTCCGGAGTCACCCGGGGAAGGCTACCTCCCGGGTCAGGAACGCCAGTCGGGCCTTCTTCTCGGGCAGACGCACGTCCGGGAGGTCGATCTCCGGGAGGGTGACGACCGGCCCCGCCGTGAATCCCTGGCGCAGGAACCGGGCGATCGCCTTCTCGTTGCGCGGGTCCGGATCGACGACGACCCGCCGGTGCCCGAGCCCGAGGAACACGTACGCCGCGTACGCCCCCAGCAGCGCCGACGACCACCCCGGCCGCCGCTCGCCCGGCGCCAGCAGGACGTGCACGCCCGCGTCCCCCTCCTCGACGTCGTAGCACTCGGAGACCCGGTCCGCCGCCGGGTCGTACAGCTGGAGGAGGGCCACCGGGACGCCCTCCAGCTCGGCCAGGAAGGCGTGATGGGTGTCCAGGGTCGCCATGTGGGCGTAGATCTCGGTGACTTGGGACTCGGTGAGGCCGTTCATCCCCCAGAACGCGGCGCGTTCGGCCCCGACCCAGGCGTGGACCGTACGGGCGTCGCCCTCGGGGTCGAGGGGGCGGATACGGACGGTGCCGAAGCCGGGGACGGGCTGTTCATGGACGTACATCGTGCTGCCGCTCCTTGTGCAGAAGGTTCCAGTCGGTGGTCACGGGGACCAGATCTCCCCTGAGCCACAAGGGGAGTTGAGCGCCGTCAGGGACGATCCAGCGGCTGCGCTCCCGGTCGGCCACGTCCCACACGTACCGTGCCGCCGGTCCCCGCGCCGCGCGGTCCGTGACCCCGGGGACCGCCGAGGTGCACAGCACGCAGTCGTGGTCCCCGGACAGCTCCGGCGGCTCGTCCGTGTCGTCCGGCAGCGCCCGCCAGCGGGTCAGCCGGTGCGTGTCCCCCCACCTCGCGACGGGCCGTCCGGCGACGTCCTCCAGGGCTTCGCGGACGACGGACTCCCGGTCGATCCCGTACAACTTCTCGGCGCGCAGCAGGTGTTCGAGGGCGAAGCCGATCCGGGGTGTGAGGGCGAGCCAGGGGAGGAGGACGTCCGGGTAGGCGGGCGGCGTGGCGAGGGCGGCGAACTCCGGGTGGGCGGCGAGCCGCCGGACGACCTCGCCGCGCAGGGCCGCGTACGCCGCCGCCTCCGTGCTCGCGGCGTCCATCCGCCGGTCCCAGCTCAGGAGACGGTCCCGCAGCCTCTCGGCGGCCGGGGTGAGGTCCGTCAGCGCCGAGACCAGGTCCAACAGGGGTGTGGCCGAGGCCAGTTGGGTGTCCGTGTGGATCGTCCCGAGGTCCTCCGGGGTCCAGCGGGGGCGTTCCTGGAGGAGGTGGCGGATACGGTCCGCCCGGTGCGGGGGCGCGAACTCCACGCCCAACTCGGCTGCGGGGCCGCGCTGGTTGGCCATCACCGCGATGCCGTCGGTCAGTCCGGCGCGGGGCATGTCGTGCCAGCCGGTCCAGTCGTGGCCGGGTTCCCAGGCCGGGACCAGCCGGGTGCGGTTGGCCTCCGCGCGGACCGGGACGCGGCCGGCGACCCGGTGCAGGGTGCCTCCGGCGGTGTCGGCCGCCTGGACGACGTTCACCGGCTCGCACCAGTCGTCCAACGCGGCGTCCACGTCCCCCACTTCGCGCGCCCGGAGCAGCTTGAGCAGCGCGCCGAACCCCAACTCGCCGGTGACACGCGGCGGATACCGCAGGCTCACCGCCAACGGCGTCCCGTCGTCCAGCCCTTCGGGTCCCCCGGCGACGACCGGCCCCCGGGGTGTCTCCAACACCTCGACCTCGACGGGGAGTTCGCCCGCGACCTCGATCAGCTCCGTGTGCCGGGAGATCCGCCGCCACACCCCGTCCGGGTCCAGCGCCTCCACCCCGGCGCCGGTCCGTCGCAGCTTCTCCCGGTACAGGTCCTGGTAGTCGGCCATCGCGTTGGTGATCGCCCACGCGACCGTCCCCGTGTGCCCGAAGTGCGCGATCCCGGGGACACCGGGGACGGCGAGCCCGACGACGTCGTACTCCTCGCACGCGAGCCGGATCTGCTGATAGATACCGGGGTCCTCGATGAACCGGTGCGGATCGCCCGCGATCAGCGCGCCCCCGTCGACGCTCCGATCCCCGTCCAGCAGCCACCCGTTGCTCCCCGAGCTCCCCGGACCGTCCGTCGCGAACAACCCGACCGCCTCCGGCCCGAGTTGCCGCACCGCCTCCTCCCTCCAGAGCTTGGCGGGGAACCCGGCGAACAGGATGTGCACGGAGAGCCAGACCGCGAGGGGGGTCCAGGGCGACCAGGCGCCGGGGACGAGACCGGTGCGGGCGAACTCGGGGGCGAGGCAAGGGGGTTCACCGGACAGCCCCACCCCGCCTCCGGCATCCGCTCCACCCTCGGCCTCGCCCGAAACCCCCACCCCGCCCCGAACATCCGCCCCGCCCCTGGCACCCCCTCCGCCCCCGGCGCCCCCCGAAGTCCCCACCCCCAACCCCTCGTTCACCCCCGCCACATAAGCCCGCACCCACCCCGCCGCCTCCGGCTCCCCCTCCTCCAACCGCTCGAAGCATCTTCGCGCCGTGTCCACCAGCCGTACCCGCCGCGCGAACACGTCCCACGACAGCGCGTCCGCCCCCAGGAACCCCGCCGACGTCCCCTGCGCGCGATGGCGTTCGACCTCCAGCTGCCACGCCCGGTCGCGGGCCGTGACAAGGCCCTGGGCGTGGGCGAGGGCGAGCGGGGTGGTGGCGCGGAGGTGGGGGACGCCCCAGGCGTCGCGGTAGATCTCGGTGGTCATTCTGGGCACTCCCCGGTTTTTAGGTTAGCCTTGCCTAACTTGGTCGTGAAGGAAGCGTACGTGAGGGGTGGAGAGGTCATGGCGCAGGGGCGAGGATGGGAGGGCGCGGTCCTCAAACTCATGCGAGCCAAGGACTTCACGCTCACCGTCACGGCGAAGGAGCAGGTCAGCGAGGGGTACCTCCGACTCCGGCTGACGGACGGCGGACTCCTCGCGGCGAACCCCGTGCACCCGACCATGTGGGTACGGCTCTGGTTCCAGAACGCCGGCCGCCCCCACCAGCGCGCCTACACGCTGGTCGATCCCGACCCCGAGAACGGGACGTTCGCCCTGGAGTTCGCGCTCCACGAAGGCGCCGCCAGCGACTGGGCGCGCGGCGCGGCGCCGGGGGACACCATCGAGGCGACCGTCCAGGGCACCGGCTTCGAGAGCCCCGTCCCCGCCCCCACGCACGTCCTCGCGATCGGCGACCCCGCGTCGCTGCCCGCCATCAACTCCCTGCTGGACGCGCTCGGTCCGCTCCCCTCGACGGTGTGGTTCGAGGGCGGCGCCCCGGAGTTGCCGTTCCGCCACGGCGTACGGCACGTCCCGCGCGGCGAGTTGGTCGACCGTGTCCGGGCCGAACTCCCCGACGTCCTCGCGGCGACGCCCGCCCCGTACGTCTGGATCGCCTGCGACACGAAGACGACCCGGACGCTGGCGTCGTACGTCCGCAAGGACCTCGGCGTCGCCCGGGACCGGCTGCACGCGCTGGGGTACTGGCGCGCGGGCTGACCCCTTCGGCGGGATCATCGGGGCATGGACGTCACCCTGCACCTCGCCCAGGACCCCGAGGCCGACGAACTCCTCGGACGCTCCGCCCTCGCCGCGCTGATCGGCATGCTGCTGGACCAGCAGGTGCCGATGGAGTGGGCCTTCAAAGGCCCCCGGACGATCGCGGACCGCCTCGGGACCGAGGACCTCGACGCGCGGGAGATCGCCGAGGCGGACCCCGAGCGGTTCGCCGCCCTCCTCTCCGAGAAGCCTGCGGTGCATCGCTACCCCGGGTCCATGGCCAAGCGCGTCCAGCAGCTCTGCCAGTACCTCGTCGAACACCACGACGGCGACGCGGAGAAGGTGTGGGCCGGGGTCGGCAGCGGGGCCGAACTGCTGAAGCGCCTTGAGGCCCTCCCCGGGTTCGGAAAGCAGAAGGCGCAGATTTTCCTGGCGCTGCTGGGTAAGCAGTTGGGGGTCCGGCCGAAGGGGTGGCGGGAGGCTGCGGGGAGTTATGGAGAGGCCAAGGTTTACCGGTCGGTGGCGGATATCACGGGGGAGGACTCCTTGGCCAAGGTTCGGGCATATAAACAGGAGAAGAAGAAAGCCGCCAAGGGGTAGCGTTCACGCAAAGAGAAAAGCGCTCCGCCCTGCTTCTTGTGCGCTGCTCCGAACGGGTTGATTCCGTTCCCCCGATGACTTTTCCCCCGCGCGCCGTGGGCATGTCCGTTGTGTGAGTAGTACACGACTTCTTTCGCGCGGCCGGGTCTGGCTGCGGGCTCTGGTTGTGGTGCTCGCGTTGCTGGTGCCGGGAGAGGCGTGCACGGTCCCGTGCGTGGCGATGGCCGTCGAGAGCGTCGAGTACGACGTCGTCGACAGCGGACTCAGGCCGTCGGCGGCGCCGGTCGAGCGCGCCGTGACGGTGCTGCGGCCGGCGGCGCTCCCGGGCGGCCCGGCGGAGGTGCCGGAGTGGGTGCCCGCGAAGGCCCCGGAGATTCGCGTCCCCCATGGCCTTTCCGCTCTGCGATGTGTGGTTCTGCGGTGCTGACGAGGGCGTCGTGAAACGGCCCCATCCGCAGAATTCACGCAGAGCGAGGAAACACCTTCATGCCCACAGACCCTTATGCGGTACTGCGCGCTTTGCTGCGCGCGGAGGCCCGGCGTACGGCGCCGGAGGCCACGGAGTCGGTGATCCGGGAGAAGCGGACGGAGAGCGAGAAGCGGGCCCAGTCGCAGGCTGAGCAGAGCCGCTGAATTCGAGGGGCGGGCCGCTCGGGAATCCCGGGCCGGCCCGCCCCTTTTAAGCGCCGCCTTTTCAGCGCCGCCTTTTCGCCGTGCCGAAGAGCGAACGCGTGATCTCCCGGCCCAGTTGCGTACCGATCGAGCGGGCCAGCGATTTGAACATGCCGCTCCCGACGACCTGCTCCACCATCGACGGAGCTTCCTTCTCCTCCCGGCGCCGACCCCCCTCCGGCACCGACTCGGACTTCGGCTCCGGACGCCCCTGGAGTTTCTCGTACGCCGATTCTCTGTCCACAGCCTGTGCATAACGTTCGTGGAGCGGAGAAGCGGCGACCGCCCGGTCGAGAACGCCCGCGTCGATCGGCCCCATCAACGACTCCGGCGCCCGCAGCCGCGTCGCCGCGACCGGAGTCGGCGCCCCTTTCTCGCTGAGGACGGTGACGACCGCCTCTCCCGTTCCCAGTGACGTGAGGAGTTCCTCAAGGTCGTACGCGGAATTCGGGAACGTCTTGACCGTCGCCTTCAGCGCTTTCTGGTCGTCCGGCGTGAAGGCGCGCAGTGCGTGCTGGACGCGGTTGCCGAGCTGGGCGAGGACGTCGGAGGGGACGTCCTTCGGGGTCTGGGTGACGAAGAAGACGCCGACGCCCTTGGAGCGGATGAGGCGGACGGTCTGGGTGATGGAGTCGAGGAACGCTTTCGAGGCGCCGTTGAAGAGGAGGTGCGCCTCGTCGAAGAAGAAGACGAGTTTCGGTTTCTCGGCGTCACCGATCTCGGGGAGGTCGTGGAAGAGATCGGCCAGCAGCCACATCAGGAATGTGGAGAAAAGTTGGGGTTTGTCCTGGACCGCCGGGAGTTCGAGGACGGAGACGATCCCCCGGCCGTCCGGGGAGGCCCGGAGGAAATCGGCCGTGTCGAATTCGGGTTCGCCGAAGAAGTCCGACATGCCCTGCGCCTCGAAAGCCGTCAGGGAACGCAGGATCACGCCCGCGGTGGCCGTGGAGAGGCCGCCGATGCCCGTGAGTTCCGCCTTTCCCTCCTCCGAGGTGAGGAAGGCGACGACCGCGCGGAGGTCCTTGAGGTCGAGGAGTTCGAGGCCCTTCGTGTCGGCGTAGTGGAAGATCAGGCCGAGGGACTGCTCCTGGGTGGGGTTCAGCTGGAGCACCTTGGCGAGCAGGACCGGGCCGAAGCTGGTGACCGTCGCGCGGACGGGGATGCCGTGGCCGATGCCGCCGAGGGCGTAGAACTCCGCGGGGAATCCGGCGGGGGTCCATTTCTGGCCTACTTCCGCGGCCCTGGCCTGTACTTTCTCCCCCGCCTCACCCGGCGCCGAAATACCGGAGAGGTCGCCCTTCACATCCGCGAGGAAGACCGGGACGCCCTGCGCCGAGAGCTGCTCGGCGATCAGCTGGAGCGTCTTCGTCTTGCCCGTCCCGGTCGCGCCGGCGACCAGGCCATGGCGGTTGAGCACGGGCAGCGGGATGCGGACGGCCGCGTCCGGGTGGGCCGTGCCGTCCCAGAGAAGGGCGCCCAGGTCGAGCGCCTGGCCCGAGAAGGCGTAACCGGCCGCGATCTCCGTGACCGCGTCCGGGGTCGGTTCGCTCGTACCCATCGACTGCCCCTCGTTCCCGGTTTGCCTCGTTACATGACGTTATTTGCAGCGTCGCACTCCGCCGCCGTGGCTGCGCCCGGAAGGTCTGGGCCGGTAGGCTTTCCGTGTGATCTTCAAGCGCATCGGAAACGGCCGGCCGTACCCCGACCACGGCCGGGAGAGCACCCGGCAGTGGGCGGACGTCGCACCGCGCCCGGTCCGCCTCGATCAGCTCGTGACGACGAAGCAGCAGCTCGATCTGGAGACGTTGCTCGCCGAGGACTCGACGTTCTACGGCGACCTCTTCGCGCATGTCGTGAAGTGGCAGGGCGATCTGTATCTGGAGGACGGGCTGCACCGGGCGGTACGGGCGGCGTTGCAGCAGCGCCAGGTGCTGCACGCGCGCGTCCTCGAACTCGATCAGTGACGCCGTTGCCCCTTTCGGGTGCAATCCGCGTGACCGCGCGGTGTCGGATGATCGTTTATTAGTCACGGGCCCGTCGGAGCACTACGCTGCGCCCATGAGCATGCTGACTCCCCCCGGCATGGGCGGCAAGTACCGCATCACAGGCGACAAGTACCCGCGTATGCGGCCATCTCGGCGGCGTGGGCGGCTCGTTGTGGTCGTCGTCGCCTGCGGAGCCGTTCTCGGGGTCGCCGGGTGGGGGACTCTGCAACTCGTCGACGTCTTCACGGGCGGGGGCGGGACGGCTTCCGCCGCGTCCGCCGGGGAGTGCGCGCCGAAGAAGGCCGGTCCCAGCGCGCCGGCGGTCGTCCTTCCGCAGCCCGCGCAGATCACCGTCAACGTCTTCAACGCGACGACCCGCAGCGGGCTCGCCAAGACGACCGCGGACGAGCTGAAGAAGCGCGGGTTCAAGGTGGGGCAGGTCGGGAACGCGCCGGCCCAGTTCGACAAGAAGGTGCCCGGAGCCGGGGTGTTGGTGGGGGTACCCGCCGCGTCCGGTACGTCCCTGTCGGTCGTCGGGGTCCAACTGCCCGGCGCCGAGCGCAAGATGGACGCCGCGCGCAAGGACGCGTCCGTGGACCTGATCATCGGGAACGCGTTCAAGAGCCTGGCCGCGCCGGCTGACGTGACCAAGGCCCTTGCCGCGTTGAGTGCGCCGAAGACGGCGACAGAGGTGACGAAGAAGGGCTGCTGAGGCCCGGGAGTCCGTCGTAGAGGACTTACTCGGCCGCGCCGTACAGACGGTCCCCCGCGTCACCCAGCCCCGGCACGATGTACCCGTGCTCGTTCAGGTGGTCGTCCACCGCCGCCGTCACGACCGTGACCGGCGTCCCCGCCAGCTCGCGTTCCATGACCTCGACGCCCTCGGGGGCGGCCAGCAGGACGACCGCCGTGACGTCGTCCGCGCCGCGCCGGATCAGTTCGCGGATCGCGGCGACCAGGGTGCCGCCGGTGGCCAGCATGGGGTCGAGGACGTAGACCTGGCGGCCGGAGAGGTCCTCCGGCATGCGGGTGGCGTACGTGGACGCCTCCAGGGTCTCCTCGTTGCGGATCATGCCGAGGAAGCCGACCTCGGCGGTGGGCAGGAGGCGGACCATGCCGTCGAGCATGCCGAGACCGGCGCGCAGGATCGGGACGACGAGGGGCCGCGGGTACGACAGCTTCACGCCGGTCGTCTCGGTGACCGGGGTGACGATGTCGACCTGTTCGGTGCGTACGTCCCGGGTCGCCTCGTAGGCGAGGAGGGTGACCAGCTCGTCGGCGAGGCGGCGGAAGGTCGCGGAGTCCGTGCGCTGGTCGCGCAGCGTGGTGAGCTTGTGGGCGACCAGAGGGTGGTCGACGACGTGGAGACGCATACCCCCAGATTAACCGGGGCGACACCCCGTTCGCTCTGGCGTCGGACCCCCGAACAGAGGGACAGTGGTCATGACCGACTTGAACCGGGGTGGTGTGAACTGTGCCGGACAACCCGGAACGCGAAGAAACGGCCACCGAGAGCCCGGCCGACCGCCGCAGGCGCCGCGCCCGCTTCCTGCGCGAGCTCGCCGAGGCCCGTGAGCTGCGCGACCGCGTCCAGCCGCGCCGCGCGAAGGCGGCCCGCCTGCGGCACGCGATGCGCATGCGGACGTTCCGCTGGTGACCGGCCGCAACCCCCTGAGGTGAAGATCACCGCTGTCTCACCGTCCTCAAGCCCCGCCCGTGCGTGGGCCGATGGCAAAGCCGCGTACGATCCGCAGGTGGCAGGAGCGAGTGTGCTGGTGGGTCGCGGACATCCGCGATCAAAATGCCGGACACAGGGTGCCGAAGACGTCCCCTGGAGCGCTGGTTTCTGCCACGATTCCGAGTGGGTGGGGCTCGGAGCCAGCGCTCTCGACCCACCCGAAGACCTCCGCCGGGGGGACCCCCAACCGGCACACCTTTGACCATCTGGGAGAGTCACGGTGTACTTCGCCGCACTGCTCGCGCGCACCGAAGACGGGTGGGAAGCGAGCGACACAGAGCTCGACGACGTGGAAACACTGTCGGATCTGGCCGACCTGGCCCGCGAGTCGTCCGTCGAGGACGACACGGTCCTCGTCCTCATCGAGCAGGAGGACGCCTGGTTCAGCGTCGTCCGCGTCGACGGTGAGGACGACCCGCGCGTCTACGTCTCGGACGCCGCGGTGGCCTCCCGCAGCTCGTACGGCGAGCTGCTGCTCGCCGACCTGCTCGCCAAGGATTCCGACGACGACGACCTGGACGCCCTCGATCTGGACGGCACCGAGGACGGCGAGGAGGACGAGGAGGACGACCCGTCCGCCGAGGCCGTCCCGCACGGCCCCGTGGGCGACCCCCGCCTCCTCGACGACCTCGGCATCTCCGAGAAGCAGCTGAAGACCTTCGACAGCGACGCCCTCACGGAGATCGCGGAGGCCCTCGGCGCGACGGAGATGCTGGAAGCCGTCCGCTGACCCCCGACCCCGTACGCGACCCCTGGCAGCCCGCGATGCGGCTCGCCCTCGCCGAGGCGGAGCGAGCCGGTCCGGACGTCCCCGTCGGCGCCGTCGTCCTGGCTCCGGACGGTACGACGGTGCTGGCGGCGGCGCACAACGAGCGGGAGGCGTCGGGCGATCCGACCGCCCACGCGGAGGTGCTGGCGCTGCGCCGGGCCGCCGCCGCGCTGGGCGAGTGGCGGCTCGTCGACTGCACGCTCGTCGTCACCCTCGAACCGTGCGTGATGTGCGCCGGCGCGCTCGTGCAGTCCCGGGTCGACCGGGTGGTGTACGGCGCGCGGGACGAGAAGGCGGGGGCCGTCGGTTCGGTCTGGGACCTCGTCCGCGACCGGCGCCTCAACCACCGTCCCGAGGTCATCGGTGAGGTGCTCTCCGATGCCTGCGCGACCCTCCTGACCAGCTTCTTCCGTGGTTCCTGAGGCGGGTGCGGATACGGATTTCCGGGCAGCCGGACCTGTGCTGTAAGGTCTCTCTCGGTAGCGTGTCCGAGCGGCCGAAGGAGCTCGCCTCGAAAGCGAGTGTGGCGCAAGTCACCGAGGGTTCAAATCCCTCCGCTACCGCTCACGAATGAAGGGCCTCGCCGATTGCGGCGGGGCCCTTCGAGTTTGTGCACACGCGGTCAACTCGTAGGCAGCCAACTCGTGGGCAGTCAATACGATGAAATGCTCGGCGCGAAAGCTACACTCACGCCCGGCAACAGGGGGCTCAAGTCGCAGGGGAGGCGCGGTGGCGGTGAACGCCAAGAAGATCGCCGTCTACGTGCTCGTCGTGTTCGTGCTGTACGTGATCATCACGGACCCGGCCCGGGCGGCCGACTACGTCCAGCTAGGGTTCGAGGGCATATCCAACGCGGCGAAGGCGGTCGGCGACTTCTTCACCTGGCTCGCCGACGGGGCCAAGTAGCCGCCCCGCACCCGTAGGAGCGCCCGATGTTCCGCCACCTGGTCCTCTTCAAGCTCAACGAAGGCGTCAAGCCGGACGACGCCCGGGTCGAGGCCGGGGAGGCCGCGTTCGCCGCGCTCGCCGGCCGGATCGACGACGTGAAGTTCTGGGAGCAGGGCTGGAACGTCTCCGACCGGCCCATCGCGTACGACTTCGCGATCAACTCGGCGTTCGAGGACGCGGAGGCGCTGAAGCGGTACGTCGAGCACCCCGAGCACCAAGCGGCGGCGGCGCTGTGGCGTGAGTTCGCGACCTGGATCGTGGCGGACTACGCGTTCTGAACGCCAACTCTCCCTGATCATCCCTCAACACGGCGTAATGCGGTGCTTGCACACAGTGGTGATGTCTTGTGATGCTATGACCGCTTTTGACGGATGAACGACGGATGAAGAGGTGGCGTTGACCGTGTCGGCCAGTACTGCGCCACCCCAACAGGTTGAGGAAACGGTTCCGGAGCTCTCGGAGAGGCAGCGCCGGGGCGCGGACACCCGGGCCCTGACGACCGTCCTCTTCGGTCAGCTCAAGGGCCTCATGCCGGGTACGCCGGAGCACCGCCGGGTGCGTACGGCGCTCATCGAGGCGAACCTCCCGCTCGTGCGCTACGCCGCCGCGCGGTTTCGCTCCCGCAACGAACCGATGGAGGACGTCGTCCAGGTCGGGACGATCGGTCTGATCAACGCGATCGACCGCTTCGACCCCGACCGGGGCGTCCAGTTCCCGACGTTCGCGATGCCGACCGTCGTCGGCGAGATCAAGCGCTACTTCCGCGACAACGTCCGCACGGTCCACGTCCCGCGCCGGCTGCACGAGCTGTGGGTGCAGGTCAACGGCGCGACGGAGGATCTGACGACGGCGTTCGGCCGGACCCCCACGACCGCCGAGATCGCCGAGCGGCTGCGGATCGGCGAGGACGAGGTGCTGTCCTGCATCGAGGCGGGCCGCTCGTACCACGCGACGTCCCTGGAGGCCGCCCAGGAGGGCGACGGGCTGCCGGGGCTGCTGGACAGGATCGGGTACGAGGACCCCGCGCTGGACGGCGTCGAGCACCGCGACCTGGTCCGCCACCTGCTTGTGCAGCTGCCGGAGCGCGAGCAGCGCATCTTGCTGCTGCGGTACTACAGCAACCTGACCCAGTCGCAGATCAGCGCGGAGCTGGGGGTCTCGCAGATGCACGTGTCGCGGCTGCTGGCGCGTTCGTTCCAGCGGCTGCGCTCCGCGAACCGCATCGAGGCGTAGGCCGGCGGCGTAGGCCAGTGGTGTTTTTTCGCCGGGTCCGGCGGGAATCGTAAGCAGGATCGATACGTCACCGGCGCGGGCGAATCGGCTCAACGGCTCTTTTGGGGCCGTTTCGGGCTGAGACCTCGTCATACCCCTTCTGTGCAGGGCTGTTTCGTTAGTCACATGTCGACATGTCACTACAGCGTGTTGCCGACATGTGACATTCTGCCGGAAGCGCGTTTGCCGGGGCTCAGGCTCCGGTATTCAGGTGAAGGCTGGCGTTCCGTCCGGAGCGTCCGCCGCGACCGTCCCGCGACCCAAAGGGGGTGGCATGTCCGTAGACCAGGGCAGCTCGAAGGTGCTCACGCTCACGAAGAGCGAGTCCGCGCCTGTCGTGCCCGCCGAGCCGGACCCGCTCGACGACGTCACGGCCGACGTCCCGGCAGCGCTCAACACCGGGCCGTCACCGGCGCTTCCCGCCCCCACGGAGGCCATCGACACCCGCACCCTGTCCCGCTCCCTGTTCCTGCGGCTCGCCGCACTCGACGAGGACAGCCCCGAGCGTCCGTACGTCCGGGACACGCTCATCGAGCTCAACCTCCCGCTCGTGCGGTACGCGGCGGCGCGCTTCCGCTCGCGCAACGAGCCGATGGAGGACATCGTCCAGGTCGGCACGATCGGGCTGATCAAGGCGATCGACCGCTTCGACTGCGAGCGCGGGGTCGAGTTCCCAACGTTCGCCATGCCGACCGTCGTCGGTGAGATCAAGCGGTTCTTCCGCGACACGTCCTGGTCCGTCCGGGTGCCCCGGCGCCTCCAGGAGCTGCGTCTCGCCCTCACCAAGGCCAGCGACGAACTCTCCCAGCGGCTCGACCGCTCGCCCACGGTTCCCGAACTCGCCGCCGTCCTCGGGGTGTCCGAGGAGGACGTCGTCGACGGGCTCGCCGTCGGCAACGCGTACACGGCGTCCTCGCTGGACTCCCCGGCGCCCGAGGACGACGGCGGCGAAGGGTCGTTGGCGGATCGGCTCGGGTACGAGGACACGGCCCTTGAGGGCGTCGAGTACCGGGAGTCCCTGAAGCCGCTTCTCGCGAAGCTGCCGCCTCGTGAGCGGCGGATCATCATGCTTCGCTTCTTCGCGAACATGACGCAGTCGCAGATCGGGGAAGAGGTCGGGATCTCGCAGATGCACGTCTCTCGTCTGCTCACGCGGACGTTGGCGCAGTTGCGGGACGGTCTGATCTCCGACTGAGGTATTGGGTAGGGCAGTTGGCCGCCGAGGGGTTCTTCGGCGGCCTTGCTGTTTTTGCTGTGCTTACAGGGGGAGGGTGTGGACGACCGCTGCGGCGAGGCTGAGGACGCTCGTGGTGGTGAGGAGGACGGTCCACAGGGTGAACTTGGGGGTGGGGGCCGGGGGTTGGGGGAGTCGTGGGGGTGGGGTCACGTAGGTCGGGAGGGCCTCGGTGATCTGGTGGGGCTGGGGTCGGATCACGGGCGGTGGGCCTCGGTGTGGTGGCGGCGGAGGAGGACGTTGGCGTCGGTGGCGGCGCTGTAGTCGTGGTTCTTGGCGGCGGCGCGGCGGAGGGTGGCG
>NZ_JBEXLS010000025.1:87364-161849 GCF_040610055.1 Streptomyces sp. NPDC004539 | reverse complement strand
GACCCCAGCCGCGGATACGTCCTGCTCCACTACCGGACCCTGAGCAACGCGGAGATCGAGCAGCACTGCCCCGGAGAGAAGCCGGCCGCCAACCGCACCCTGTTCAACAGCACCAGCACCTACCACGGCAGCACCGAACACCTCACCCCGTTCAACTGGCTCAACGTCCGAGACCACGGCGTCAGCTCGGGCGACACCACCTCCGGCTGAGCCGGACGACCTGACACGGAAGCGGCTCTCGACGATCCCGGTGTTCCACCAGGGTGACCGTCGAGAGCCTGCTTCGTGTGCCGAGACCCCGACGACCGGGGGTTTCACGCACTCTGCCGACCGGGAGATCTGCCGGGCTTCTTCGCCGCCCCCTCGAAAAGTGCCCCGGTCCCGCCCGGGCACGGTCGCGTACGTCGTCCGATGTCGGCATGACCACATGACGAGAGGAACGAATGACGACGGGCCGGTGTGAAACGTAGGGTGCTCCTCCGATGTCCTGATGTCTGGACGAATCCGTGCGCGTTCCGCGCAAGTCAGCGAAGCAGGTGGTCATGGGGCGTCCGGAAAGACCGTTGGACCCGGCCGCGGGCCCCGTGCAGCGCCTCGCGCAGGAGCTACGGGAGCTTCGGGAGGCGGCCGGCCGGCCCACCTACCGCCAGATGGCGAGTCAGGCCCACTTCTCGGTGGCGGCGCTGGCGCAGGCGGCGGCGGGGAAGAAGCTGCCGTCGCTCGATGTCCTCCAGGGATACGTGCGGGCGTGCGGGGGCGAGCCGGGGGAGTGGGAGCCACGGTGGAAGGCGGCCGAGGCCGAGGTCGTCGGACAGGCGCGGGACGAACCCGACGTGGCGCCGCCGTACCGGGGACTCGCGCGGTACGAGCCGGGAGACCGGGATGTCTTCTTCGGGCGGGACCGGCTGATCGAGGACGTCGGGTCCCTGGTGTGCGAACGGCGCTTCGCGGTGGTGTTCGGGGCATCGGGGAGCGGTAAGTCGTCCCTGCTGCGGGCCGGACTCGTGCCCCGGCTGCGGGCCGAGATCGCACGTCGTGAACAGCCCGCCGTCCTGCGGGTGCTGACCCCGGGCGCGCGGCCCGTCGCGTCGTACGGGCATCTGCTCGCGCCGGGGGAGGGGGAGCCGGAGAGCTGGGTGGTGGTGGACCAGTTCGAAGAGGTGTTCACGCTGTGCCGGGACCGGCTGGAGCGGGACCGGTTCATCGACCTGCTGCTGACCGCACGTGATCCGGGCAGCCGGCTGCGGGTCCTGATCGCGCTGCGCGCTGACTTCTACGGACGGTGCGCGGAGCACCGGGAACTGGCTGAGGCACTTCGCGGCGCCGGACTGCTGGTCGGGCCGATGACCGCCGACGAACTGCGGGACGTGGTCGTCAAACCGGCACAGGCGGCCGGACTGATCGTCGAACGGGAACTGACCGCGCGGATCGTCGACGAGGTCCTCGACGAGCCCGGCGGCCTGCCGATGCTCTCCCACGCCCTCCTGGAGACCTGGCGTCGGCGCCGCAGCCGCATGCTCAGCCTCGCCGCGTACGAGACGACCGGCGGGGTACGGGGCGCGATCGCCGCCACCGCGGAGACTGCGTACGGCGCACTGAACCCCGAACAGGCGCGCGCCGCACGGCAGTTGCTGCTGCGCATGGTGGAACCCGGACAGGGCACCCCGGACACTCGGCGGCCCCTGCCGAGAGCCGAACTCGACGCGTGGACCGACTCCGGCGTGGGCGTCGCGGTGGAGACTCTGACCCGCGCCCGTCTGCTCACCGGCGACGAGGACGGCGTCCACCTGGCGCACGAGGCGCTGATCAGTTGCTGGCCCCGGCTGCGGGACTGGATCGAGGAGGACAGGGAACGGCTGCGCCACCACCGCGCACTGACCGAGGACGCCCGCGTCTGGCTGGAGCACGACCGTGACCCCGGAACCCTGTACCAGGGTACCCGCCTCGCGCGCGCCCAGGAGATGTTCCCTCACCACGCCGACGACCTCGCGCTGACCGCCACCGAGCGGGCCTTCCTGGCCGCCGCCGTAGCGCACCGGGAGGCTGAACACCAGGCCGCCGTGCGCGGCGCTCGCCGGGCGCGGATACTCCTGTCCACTCTGTCGGCGGTGCTGGCGGTGGCGCTGGCCGCCGGTCTCCTGGCCTGGCAGCAGCACCACGACAACGAGAAGCGGCGCACCGACGACGCGGCCCGGCGGATCGCCGAGGCCGCCGACTCCCTGCGCACCACCGACCCGCGCACGGCCCAACTCCTCGGCGTCGCCGCCTGGCGTCTCGCCCGGCTGCCCGAGACCCGCCGGGCCCTGATCGGCTCTCTCACCCAGCCTGAGACGGACACCTTCACCGACCCGGCACCAGGGGACGACACCGCACGCCTCCTGACCGACTCCGGCCGTACCCTCCTCAGCATCCACGGCGGCACCTGGCACACCTGGGACGTGGCCGACGGCACGCACACCGCGTCCGGCCGGCTGCCGGACGGACAGGTACTCTCGGCCGCGCCGGACGGCGGACTGCTCGTCGTCCAGGCGGCCGACGGCCGCACCCGGCTGTGGGACCTCGCCACCGGGAAGTGGACCGGCCCGGTCCTGCCAGCAGCCACCACCGTCGACGCCGTGGCCGGCGGGGTCCTCGTACAGGACGACGTCAGCAACGGCTGGATACGGCTGCGGTCGGTCACCGACGGCCGTCAGCCGTTCGCGATCCGGGTAATCTCCCAGGCGGACACCGCACTCGCCGCGGACGGCCGGACCCTCGCCGTCTGCCCGAACGGCCAGGCCCCGGAGATCTACGACGTCGCCCGGCACCGCGCCCTGCCCGGCGACTGGCAGAAGGCGGCCGGAGCGTGCGACGACACCCACGCGGAGTTCGGGTTCGGCGGCAGCCGGTTCTCCGCGGTTCGCGGTGACGGAGTCCGTGTCTGGGACGTCGTCACCGGCCGCGAGATCGCCCGGCTCACCGCCCCTGGCACGCAGGACGCCGCCCTCAGCGCGGACGGTGCCTTCCTCGCGACGCTCGACCCCAACGAGATCAAGGTGTGGCGGCTCTCGCGGCCCTCCGCACCGGTCTTCCGGCACTCGCTGAACGACCAGTTCGTCTACGACCGTCTCGCCTGGGACTCCCACACCCCCCGGCTGCGCTACATCGAGGGCGGCACGGTGCACACCCTCGACCTCACCGCGGCCACCACCCCCGCCTGGCTGGCCCGTCCCCTCGACACAGCCCTCCTCAGCCCTGACGGCCGCACTCTCGCGACCGCTGAACACACCGGCACCGCCTACCGTGTCCGACTCCGCGACACCCACGACGGCTCCGCCCGTACGCTGCCGGCCCCGCCGCTCCCCGTCGGCCTCGACCCCGCCGCCCCGCCCGGCCCGTCCGAGACCATGCCTCTGCTGGCGTTCAGCTCCGACGGCTCCGCCCTGGCGTACGGGGTCGCGGTGCCGGGCCGTGACGCCGCAGCCCAGCGCGTCACCGTATGGGACCGTGCCCATGACCGTGTGCGGACCTTCCTCGACCTGACGGCGCCGGCCCCGGCCGGTGCCGTGACCGGTCTGGCCCTCGGCCCCGGCGGCCACACCCTCTACGCCGTCCGCGCCCCCCGCGTCGGCAACCCCCGCAGCGAGGCATGGGATATCGGACGCCGCCGACGGACCTCGGTGTTCCCAGCGGCCGACGGCACCCATCTGGCGCTGCGCCCCGACGGGCGGCTGCTCGCCAGCGACGCCCGCACCGTACGCCTGCCCTCCGGCACGGTGGGCGCCCCCGACCTCACCCTGGCCGTCGGAGTGGCCGCCTCGGCCTTCGCCCCGGACGGCTCCCGGCTGGCGGTCGGAGACCAGGGCGGCCGGGTCTACCTGTGGGACGGGGACGCCCGGCAGCGCGCCGGAGTGCTGCGCAACGAGTTCCCCACCGCTCTCGGGGACGACTCCGAGCAGATCGACGCCCTCGCCTTCAGCCCGGACGGCACGACCCTCGCCGTCGGCAGCGACGCGGGCACCCTCCAGCTCTGGGACATCGCCACCCGGCAACCCCTCGGCGGTCCTCTGCCCACTCCCGGCGAGGCCATCACCTCTCTCGCCTTCGCGCCCGACAACACCACCCTCTACGCGTCCGGTGCCCACGTGCCCCTCCAGCGCTACGACATCGACCCCGCCCACGCGCTCGCCCGCATCTGCGCCCGCACGGCGGACGCGGACCTGACGAGGGACCAGTGGCGGACGTACGCCCCCGACGCTCCGTACCGCGGAGTGTGCGGGGACCGCCCCTGACGCGTTCTCCCAGGGCAGGCTCCGCGGCGCCGCAGGCGACCGGCGTGAGGACCGGAGCGGCTCGCGCTTCTGGGGCCGCGGCCTCGTGTCATGCGTCACCCGCCGGCCGATCCCCTGTCGCGCATGAGGCGCTTCAGCAGCGCGAACTCGCTCGCGAGCGCCACGGCAGGGCCGTTCAGTGACACGTCACGGGAGTGCGGGTCCAACCAGGCCCCGGCCACCCCGTGCCGGTGGGCGTCCGGTTCTCCTCGGCGCGAACGCCGGAGCACCGCCCGTATCCGCGCGCTCACCACGCTCGGATCGAACGGCTCGGTGACGTAGTCGTCTCCGCCCGTCGCCAGCGCGTGGCACGTGTCCTCGGCGGAGCCGCGGGAGCTGAGGAAGATCACCGGGGTGTCCACCCCGGCCGCCCGGAGCCGCCGGCAGACCTCGACCCCACTCAGGTCGGGCAGGTCCGTGTCCAGCAGTACGACGTCCGGGTCCCGGTCATGCACCTCGCGGAGCGTCTCCTCGGCCGTGTGCACCGCGTGAGCGTCGAAGCCCAGGAAACGCAGCGCCGTGCCGAGCGCGGCGGGGGTACGGTCCGGGCCCCGGCTCACCAGGACGCAGAGACGGTCGGGTACACACGGTTCGTTGTTCATGCCTGGTGCCCTCTCGCTGGGCGGTCTATGTGTCGAACCCCCTCGCACCAAGTCTGACCAGCACATGTTTGTCTACGAAGCCCATCTGGCCACCGTGGACAAAGGCGAGAGGCGCAGCCCCGTTGGGGTCATCCGGGTGAGAGGCAATTGACCTCAAGAGGGGAATACATGTTCTTTCTCGGTGATCTCCGTGCGAAGCTCGCCTCATCCGCCGTGACGGACCTGAACGGCCAGCATCTGTGCCCCAGCTCTGCGGCCTCGCGCATGGATGACGCGAAGCGAGGTCATGTCCGTTTCCCGCGCCGGAGAACCCACACTGCTCACATCGGGAGAATGCCCATGCCCAAGCTCCGTATCGCGCTGCCCGCCCTCAGTGTCCTGGCCGTGGCCGGGCTCGCGCTCGGCGGGGCCGTGGCGCCCGCGTCGGCTGCCACTCACGGCCTCGTCCACCTCATGGTCAAGACCAACGCCCGATCGGTCTTCGTCAGCACCACCACCAACCCGTTCGACGAACCCTTCACGACCTGTCGGACGCTCGGCCAGGGCACGGGCTGGAAGGACGCCCATCAGGATCTCCAACTGGGCAAGAACGTGAAGCTCATCACCTTCACCACGGGCAACTGCACCAACGGAGTTCTTGCGACCCGAGACCTCACCGTGCCGAACGCGACCAGCGCCGACAACCTCTGGGTCGACATGAGCTGACCCTTGTGACGGTCCCCGCGCCGTGGTGCCCCGGTCGTCGAGCGCGGTGGACCGGGGCCCGCCCAACGGTGTGGCGGACCTCGTGCGACTCTTCCGCCGTCTCGACGCCGACGGCTCCGGCCCGCAGCCTCGGTCTCGGCACCGCGATCGATCCTGGCGCGGGGGCGTACGTCGTCGCCCTCGACCGCGATCTGTCCGGTGTCCACGGCCACCGGACGGGACACCGCGTGACGGTCCTGGTGCCGGACGCCGCCGGCTCACCCGGTGAGCGCGTCGGTGGGCTGGTCCTGGGCGACGACCACCTCGTCAAGCACGTCGGCCCGCTCACGGTGACCATCGGCCGCCGACGTGAACTCGGCGACCCCGCGGTCCGTGAGATCCGGGCATCTCGGAGCCTTCGGCGGTCTGGCCGCGAGGCGGTGGAACCCCGCGGCGCCTTGGACAGACCGTTCAGCGCGGCCGGTCGGTGGCTCTGATCGTTCGGGCGGGGGTGGCTGTCAGGCTGGCGAGGAGTTTGAGGTGGTCTTCGGAGGTGCTGCCGGGTTCGGCGGTGTAGAGGCTCAGGTCGTGCACGGCTCGCTGTGACATGGGCAGTTGTACGGACTGGTAGGTCAGTTCCAGGAGGCCGACCTCGGGGTGTTGCAGCCGTTTGGTGCCGTCGTGGCGGATGCGGACGTCGTGCGCGGCCCACATGGTGCGGAAGTCGGCGCTGAGGGTGGACAGCTCGCCGATCAGTTCGCGCAGGGCGCGATCGTGCGGTTCGCGTCCGGCCTCGGCACGCAGCAGGGCGACGGTGGCGGCGGCGCCGGCCTCCCAGTCGACGAAGAAGTCCTGTGAGCCGGGGTCGAGGAAGTGGTAGCGGGCGAAGTTGGGACGGCCGCGTCCGTCGGTGGTGGGGCTGGTGAACATGGGCGCGTGCAGGGCCCGGCCGAGCGCGTTGTGGGCGATGACGTCCAGGCGGCCGTCGCGCACGAACGCGGCGGACATCGTGATCGAGTCGAGCAGCCACCGGATACGGGGCGGGACGTCGACGTCGCGGCGGCGGGACGGGGTGCGGCGGGCGGGACGGGCTGCGCGGGCCAGGTCGAACAGGTAGGTGCGCTCGTCCTCGTCCAGTTGCAGGGCCTGGGCGACCGCGGCGAGGACATCCTCGGAGACACCGCTGATGTGGCCCTTCTCCAGGCGGGTGTACCACTCGGTGCTCACACCGGCGAGTACGGCGACCTCTTCGCGCCGCAGCCCCGGGACCCGGCGCCGGGCACTGGTGGGCAGCCCTGCCTGCTCCGGGGTGATCTTCGCGCGGCGGCTGGCGAGAAAGTCCCGGATCTCGGTGCGGTGGTCACTTCGGTCGTCCATGCGTTCCACCGTAGCCACCGGTGCGCGGAGAGGGAGGTCGAGTTTGTACCCCCTATAAACGCGACCTTCCTCCAACTCGGGGCGGCCGGTTCTCTGGGAGACGTACACCGATCACAACCCTCACGGAGATGAACCTTGAGTACGCGAGGAGGAACCCTCCAGGCCCGCGACAACGTGCAGACCGGCGGGGCGCGGTCGGCTCCGGCCCGGCTTCCGCTCGTCGTCCATGTGCTCGCGCTGGGCACGTTCCTGATGGGCACCACCGAGTTCGTCGTGGCCGGCCTGCTCCCCGAGATCGCGGGCGACCTGCGGGTCAGCATCGCCCAGAGCGGGCTGATGATCACCGTCTTCGCGGTCGGGATGATCGTCGGAGCGCCGCTGATGGCCATGCTCACCCTGCGGCTGCCCAAGCGGCTGACCCTGATGCTCGCCCTGGGCGTCTTCGCCGTCGGGCACATGATCGTCGCTCTCAGCTCGAACTTCACCCTGGTCCTCGCGGCAAGGTTCCTGACCGCGATCGCCACCGGTGCCTTCTGGGCGGTGGCCAACGTGGCCGCCGCACGCGCGGCGGGCCCCGCCGCCAGTTCCCGCGCCCTCGGCCTGGTCGGCGCGGGCGCCATGCTCGCCAACGTCGTCGGCGTGCCGCTGGGCGCCTTCGCCGGACAGCTCATGAGCTGGCGCGGACCGTTCTGGGCCCTCGCCGCCCTGGCCACGGCATCCATCGCGCTCATCGCCCGCACCGTCCCCCACGACGGCGAAAGCCAGGAGACGGTGTCGATCCGCTCGGAACTGACCGCTCTGCGCTCCGGGCGCCTGTGGCTGGTACTGGCGGCCTGCGCCAGTACGACCGGCGGTGTGCTGGCGGCGTACTCCTACATCGCGCCGCTGCTGACCGATCGGTCGGGCATCCCGTCCGGGATCGTGCCGCTGGTCCTGGCGGGCTTCGGCCTCGGCGCCCTCGCCGGCTCACTCGTCGGAGGCCGTCTGGGGGATCGCCGCCCTCACACGGTGACCATCGTCGCCGCTGTGGGTGCGACCCTCCTGCTGCTGGCGATCGCCCTGCTGGCCGGCTCCGCCCCCGCCGTCATCGTCCTGGTCACCCTGCTGGGCTTCTTCGGCCTCGGCGCCAACCCGGTCCTGATGGCCCTGGCCGTCCGCTACGCCGGCCAGGCACCCGTCCTGGCCTCCGCCCTGACCGTCTCGGCGTTCAACCTCGGCACCGCCATCGGCTCCTGGATCGCCGGCCTCACCCTGGAAAGCACCGGTGTCACCGGCCCGACCGTGGTCGGCACCGGCATCGCCGCCCTCACCCTGATCCCCACCACCGCCCTCGCGCTTCTCCAGAGCCGAACAGCGGAAATCCAGAAAAGCCATAAAGATTAGTAGACCGATGAATACCTCTTACTCGGGACGAAATCAGGTGGGACAAGGACGATGACTGACTTTCTCCAGACGACGAACGTCCGCGCGACAGTCGTCAGGACCCATGACGGGCCGGAGGTTCTCGCCTTGGAAGAGGTCCGCCTCAAGGCTCCCGGCCACGGCGAAGTCCTGGTGCGGCTTGCCGCGGCAGGGGTCAATTTCGTGGACACGTACATGCGCCGCGGCCTGCGCCCCATGCCGCTGCCCTTCACACCGGGCCTGGAGGGCGCCGGCACGGTGGAGGCGGTCGGACCCGGCGTGAGCGACGTGCGGCCGGGCGACCGCGTCGCCTACGCCCAGCAGCAGGGTGCTTACGCCGAAGCCGCCGTCGTTCCGGCCGACAGCCTGATCCCTCTGCCTGACGGCATGTCCTTCGAGGAGGGGGCCGCGTTCCCGCTTCAGGGTATGACCGCCCACTACCTGATCCACGAGTACCGCAAGCCGTCAGAAGGGGACGTGGTCCTCGTCCACGCCGCCGCGGGCGGGGTGGGGCTGCTCCTCGTGCAGTGGGCCCGCCACCTGGGCGCGCGAGTCATCGGGACGGTTTCCACCGAGGAGAAGGCGGAAACGGTACGCCGGGCCGGCGCCCACGACGTCATTCTCTACACCGAACAGGACTTCGCCGAAGAGACCCTGCGTCTCACGGACGGGCACGGCGCCGATCTCATCGTCGACGGCGTCGCGGCGAGCACCTTCGCGGGGAACCTTCGTGCGGCTGCCCTGCGCGGGCACATCGTGGTCTTCGGCGCGGCCGGCGGCCCCGCCGATCCGATCTCCCCCAACATGCTGATGAGACGCTCCCTGACGCTTTCCGGCGGCGACCTGTGGCACTTCATGCAAACTCGGGAAGAGATGCTGACCCGCGCCGACGCGGTGATCGAGGGCATCAAGAACGGCTGGCTGAAGCCGCACGTCTCCCGCGTATTTCCCCTGGCCGACGCCGCCGAGGCGCACCGTCTGCTGGAAGACCGCAGGACCATCGGCAAGGTCCTGCTCTCGACCGGCAACTGATCCACACCACCTTCAGCACACAGCAGCAGGAAAAGGAACATCACTCATGCGCGCAACACTCCTGTACGGCTCCGGCGATGTCCGCGTCGAGAACGTCCCGGACTCCGTCATCAAGCTGCCCACCGACGCGCTGGTGAGGATCACCGCGTCCTGCGTCTGCGGCAGCGACCTGTGGCCCTACGCCTCGCACAAGGCCGAGGACGGCCCCGCCCGGATGGGCCACGAGTTCATCGGCGTCGTCGAGGACACAGGCTCGGAGGTGACCACCGTCCAGCGCGGCGACCTGGTCGTCGCCCCGTTCGCCATCTCCGACAACACCTGCGAGTTCTGCCGTGAGGGACTGCACACCTCCTGCTCCCACCCGCAGGCCAACTTCTGGGACGGCGAGGCAGAGGAGGGCGGCCAGGCCGAAGCGGTCCGTGTCCCCCTCGCCGACGGCACCCTCGTCAAGCTCCCCGTCGCGCCGGACTCCGCCCTCGTCCCGTCGCTGCTGACCCTCTCGGACGTCCTCGGCACCGGCCACCACGCCGCCGTGGCGGGCGGTGTCAACGAACGCACACGCGTCACCGTGATCGGCGACGGCGCCGTCGGCCTGCTGGCCGTGCTGTCGGCCAAGCGGCTCGGAGCCGAGCAGATCATCCTCATGGGGCGTCATCAGGCCCGTACCGACCTCGGCCGCGAGTTCGGCGCCACCGACGTCGTCTCCGCACGTGGCGAAGAAGGCATCGCCCAGGTGCGGGAGCTGACCGGCGGACACGGCACGCACGTCGTCCTGGAGTGCGTCGGCAACATGCCCGCCTACCGACAGGCCACCGGGATCGTCCGCCCGGGCGGTGTCATCAGCCGGGTCGGCGTCCCGCAGTACGAGGAGGCGCCGATCGGCTTCGGCAGCCTCTTCCGCCACAACCTTCGCCTCGCCGGCGGACCGGCCCCGGTCCGCGCCTACATCGAGGAACTGATGCCCGACATCCTCGACGGCACCATCGAGCCCGGCAGGGTCTTCGACGTCACCACCGGCCTCGACGGCGTCCCGGCCGGCTACCAGGACATGGCCGACCGCAAGACCCTCAAAGTCCTCATCAAGCCCTGACCCGGACGCGGGTGGGGCGCGGCACGAACCACGCCCCACCCGGCAGCCGAATCTCGTGAGGACCGCGCGGTTCGAGCACGCGAGGGCCGGCCCTCGAAGGACTCCGCACCGCAGCCCGTGCGGTCGGGCGGAGCGGGCGGCCACCTGCCACCGGCGTCACTCACGAACAGCCCACCGCGCTCGGCGGTACGAGAAGCGGGAGGGGGTCGGGCTCACCGCCGTCTCCGCCGCGCGTTTCGCGGACACACCGCGGTAACCAGCCGACGAACTCGATCGCGCCATGCCCGTTCACCAGTTGGTCCTGGGCCCCCGTCCCGTCCCGGTAGGAGACTCTCCGTCTCGCGCTGCACGCCGGCCGGTCGGCCAATCGGGACGGCGCCGAAGCGGACGCCTTCGGTACCTCTGCCGGTGCTTGGCGACGACCGCCTGCCTTGTTTGCCATCACCTGTTCGTCCTCGGACGCCGTATCGAAGCCCCTCCCGGTCAACGGCCTGTGGAGTGAGGGCACTTGCCTCTTTTTCGGGCGCGACCGTTGAAGGAATCCTGGACTCCGCAACGCAAACCCCCACACGCACGAAATAAGAGGACTCATCTGTGTCATCTCTGAAGCGCCGTCTGCCGCTGCTTCTGGCAGGTGTCGCCGGCCTCGGCACACTCATGGTCTCCAGCGGAACCGCCTTCGCCGCACTGCCCGACGGAGGCACCCCCCTCCTGGTTCAGGGCGGGGTCGGCCTGCCCAGAGGAACCAACAGCGTCCGGGTCACTCTTCAGGGCACCGGTTCGCTCTGCTCGCCCATCGACGGCACCAACAACATCCGGACCCGCTGGATCGTGCGGGAGCAGGACGTCGTCTCCGTCGACCCGTACACCGACAGGGCGTGCCAGGGCGCCCGGATCGGCGCCGGTGTCGCCTACCGCCTGACCTATGCCGGGCCTGACCCCGTAGGGGGGTTCTCCGGCGTCCTGGTCTCGGTCCGGACTCCGCGGGTGCTCATCTGTGCCAACGCGGGCTGGACCGACGGCGACCCTGCCTCCTGCCGGTAAGAACCTCCACTCTCCTCAAAGGAATCATGAACATGCTTGTACGCGCACGCCGTGTCGTCCCGGTCGCTCTGGCGGCGGGAGCATCCGCCGTGATGCTGGCGACCTCGCCTGCCTCTGCCGCGACCATCACCCAGATCAACGTCAGCACTTCGGCCATTCCGAGGGGGGCGAACTGCGTCTACATCTCGGCGGAATCATCCGGCGGGGGCCGCATCAGCCCCGCCTTCTCCTTCACCGCGGGCGGCAGTTTCCAGACCGGCGGCTTCCACGTGAACACCGGTGACACCGTCCGCTTCGAGTGGCACAGCAACAACTGCGGTCCGCGGTCCACGCTGGCCACGAGGTCGTACACCGCACCCAACAGCACCACCTGGAACATCACCTGATGTCCGGCCCGGGGGTCCTGCCGGACCCCCGGGCGCACCACTGTCACCGCCGGTCGGCGGGTGGCAGGTCCAGATGCCCGAGCCAGCACAGGATCGCCGCAGTCCGGCTCCGGACACCGAGTTTGCGGTAGATGCGGTCCAGATAGTTCCGCACGCTCTTCTCGGTCAGGAACAGCTTCCTGGCCACCTCCCGGACTCCATGGCCGGCGGCTACGAGGACCATCACCTGCCGTTCCCTGGGGGAGAGCCGCGACAACGGGCCCGGTGCCGGTGCGCGGTGCGTCCCTGCCGGCCGCTCCCGGGCCACGGACGCCAGCCTGCCCTGCTCCGCGGCGATCGCCGAAGCGTAGAGGCTGACGCCGTGACGGGCGCACGCGAGCGCGGTCCCCAGCAGCCAGGGGCACCGGACTTCCAGCAGGTAGCTCACAGCCCCGAGTTCGAGGGCGAGGGTGATGTCGTCCCAGTCGAGCCGGGGCGCGATCATCACCACGGGTGGCAGCGAAGCCTCAGCCTCCCCGACGAGACGCTTCAACTCCCGCGCCATGCCGGCGCCGTGAAGCAGGAGGAGATCGTCGTCCGGGAGGAGGTCGAACGCCTTGTCGACCCGTCTGAACGTGATCCCCGCCGGACTGGTCGGCACGTCGTCCTGGTCGCTCAGCAGCGCCACGGACAGTGATATCGCTCGCGCGGCCGTCGGATGGCGGCAGTGATTCCCCATGCTCTCTCCTTGGTTCCGGTCCTTGTACGCGCGCTTCGACCGAGACGGCGACGGAAGATCGCCGGAAGCGGGTGCGCGCCGAGGAGGGCGGCAGGTCGTAGCCGTATCGACGGGTCGGACTTCGGGCCGTGTCCCCCGTCTCGGTGCAGCCGGCGGTCCGTCATGCCGGCTTCGCTGCCGTCCGGTGTGTGCCGCCGTCCCGCCGGTGCGCGATCGTCTGCGCCACGCGGCGGGACACTGTCGAACTCCGCGTGTGCGAGACGTACTTCGCCGCCGGACAACCCCGCCGGACAGGTCGCCCCCGAAGTCGATCCGGGGCCGACTTCTTCGGTCGGCGATCGGGCGGGGCTGACCGGTTACGGGGGCGCGTCATCCGGTGAGCGGCGGGCCACTGCTTCGGGCGCCCGGCTTCCTACGCCGCGAGCATGCCCTGCCTCGGGCCCGTGATGTCGTACGAGATGCGTCCCGCCGGCAGGTAGAACAGGGCGATGAGTGCTCCGCCGCGCACCTCGGGATAGTGATGGCTGCCCGGCGCGGGTGCGGTCCACCCCGGCCCCTGCCAGCCGTTGGGTCCCCTCAATACGGCTCCGGGGGCTATGGGGACCACAAGGTTCAGTTCGCCGTACGGGTGTGCGTGGTACTGGCCGCGGTAACGTTCGACGCTGTCCATGTACACGGCTGTGATGCTGAAGTAGTGCGTCTGCGCGGTCGGTTCGGCGATGCGGCTGCGCCGGTAGCGGGGGCCGTCGACCTCTACGTCGGCGGCCCAGCCCTCGTCCAGCACACCGATCGTGATCAGCCGGGCCAGGTCCTGGTACAGCATGCTGCGAGGTCCATAGGCGGTGTTGAGCCATGCCTCAAGTTCCCTTCCCGCCGTGCGGTTCTTGACCTCGTCCAGGAAGGGGACGCTGCGCTCGATCAGCGCGTGCCGGTTGTCCTCGGTCATGGTCGCCGTGTCCTCTCGCGTTGCCGGTGACGTCTTGTCCTGGTGACCATGCCTCATCATTTTATTACAGTCAATGTCTGTATTGAAATGGTCGCACGAGGGTGTGCAGGGCTCCCGGGCTCCTGCCGCCCGGGAGCGTCAGCTCACGCTTCCGGGTGTGCGGCGATGGCCGGCCAGAGGGTGTCGGCCACCCGCTCGGCGAAGTCCGCGGGCACTTCCCGGCCGGTGCGGAGGTAGTCGGCGAAGTAACTTCCGAAGCACAGGTTCACGGTCATGTCGAGATCCACCGTCTGCCGCACGGCTCCGCGCTGCTGGAGATGGACGAGGGTCAGCAGGAGTTCCTCGCACCGAGGCTGCACGCCGTGTTCGCGCAGCTGCTCCAGCAGGCCGGGGACCCGTTCGGTCTCGGCCATGAAGTTGCCGTGCAGCGCCATGGCGCGCTCGTTGCGGTAGCGCGGATCGAGGCGCCGCACCGCCTCGACGAACGCGTCTCGTGGCGCCAGCTGCTCCAGGTTCAGTGGTGGATACGCCTCACGCTGCCTGGCCAGGCCGTAGCGGAGGGCGTCGATGACGAGGTCGTACTTGTTCGCCCAGCGCCGGTACAGGGTGGGCCGGGTGACTCCGGCGTCCGTCACGATGTCCCCGATCGTCATCGAGGAGTAGCCGTCGGTGGCCAGCCGCTTGCGCGTCGCCTCGATTATGGCTTCCTCGATGGCCGGATCTCTGGGGCGCCCCGCGGACGGCACGGGCGGCTCCGTGGCGGGGCGGTCACCGTGCCTGCCCTTGTGCCCGTTCGTCCGGCCGGTGTCCGCACTCGTCATTCCAGGTCCTTTCGCAACGGTTCATCGAAGCCGGGCCTCCTATCCTGCCGTTCTTTCGCGTCCCCCGCGCTCGCCTCGGCCCGGGTGGGAGGGTGAGGGGATTCCGATTTCCTGGTCCGTCGCGTCGGTGCTCCGTCCGGGTGGGGGCTGTCGAAGGTCACCTGTCCTGGGTCCTCCGGTGCCGCGTCACCCGTGGTCGCGAGGGCGGAGACGACGGCTGAGAGCAGCCGGGTCAGCCGCCTCGGTGCGGTTTCTCTGGGCTGGTTCACGGGAACGGGAGTCCTTCCTCCGGGGGGCGTTCGCACTCGACGGACATTTGCATTACAGTCAATGACTGTAATGGATGGTCTCGCGGCTGCGGAACCGTCACCGTTCACATCTCTCCACCGGAGGACAGCCATGGTCAGCGACTACGAAAGCGGTCGAGTGGGACTGCTGCTCGTCGACCTCGTCAACGAGAACTTCTCGAAGGACGGCAAGGCGTACCCCATCTACGCCCCGGAGTACGAGCGCCTCGGCACGATCGACAGCCTCAAGAGGCTCATCGCCGGAGTGCGGCGACACCAGGACATCCCCGTCTTCTACTCGACGACCTCGTTCACCGACGAGGACTACACGACGTGGCGGCACGTCTCCGGGATTCACCGCCAGATGTTCGACAAGCGGATGTTCACGGCCGGCACTTGGAACACCGAGTTCCACGAGGAACTCGCTCCCCGGCCCGGCGACGTGGTCCTCGCCCCCCACAAGGGCCTCGACGTCTTCCACCACACCGACCTCGAATTCCAGCTGCGGCAGCGCAACGTCGACTACCTGGCGATCGCCGGGGTCTCCGGGATCATGGCCGTGGAGTCGACCGCCCGCACCGCGATGGAGCGCGGCTATCACGTCACCGCGTTCACTGACGCGGTGGCGGCCCCAGGCGGCCTGGTCACCTACCAGGCGATGATGCGCGGCCTGACGATGGTGTCCCACAACGTGCTCGCCGTCGACGACTTCCTGGCCTCACTCGACAAGCCGGCCGCGTAAGCACACTGGACACAGGTCCGGCCAGGAAGGCAGTCGGCACATGAAGCGCGCACGAACGTGGTCGACGGACGCCCGGGAGCGGTTCCTGGCATCCGATCCCGGGCTCACCCGGTTGCTGTCCGGGCTCAGCGCGGTCTGCGCGGTGCTGCTGACGCTCGGCGTTCTCACGGCCTCGGATGCCTCGGTGCCGATTCTCGTGACGGGTGCCCTCACCGCGATGGTCAGCACGGTCGCGGTCACCGAACCCCACCCGCGCGACCAGGCACTGACCCTCGCGACGGGAGGGCCGGTCGCCCTGGCGGTGATCGCGGCCGGCAGCGCGCTGGCACCGTACCGGGTCGTCGCGGACGTGGTGTTCGTCCTGCTGATCTTCGCCGCCATCTACATCCGGCGGCTGGGCCGGCGCGCGACCACGCTGGGCGTCTTCGCCTTCGAGCTCTTCTTCGTGACCCAGTTCGTCGAGACACGCGTGGATCAGCTGCCGCAGCTGTCCCTGGCGGTGCTGGTGGCCTTCGCCTGCTCGGCACTCGTGCGGTTCACGATCCTGCGCTCGCCGCCCGAAAGGACGCTGCGACGGCTCCGGCGGGCCTTCGAACTACGCCTGGCCCAACTGCTCGACGCGCTGATCGGCGTGGTGGAGGCGGTACCGGGGACGACGTCCGCGGAGCGGGCGGCCGACAGCCTGCGCCGACACGCGGCCCGCATGCACACGAGCGCGTTGATGATCCACGCCCAGCTCGGGACCGGAACGCTCGACGAGCGCTCCGCCTCCGCGATCCAACGCCGCGTCGTGGAGGCGGAGACGGCCGTGGAACGGCTGGCCGTCCTCGTCCTGCGCGTTCTGCGGCCCGGCGCCGACATCGACACCCTGAGTCGGCACTTGGCCCCGCCCCGCCCCGCCGGACCCGCTGTGGACGCCCGCGACACGGCGGCCCTGCGCTCACTGCTCGCGGAACTGCGCGCTCTGCGCGCCGGAACCGGCCTCGGTTCCCCGCGGCCGACGGGCCCCGATCACGACGAGGTGCGCAACCGACTGCTCGGCTACCGTGCCGGCGAGCGTCTGCCCGACGCCTCCCCCGCGATGCGGGACGTCTTCCGTGCTGTCGGGGATCTCACCTGCGCCCTCCTCGGCCTCCACGTGGCCCCCGACGCACAGACCCCGGAGATCCGCGGGACCCCGGAGGACTCCAGCCGGGCCGAGAGCACCCCGCCGAAGCCGCGGAGCCCTCGAATCCGTCCCACCACCAGGACCGCGTTCCAGGTCGCGACCGGCTCGGCGCTGGCCATCGTCGGCGGGGAACTGCTGTCGCCGCAACGCTGGTACTGGGCGGTGTTCACGTGCTGGATGGTGTTCATCAGCACGGCCTCCACCGGCGAGATCCTGGTCAGGGGATACCGGCGCCTGATCGGCACGGTGGCAGGTGTCGTCGTCGGGCTCGGTCTCGCCGCCCTGACGAGTGGCACGCCCTGGCTCGCCTTCAGCCTCGCGTGCCTGAGCGTGTTCGGGATGTTCTACGCGATCACGGCGTCCTACGCGCTGATGTCGTTCTTCGTCACCACCATGATCGGCATGCTGTACACGCTGCTCCACGCCCTCACCCCGGGCGTGCTGGTGGTGCGGATCGAGGAGACCGCGCTCGGCATCGCGTGCGGACTGGTCGCCGCCCTGCTGGTCATGCCGGTGCGTACCCAGGACCGTACGGACCAGTTGCTGTGCGACGCGCTGGAGCGGCTGCGCGCGGTGCTCTCCCAGTCGCTGGCCCAGTTGCGCGGTGAATCCGGCGGAGACCCGCTGGGTTCCGCTCGTGCGCTGGACGAGGCTCTGGACAGCCTGCGTGTGTCGGCGCAGCCACAGACCACGCAGGTCAGCCTGCTGAGGTCCCGGCGGCGCAGGGCGCTCGCCGTGCTGGGACTTGTGGAGACAGCGGCCTTCCACGCCCGCAGCCTGGCTGCCACCGTCGGACCGATGCCCGCAGGACTCGACGGTGGTGCCGATCCGCACCTCGTGAGGGAGACCCGGCGCATCGACCGCAACCTCGCGACCCTGATCAGCCATGTGGCCCGAGGCGACGAGGACGGCACCCCATTCGTGCGCGGTCCCGGCGATCCCACCCGGCCCGAACAGGCCGGGAGCGGGGCGCGTCCCGAAGACATCGACCCGATGCGACGCGTCCGGCGGCACCTGCACCGGGTGGACGAGAACGTCCAGGCCCTGGCCCGGACACTTCACCTGCCCGTCCGTGACGGTCTGTGACACCACCGGCCTTTCGGTGGACCTCGGCCCTCCCCCGACCGGCGTATACGCCCTGCACCGCCGAGGCCGGCTGACGGCGCCGACGTACGTGATGCGGTGTGTTCAGCCATGATCTGCGCAGGGCGGGCCGACGTCGTGGCGGATCAGAGGCAGCCCCGTCGCCGTGTCGGCCTCGATCCCGTACCGATGGCGGCTCTCGGCGGGGACACGGTCGGTGAGCGGGTCACGAGGTCGACCGCGAGCCCCTTCCACGGGGTGGGGTCACGAGGTGATTCCCATGTCCTTGCGGAGTGCGACGACCAGTGTGATGTGGTTGATCAGGTCGGTCTCCGTCCGGCCCTCGGACTCGTAGTTGAGTCCTCCCGGCCAGAAGTGCCACGCGTCGCCGTGGACGGTGGCGGCCGGATCGCCGGTCACCTGCCGGACCACGGCCGTGGCCGCGGGACCGTTCCACACCCCGTTCACCATGCGGTTGGGCCACGTCCGGTAGGTGCCGACGCCGAGGGTGTGAGCCGTCTCGTGCATCGCGGTCACCTTCTGCATGGAGGACTTCGCGCCGAAGTTGATCTCGCCGTCGTAGCCGCCCTCAGCGGTGGGCACGCTGGGCACGTAACTCACCCGCAGCGACTTGGTGATGTTCGTGTGGCAGTTGTACAAGGACAGGGCCTGGTTCATCGCCGTGGTGATGCGGGCGTACGAATCGGCCTGGTCGGCGGTGGGGCTCGCGGCCTTCACCAACGTGTAGGTGATGTGGCCCTGCGCCGGGCAGGACGCCGTGGCGACGGGTTCCGCCGCCAGGGTCGGCACCGCTGTCGTGCACAGCAAGGCGGCCGAGGCCATCGCCGGACCGGAAAGCCTGGGCTTACGCATGGTTCTCTCCTGGAAGTGCTCGTGTGGGCGACCGATGGTTCGGCCGGGAAGCGGGAGGCGGTGTCACAGCGCCGCGCGCAGACGGCTGACCGTCACGAAGTGGAAGCCGCGCTCGGTCAGGGTCCGCAGGATCTCGGGGACGGCGGCGACCGAGGTCGGGTGGATGTCGTGCATCAGGACGACGTCGTTGGGCTTGGCCTTGTCGATGACGGTCCGGGCGACCTTGGCCGCGTCGCGGTGCTTCCAGTCCTCGGTGTCGACGTCCCACAGGACGGGGGAGAGCGTGGTGGCCGCCTTCACGGTGTCGTTCACCGCGCCGTACGGGGGCCGGAAGAGGGTCGGCGCCTTGCCGGTGGCCGCCTCGATGGCCGTGCTGGTGCGCTCCAGCTGGGAGCGGACCTCGTCCGGGGTGAGGCCGGTGAGGTCAGGGTGGTTCCAGGAGTGGTTGCCGATCTCGTGTCCGGCGTCCGACTCCGCGCGCACCAGCTCGGGGTGGGCGGCGACGTTCTGGCCGACGGTGAAGAAGGTCGCGCGCGCCTTGTACCGGGCGAGGTACGTCAGCAGAGTCGCCGTCTCCGGGGCCGCGGGCCCGTCGTCGAAGGTCAGCGCGATGCACGTCACCTGAGCGCAGTCCGTGGTGTCGTCCTCGGACGCCGTCTCCACGGGGACGGACGGCTCGGGTTCGTGGGTCGCGCCGAGATCGAGTCCACCGCTCGGACGTCCGGTCTGCCGCTGGACGCGCTTGCCGAAGTCGGACAGCCACGGGGCGACGGCCGTCTTCGGGAAGGTGACGACGTACTGGTCCGCCGCGGGGACGCCTACCTCGCCCCGGTCGAAGGTCGCCGTGAGGCCGCCGTCGGCGGTGAAGACCATGTCGTCCACGACGGCGGTGCGGTTCGCGGGATCGTCGAGGATTCCGTCGAGGGAGGCGGCGTCCACGCCCTCCCGGCTCTTGAGTTTCTCCTTGAGGGCGGAGACGAAGTCGTCCTGGGACGCCTCGTCGACGAGGTCGAGGGCGGTGCGTGCCGCCTGGTCCTCGCCGTCGTACCAGTAGGTGCTGTTGGACAGCCCGCTCCCGGCGGCCGAGCCGTCGCGTGTGGTCAGGCGGACCCCCAGGACATCGCCCGAGGCGGCCAGGAACTCGTAGCTGATGTTCAGCTCCGCGCTCCCCTCGGCCGCGGCATCGCCCTCGCACGATCCCGTCCGGAAGGTGTCCACACGCTGCTCGACGTCCTTCTGCATCGCGGAGGTCATCCGCTCCGCGCCCGGAACCGCCGGATAGCTCGCGGCATACCGGCAGGCGCCGTGCTCGCTGCTGTCGGTGACGATCTCCAAGCCCCTGATCCGCGCTGGATCGACGGTGTGACCACCGTTGGCCGGCGAAGAGCCGGCGGGTCCGTCCCCGGGCTCCGAGCCGGGGGACGCGGGCACCCCGGACGAGCAGGCCGCCGTCAGGGAGAGCGAGCCGAGCAGGACGAGAGAGGGGAACAGAGAGCTTTTGCGCATGAGATGAGAGAGCCCTAAAGGGAGGGGGATTTCGGGTGGGCCGGACGGCCACCGCCCGATCCTGACCGGGCCCGACATTTTCCAGCCACCCTCGCCATCACCTCTGGAAAATCCCTGGACGACCACGCTGACCTCAGCAGACCTCCCGGTACGGCGTGTCCGGCACGTACGTCCGCCAACGCGCCTCGCTCAGACTCCCTCCCGCACGCTCACAGACCGCGGCGGCGGCCCGTTCGGCGTCGACCGTGTAGCGCTGGAGCGTGGTGTGCGGGCCGGTGGTGTACAGAGTGCCGTCATCCCGGCCGAAGGCGGCCGAGCGGATCTCGTCGCCGGACGTGGGCAGGTCCGTACCGAGGAGCTGCTGGGAGGCGGTGTCCCACAATCGGAGGGTGCCGTGCGTGCCGCCGACGGCCAACGTGCGGCCGTCGGCCGAGAACGCCAGCGCCGCGACCTCCTCCGGCGCGCCCTCGCCTGCCGCGCCCGACAGTCCGGCCAGGACATCCGTCCGGCGTTCGGCGTTCCCGTCCCACAGGGTCACCCGCCCCGAGGCGTCGCCGACGGCGAGCCGTTCCCCGTCGGAGCTGAACGCCAGCGCCGTGACCTTCTTGCCGTCGGCGAGAGCCCGGCCCACAGCAGTGCCGTTGGGCAGTCGCGCGTACCGGTCGAGCGAGCCTACGAGCAGACGTCCGTCGGGGCGGACCGCGAAGGTCTCACCGAAGAGGCCCGGCAGCGCTCCGGTACGGCGGCCCGTGCCCGTGTCGCGGATGTCCGTG
Source organism: Streptomyces sp. NPDC004539 (assembly GCF_040610055.1). NCBI lineage: Bacteria > Bacillati > Actinomycetota > Actinomycetes > Kitasatosporales > Streptomycetaceae > Streptomyces > Streptomyces sp. NPDC004539. The sequence goes on along the minus strand of NZ_JBEXLS010000025.1, from coordinate 141,006 downwards.
CCGGTGGTCCCGCCGATCAGCAGTGTCCGGCCGTCGGGCCCGAGGGCGAGAGGGTACGCGGGGTTCTCCCGCGTACCGGGGAGTTCGAACGACGTCCGTGCCGTGTGCGAGGCCACGTCCCACACCATGACCCGCTGCCGCCCGGAGAGCGGGGAGATTCCGCTGACCACGAGGGCCCTGCCGTCCGGGCTGAAGGCCAGCAGCGGAGTCTCGTCGACGGAGGTGGGGAGGGCGCCGACGGTGTCGTGGGCGAGGAGGGCACCGGTGTGAGCGGAGCGGAGTTCGAGGCGATAGGTCCCCCCGGAGCGGGTGGCCGTGACGAGGGCGGTGCCGTCCGGGCTGAGGACGCTCGCGTCGGCCGGTGTCTCCTGCCAGGGGGCCGCGAGGTTCGGTGTGAGGTCGTACGAGCGGACGGTCGCGGCGTCGCGGAAGCTCAGCACCCGGTCCCGGCCCAAGGCCCAGGTCAGGTCCCGCACCTCCTGGCCCTGTGCCAGCGGCACACGGACCACCGGGAGTCCGGAGCCGAGCAGACGCCACACCGTGAGCTCGCCGTCGTCCGCCGTGGCGAGGAACCGGTTGTCAGGTGTGAAGTCGAGGTCGGTGAACCCGGTGGTTCCGAGGCTGCCGAGTTCGGCGACGAGAGCACCCCTGGAGACGTCCCAGACCCGGGCCGTGGTGCCGGAGACGGCGGCCAGGCGGGTGCCGTCCGGGCTGAAGCGGAGCACATGGCCGCCGCCGTCCGCGCCGGTGCCGGTACCGCAGAAATCCTTGTCCCTGGCCCAGCCGCCGGGCAGACGCTCGTCCCGTACCGTGTCCCACACTTCGGGCGATCCGCCGGCGGGGCAGAGCGCGAGGAGCCGGCCGTCGTGGTCCAGGCCGGCGGCGGTGGGATCGGCGGTCGTGGCGAGGAGGACCTCGCCGTCGGTGGTGCGACGCAGTTCGACGGGGCCCGTGCGGTCCAGCGGGGTGGTGAGGCGGCCGGAGCCGTCGGAGGTGAAGGCCAGCACGCTGCCGTCCCCCATGCCGGCGACCGGCTTTCCGGCCGTCAGGTCCCACAGCTGCCCCGTGCCGTCCGGGCCGGTGAGGTCGAGAAACCGGCCGTCGGGGCTGACGGCACCCACCTCCGTGTCCGCCGGCAGCCGGTAGAAGGCGCTCCGGTGCCTTCGGGCCACGTCCCAGACACTGACCGTGCCGCCCGCCACACTGACCAGCCGGCGGGCCTGGTCGATGAGGAACCGTCGCGTGTCGCTGCCGGTCTGCGGATCGGTGAAAGTGTCCCGCTGCGCCTGGTACAGGGCGCCGAGCAGCGCGGAACGGGATTCCACGAGCGGCGCGGTCCGCCAGGCGGCGGCTCCCAGCAGCATGGCCGTACGGGGGTCGGAGGAGCGCAGGCCGGCGGCCGACGCGGCGATCCTGCGGGCGGTGGCCTCGGCGGCCTCCGCCTGGCCGGCCCGGTTCTGCTGCCAGGCGACCAGGCCGACGGTCAGAGCGAGGACGAGGAGAACGCAGAGGACGGCCGAAAGGGTGCGCCGTCTGAGTTCGGCCGTGTCGCGGGCGGTGAGCGAGGCGGTCAGGAAGGCCCGCTCACGGTGGGTCAGGTCGTCCTCGTCCCCGGGCCGTTCCCGAACACCCGGCCCCTCGGGTTCTCCGGTGAACAACTCCTCGGCACGCGACAGCCGAGAACCCCGGTACAGGGCCCCGTCCTCACGTCCCAACTCCTCCCAGGCACGGGCCGCCTCGGTGAGCCGGCGCTGCTCGTGCAGGCGCTCCCGGTCCTCCTCGATCCAGGCGGCGAGCCTCGGCCAGCCGGTGATCACCGCCGAGTGGGCGAGTTCGACAACACCGTCGTCGAGGGTGACCAGACGGGCGACGGCGAGCCGTTCGAGGACATCCCGCGCATCGGCTGGGAACTCGGTGTGCTCGACCGGGCCACGGGCATCGGCGGTGCCCTGGCCAGGGGCGATCAGCCGCAGCAGGACGCGCCGGGCGGTGCGGGTACGGTCCGTGGGGAGCGCGCCGTACATCTCCTCGGCGGTGGCGGCGATCGCCCCGCCCACGCCGCCCGCCGCCTCGTACGCCGCTGTGGTCAGCGTTCGTCCCCTGCGTCGCCGCCACGTCTCCAGCAGGGTGTGCGACAGCAACGGCAGCGCGCCGGGCCGACCGGTGAACTCGTCGACGATCCGGGCGGTCAGCGCCCGTTCGACGAGCAGGCCGACGGCGGCGGCCGGCTTGGTGACCACCTCGCGCAGCTCGTCCCGGTCCATCGGCCCGACCAGCAGGCAGGCCCGGCCGATCGCCTCGGCCAGCTCGCGGTCCCGGGCACAGCGGCCGTGGAAGTCACCGCGCACCGCCACGACCACCCGCAGCCGGCTCCCAAGGTCACGGGACGTGAGCAGCAGACGCAGGAAACGGTCCCGTTCCTCGGCGTCCCGGCACAGGGTGAACACCTCCTCGAACTGGTCGACGACCACCCACGTGTCCAGTTCGCCCTCCTGGGGCATCAGCGCCTTCTCGTGAGTGGCGGCAGGACGCTCCCCGGGCGTCAGCACCCGGATCACCTCCGGACGGTCGGCGCCGGTCGCATCCCGCAGCGCCGGTATCAGGCCGGCCCGCAGCAGTGAGGACTTACCGCTCCCCGACGGGCCGGACACCGCCACGAAGCGATGCGCGCGCACCAGGCCGAGCAGCTCTCCGACGAGCGCGTCCCGGCCGAAGTACAGGTCCCGGTCGCACGACTCGAAACGCGCGAGCCCTCGGTAGGGCTCGGCAATGCCCGCAGCCTCTTCCCTCGCCCGTTCCTCGACCGCGCCCTTCGCCTCCCGCCAGCGCTCCTCCCACGCCTCGGATTGCGCGCCCAGCGCCTGCACATAGGCCAGGACCACGGGCAGAGACGGCAGTTGTTCACCGCCGGCGGCGGCGGAGAGCGCACTCGTGGAGTACTTCGCCCGCCGGGCCATGTCCTGGTACGTCGGCTTCCCCGCCGCCTCGCGCAAACCCCGCAACTCGTGCGCCAGCCGCTGGACCGGTCCCGCCTCGGGGTCCAGCGGCTTCTCGCGTCGTCCCATCCCGGTGTGCCTTTCGAGATCCGCGTACATCGAACGCTCATCCTGCTTTCGGCTCGGATGAGATCTTCCTCGTGGAACAGGGACGGACCGCGTGGACACGGTGTGCCCACGGCCGGATGCCCAGCACACCGCACGGGGTCGCGGATTCAGTTCGGTGCGACCGTCGACGGACGGTCGTCGGGGCGGTCCGGGCGCACGGAGAAGGCCATGTCGCCGGCCGCCGCCACGATCGCGTCCTCGACGAGAAGCAGGCTCGGCGCGGTGTACTCCGCGTCGTCCGTCAGATCGTCCAGCCCTGCCGAGCGCCACCGGACCGCCCCACTGCCCTGGTCCAGCGCGATCAGCCGGCCGAACCGGTTGGCGAAGTACACGGCGTCGTACGTGGTCGACACCGCAGGCTCCGACAGGCTCTCCAGCCCGGTCGCACGCTGCCACAACTGCCGGCCGTCGGCGGGCGACACCGCGGTGACCGTACCGTCCGCTCGTACGAAGTACACGGCGTCGCCGACCGTGGTGACCCGGCCGCGCTGAGCCCCGGCGAGGTCGATCCGCTCGACCTCGCCACCGCCCGGTTCCACCCGGACCAGTCCCGTGTACGGCAAGGTGCCCGACGTCCGGGCCTGCTTGTCGGGGGTCTGCGAGAGAGCGAACAACAGCTGTCCGTCGACGACGCCGAGGGGTTCCGCCAGCGGAGGCAGCGTCGCGAGGTCGCGCCGGGTGCCGTCGGCCGTGTCGAGCCGCAGCAGAACGACCGGGCGGCCGGAGTTCTCGTCGTCGGGCGCGCACAGCCCGTACGGGTTCCCGCCGAGGACCAGCGGCAGGCACGAACTGCCGGTGGGCGCCGAAGCCGACGACCGCCACAGTTCCTCCCCTGTCGCCCCGTACGCCACGAACTCCGTCGCGGTGACCGACATCGTCAGCAGCCCACCGCTGAACAGGTACGCGGGCGCGATCTCGCCGAACTCCGCGTCGTAGTCCTTGACACGGCGGGTCCAGCGAGGCTCCCCGGTGCCGGTGTCCAGAGCCGTCACATCGATCAGGTCGCTTCCGGTGACGCTGTCGCCGTCGGGGTCGTCGGGCTCCGCGTAGACGTAGACGAGCCCGTCGCGGACACCGATCGGCAGCGTCTGCACAGGGTTGGTACCTGTCCGCCACAGCACGCTTCCGGAGGAAGGATCGACCTTGGCGGCGGTGAACCCCGTTCCCGCGCAGTACATGGCGTCGCCGCCGGGCAGACATCCCGACTCACCGTGGGCGAGCGGGGAGGAGTCGCCGGAGGACTCGGACAGGTTCGTCAGCCACGGCCTCCACCCCTCGGGCACCTGCACGTCCGCCGCCGCGTCCGGTGGCAGGTTCACCACTGCCACCGCCAGCCCCGTGACCGTCAGTGCCGCCACGACGCCGATCAGGGTCCGCCGCCACCCACCCCCGCGCCGCAACCAGGACGAGGCGCCGGCCGGCAGCGCGGCGGCTCTTCTGCCCAGCGCCTCGGCGAGAGCCGCACCCCGTGACAGCCGACGGTGCCGGGAACGGCGGCGGGCATCCGTCGCCGATCCCGCCCCGGACGAGACCCGGAGGGTGGCGTCGGGCAGCGTACGGAGCATGTGATGCACCTCGGACAGCCCGGGCCGGGCGGCCGGGTTCTTGTCCAGACAAGCGGCGACGATGCTGTGAAACGGTTCGGGGACTCCGTCCAGGCGCGGCGGCTCGTACATGATCTGGAAACCCGTCATGTAGGGGCTTCCCGCGTCGAACGGGCCCGTGCCGGTGGCCGCGAACACCAGGACGGACCCCAGGGAGAACACGTCCGACGCTCCCGTGACGTCGCGTGGTGCGCTGAACTGCTCCGGTGACATGAAGGGCGGGGTACCGATCAGCCGGCCTGTCAGGGTGAGGTTGTGGTTCTCGGGGGCCCGCGAGATGCCGAAGTCGATGACCCGCGGCCCGTCCTCGGCCATCAGGATGTTGCTGGGCTTCAAGTCCCGGTGGACAAGGCCCACCTGGTGGATGTCGCGCAACGCCTCGGCGAGCCCCAGACCCAGCGTGCGCAGGGCCTTGCCGCCCAAGGGCCCGTCCTCGGCGACGGCTTCGGCCAGCGTCGGGCCGGGCACGTACAGCGTCGCCATCCACGGCTGTCCGGCGTCGGGGTCGGCGTCCACCACCGGGGGAGTGAACGCCCCGCTCACCCGGCGGGCCGCGGCGATCTCCAGCCGGAAGCGGGCCCGGAACTCCTCGTCCTGGGCGTAGTGGGCGTGCACGACCTTGAGCGCGACCTGCCGTCCGGAGGACGAGCGCGCCAGATGGACGACGCCCATGCCGCCGCTGCCCAGATGGCGGACCAGCGTGTAGTCGCCGATGGACCGTGTGGACTCGATGGATTCCGCATCGCCGGGGCTCGGTGGCATGTCCGGTCACCTTCCGCGATCGGTGCGTTCTCGTGGTGCGTTCTGTTTCGACGAAGTCGGCACGATCGGCGTGAGGAGGGAGCCGGGTGGCGCGGTTCGTGGAAGCCGTCAGTCCCTGACGGGGTGTGTTCAGGCTCGTCCGAGCATGGTGAGCACTTCACGGACGGCCCGTTCACCGCTTGCCGTGGTCCTTCTCGTCCGTGCCTTCGGGACCGAAGAACTGCTCGATGAGGCTGATCGCGCCCAGGCCGGCCGCGTACGGAGAGCCTGTCGAAGGCGTGGGCGGCGCGGTGCGCCGGTCAGCGGCCCGCAGCCTGAGGACTGCGGTCTCGTTTCGCGCGGCACCCTGGAGGGAGATCGTCGACCACTCTCCGCGCCGGGTGTCGACACGCGCGGCCCCCGTGCGCGGTGAGCCGGCCGCCGGAAGCGGTTGAACGCCGTCCGCGACCACACGCGCCGTGCCGAGCGCAGCACGTGGGGCTCGCATCCAAGGGGTACTGCCAGCAGGCACTGGATCTCCCGAAAGGGTATGAGGGGCCTCATGCGCCCCACGTGCACCATCGTTGGTTAACTTGTTAACCGCCAGCCCGAGTTGACGACGGAATCCGCAGAAAACTTCCACTCGGCCCGCCGATTCCGGCATGGGAACGCCCCGACAGGCCGGTGGGGGTATCGGTCTGTCGGGGCGCTTTCGGTCAGGCGAGGTTCTTGGTGAAGAACTCGTCGATCTTGTCGAACGGGATGAGGTCCTCGCGGTCGTACAGGTCGACGTGGTTCGCGCCCGGGACCACCAGGAGGTCGATGGCTTCGGGGGCCATCGCCTGCACGTCCTCCGAGTAGTAGAGGGAGTGCGCCGCGCCGCCGGCCACCAGGAGGGCCTTGCGGGGTGCCAGGAGGTCGAGGTCCGTCATCTGCCGGTAGCCGAAGAACGACATCGGCGTGGTCGCGGTCCACGCGGTGGTGGAGTTGATCGAGCGGGGGTGGTAGCCGCGCTCGGTGCGGTAGTAGTCGAAGAAGATCGTCGTGATCGGGTCGGCGTCCGCCGGGAGAGTCTTGGGCAGGACACGGTTCGAGGGCGCGACGTCGCCGTTCTTGTCGAAGGGGATCTCGTGGGAGCCTCGCGCGTAGGTGCCCCTCTCGGCGTCGGCCCAGCGCTGCCGGCTGACGTAGTCCACGATCTTCTGGCGCTGCTCACGCGTGTAGTAGTCCTGGTGGCCCCGGGACATGCTGCGTGACATGTCGTACATCACGGATGTGGCGACCGCCTTGATCCGGCTGTCGGCCGCCGCCGCGGTGAGCGCCATGCCGCTCAGTCCGCAGATGCCCTGCGCGCCGATGCGCTCGCGGTCGACGGCCTTGTGGAGGCCGAGGAAGTCGACGGCGGCGCTGAAGTCCTCGGTGTAGACGTCGGGCGTGCCCACGTCGCGGACCCGGCCACCGCTCTGACCGGTGAAGGAGGGGTCGAAGGCGAGGGTGACGTAGCCGCGGCGGGCGAGTTCGTTGGCGTACAGACCCGAGGACTGCTCCTTGACCGCGCCGAACGGGCCGCTGACCGCGAGGGCGGGCAGCTTGCCCCGGGCGCCCTTGGGGACGTACAGGTCACCGGCGACCTCGATGCCGTAGCGGTTCGTGAACCGTACCGAGGTCCGCCTGACGTTCCTGTCCAGCGCGAAGGTGTAGCCGCCCTTGCCCCGGCCTCCTCCCGCGGCGCCCGTACGGGCGCTCTCCGCGCCGAAGGCGGGTGTGCCCGTGAAAGTGGCGGCGGCGGCGCCGGTGGCGGCGATCAGCCCGAGCGCTTTGCGACGTTCCATGGAGGGGACCTCATATCCGATCGGTACAGGAAAGATGCGACGGCCGGTGGTGTGCCGGGACCGAGGCACGCATCCCAGGAAACCGTTTCCGCGTCGGAGGTGGCAGGTCGGGTTTATGGGGGGTACAAGCTCAACCCCCCTGTCCCCGCCCGACGGTGAGGCCGCGGACGAATGTGTCACAGCGGCGTCGAACGCACCGCCCTGAATCCGCTTTCCGGCCCTGTGCCCCCGCGTTCCGCAGAATGGACCCCTCTTGGCGGCGCTCTGCGGCTGCTGTACAAATGTGCGTCATGACTCCCGAACCCCTGGTGCGACGCCTGGTCATCGACCTGTGCCGACGCCCGGGTTCGTGTTGTCGCTGACCCGGTCTTCGCTGACGCGCCCTCTCCCAGGGAGCGCTCCCTCTCCGTCCGGCATCACTCTCGCCCGGGATCAGCCATGTCCACGATTCCCCCTGTGCCCACGCCCGATGACACCACGTCGGCTGTCGAGGCACCGCCCGCGTCCCGCAGACCGTCACCGGCGGTCCGGGCCCGCGTGCGCCATGTCGCGCTGCCGTTCGGCTCGCTCCTGCTCTTCCTCGTCCTCTGGCAACTACTGGCGGCCGGCGGGACGTGGAGCGAAACACTGGTCCCCCCACCGGCCAAGGTGTGGGACGCGTTCGTCGACGTCTCCACCACCCACGACGGGGTACGCGGGTACAACGGCACCACGCTCGTCGAGCACCTCGGCGTCAGCCTGCGGCGCATCGCGATCGGCGCCGGCATCGGCATCGCCGCCGGCGTCGTCCTCGGACTGCTCATGGGCACCGTCGGCTGGCTGCGCTCCCTGTTCGAGCCCTGGATCACCTTCCTGCGGACGCTGCCGCCACTCGCGTACTTCTCGCTGCTCATCATCTGGCTGGGCATCGACGAGGAACCGAAGATCACACTGCTGGCCGTGGCCGCCTTCCCGCCCGTGGCGGTGTCCACCACCGCGGCCGTCGCGGCTGTGCCGAAGAGCCTGATCGAGGCGGCACGCGCGCTCGGCGCGTCGCGGTGGGACGTCGTCCGGGACGTGGTCGTCCCCTCGGCCCTGCCGGAGACGCTCACCGGAGTGCGGCTCGCCGTCGGGGTCGCCTACTCCTCCCTGGTCGCCGCCGAGCTGGTGAACGGCCTGCCGGGCATCGGCGGGATGGTGAAGGACGCCGCCAACTACAACAACACCCCGGTCGTGGTCGTCGGCATCATCGCCATCGGCGTCTCCGGCCTGATCATCGACGGACTGCTGCTGTGGCTGGAACGCGCGGTCGTTCCCTGGCGCGGTCGCGCGTAGAGCCGTCGCTCCCGCCATACGCGGAACCCGTCGATCCCCTCCCTCGCACAGCGACTTCCCACAGAGACTTCGCACAGAAACGGCCCGCCATGCCCTCTTCCCCCCACGGCCCCTCCCGCCGTCTCCTCCTCGCCGGTGCCTTGGCCGCCGTCTCCGCGGCCGTCACCGGCTGCTCCTCGGACAGCGCGTCGTCGGCGTCCGGCGCCAAGCGGCTGCGCATCGGCTACTTCGCCTTCCCCAGCGGCGACCTGCTCGTGAAGCACGGAAAACTGCTGGAGAAGGCGCTGCCGGACCACGAGATCAGCTGGATCAAGTTCGACTCGGGCGCCAGCGTCAACCAGGCATTCCTCGGCAAGTCCCTCGACATCGCGGCGCTGGGCTCCAGCCCGTTCGCCCGCGGCGTGTCGGGCAGTTCACCCATCCCGTACAAGGTCGCCTGGATTCTCGACGTCGCGGGCGAGAACGAGGCACTCGTGGCGCGCAAGGCCACCGGGATCACCGATGTCGCCGGACTCAGAGGCAAGAAGATCGCCACCCCCTTCGCCTCGACCTCGCACTACAGTCTGCTCGCGGCGCTGGAGGCGGCCGGCCTCAAGCCGTCCGACGTCCAGCTGATCGACCTCCAGCCGCAGCCGATCCTCGCCGCCTGGCAGCGGGGTGACATCGACGCCGCCTATGTCTGGCTGCCGACCCTGGACGAACTGCGCGAGACCGGCACCCAGCTCACGAGCAGCAAGGAGATCGGCGCGGCGGGCAAGCCGACCCTCGACCTGGCCGTCGTCTCGGACGACCTGATCGCCCGCGACCCCGGGGCGATCGACGCCTGGCGCAAGGCGCAGGCTCAGGCGCTGCGCCTGCTCAAGTCCGACCCGGACGGCTCGGTCAAGGCGGTGTCGGCGGAGCTCGGCATCAGTGCGGCGGACGCGAAGGCGCAGCTCTCGCAAGGTGTGTTCCTCACCCCGGAGCAGGTGGTCTCGGCTGACTGGCTGGGCACCGACGGCGGCCCGGGCAAGCTGCTCACCTACGTCACCGACACGGGCCGGTTCCTGGCCGCCCAGAAGCAGGTCGACGGCGCACCGTCCGAGGACGCGGTCCGTAACGCCTTCTACCTCAAGGGGCTGCCCGATGTCCTCAAGTGAGCTCACCGAGACCGAGCGGACGGGGGACACCGCGCGCGCCGGAGACGTCCGCCTCGACCAGGTCACCCACCGGTACGGCCGGGGCGACGAGGTCTTCACGGCCGTCGGACCGGTCGACCTGACCGTACCGGCCGGGCAGTTCCTGGTCCTGGTGGGCGCCTCGGGCTGCGGCAAGAGCACGCTGCTGCGGCTGATCGCGGGCTTCGAACGGCCCACGCACGGCTCGGTACGGGTTTCCGGCAGCGAGCCGAGGCCCGGCGACACGGCCGGCGTGGTGTTCCAGACGCCTCGGCTGTTCCCGTGGCGGACCGTGCGGGGCAATGTCGACCTGGCGCTGCGGTACGCGGGTGTGCCGCGCGCCCAATGGCCTGAGCGGCGTGCGGAACTGCTGGCCCGGGTCGGCCTGGAGGGCACCGAGAAGCGGCGAGTCTGGGAGATCTCCGGCGGCCAGCAGCAACGCGTCGCCATCGCCCGGGCGCTGGCCGCCGAGAACCCGCTCCTCCTGCTCGACGAGCCGTTCGCGGCGCTCGACGCGCTGACCCGGGAGCGGCTCCAGGAAGACGTCCGTCAGGTCGCCGGACGCACCGGGCGGACCACGGTGTTCGTGACGCACTCGGCGGACGAGGCGGTGTTCCTCGGCTCGCGCATCGTGGTGCTGACGAAGAGCCCTGGGACCGTGGCCCTGGATCTGCCGATCCCCCTGCCGCGTGGTGACGTCGACGCCGAAGAACTGCGCGGCTCCCGCGAGTTCGCCGAGCTGCGGACCCAGGTCGCCCACGCCGTCAAGGCCGCGGCGGCGGCCTGAACCCCGTACCCAGCACCTCCCGTCGTTCCCGACACTCCCGAAAGGACCCCCACATGAGCATCCTCAGCGAGCGGCCCCCCGTGGCGAAGCTGCCGGTCACCGCGCTCGGCCCCGCCTTCGGCGCCGAGATCCACGGCATCGACCTCGGCCGGCTCGACGACGACCAGGTCCTCGCCCTGCGCGAAGCACTCGTGGCGTACAAGGTGCTGTTCGTACGCGGCCAGCACACCCTCGACGACACCGCGCAGATCGAGTTCGGCCGGCGCCTGGGCGAGGTCACCGTCGGGCATCCGGTCCACGACTCCGGTGACGTCGCCCCCGAGGTGTACTCCCTCGACAGCCAGGACAACGGCTTCGCCGATGTATGGCACACGGACGTGACGTTCGTACAGCGTCCGCCGGCGATCTCCGTACTGCGGGCCGTGGTGCTGCCGCCCAACGGCGGCGACACCAACTGGGCCGACAGCCAGCTCGCCTACGAATCGCTCTCGCCGGGACTGCGGGCGTACGTCGACACTCTCACGGCCGTCCACGACGGCAGCCGCGAGTTCGGCTACTACCTCGCCCAGCGGAGGCAGGGCCGCGGCAACCTGTGGGAGGGCGAGGTGTTCACCGAACTGACGCCGACGCAGCACCCGGTGGTGCGGGTGCACCCCGAGAGCGGACGCAAGGGCCTGTTCGTGAACCCCGGCTTCACCTCGCACATCGTCGGCGTCTCCGAGTACGAGAGCCGGGGCATCCTCGACATCCTGTACGCCCACCTCACCAAGCCCGAGCACGTCGTACGCAATCGCTGGCAGCCGGGCGACGTCGCGCTGTGGGACAACCGCAGCACGGCCCACTACGCCAACCGCGACTACGGCGACCAGCATCGCGTCATGCACCGCATCACGCTGCGCGGGGACGTTCCGGTGGGTCCGGCAGCGGCGTGAGCTCAACTCCGGACGGCGTGAGGGGGTGCGATTTTGGTGTCGGCATTCCGCACGCCGGGTCGAACGCGGCACCGGCCACGGGCGTTTCGGCCGAAGCTGTCGACCGACCTCACGGGGCGCGGAGCGCGCGCCCGGTGCGCCCGGCGTCAACGGGACGGGCGTCCGGAGTCCGGGCTCCCGTCGCCTCGGTGGGCAGGAGTGGCCGTCCAACTCGCGAGGAGCTTGAGCCGGTCCTCGACGGAGGTTCCCGGCTCGGCGGTGTAGATGGTCAGGGCGTGTGCCTCGCGGGCCGAGATGGGCAGGTCCAGCGGCTGGTAGGTCAGGTCGAGCAGACCGACGTCGGGGTGGTGCAGGCGTTTGACGCCGTCGTGGTGGATGCGCACACGGTGTGCGGCCCACCGGGTGCGGAATCCGGCGCTGACCGTGGACAGCTCTCCCACGAGCTCGCGCAGTGCCTTGTCGTCCGGGTATCGCCCCGCTTCGGCGCGCAGAAGCGCGGTGGTGGTCTCGGCCGCCGAGTCCCAGTCGTCGGCGAAGTCGCGGGAAGCCTCATCGAGGAACCAGAACCGGGCGAAGTTGGGCCGTCCGTTCCGGCTCGTGGTGTGACTGCCGAACAGGGGAGAGAACAGGGCGCGGGCGAGTGCGTTGGCGGCCACGATGTCCAGGCGGCCGTTGGTGACGTAGGCCGCGGACAGGGTCATGGAGTCGAGCAGCCACTGAACGTGGGGCGGGACGTCGGCGGCCTTGCGGCGACGCCTGGTCGCGGGGCGAGGCTGTGCGGCCTTGGCGAGGTCGAACAGGTAGGTGCGTTCGTCGTCGTCCAGCTGAAGAGTGCGGGCCACCGCGTCGAGGACGTCCTCCGAGACGCCGCCGATGTGGCCCTTCTCCAGCCGCGTGTACCACTCGGTGCTCACGCCGGCGAGAATCGCGACCTCCTCGCGGCGCAGCCCGGGCACCCGACGCCGGCCGCTGGTCGGCAGCCCGACCTGTTCCGGGGTGAGCTGGGCACGCCGGCGGGCGAGGAAATCACGGATGTCGGAGCGATTGTCCGGGCTAGGGTCCATGCGTCCACGGTAGTCACGCACTCCGGGCGGAGGGGGGTTGAGCTTGTACCCCTAATAACCTCGACCTTTTTCGTCCGTGGCCCCGGCGGTTTCCTTGAGATGCGGGCGTCACCGGCGCCCGGGAACATGAAGTCACCGACGGACCGGCCCTGGGCCGGGACCTCACAGTCGTAGGAAACAAGGAGAGCACCATGACCACCTCGAACGGGTACACCTTCGAGCTGGACGAGAATGTCGAGCGCACCCCTGTACGTTTCAAGAACCGCTACGGCATCGAGATCGCCGGGGATCTCTACCTGCCGAAGAACGTGCCGGGCAAGCTCCCCGCCCTGGCCCTCAGCGGACCCTTCGGCGCTGTCAAGGAACAGTCCTCGGGCCTGTACGCCAACGAGTACGCCCGCCGAGGGTACGCCGCGCTCGCGTTCGACCCCTCCTTCACCGGAGAGAGCGGCGGCGAGGTCCGCGACGTCGCCTCGCCCGACATCTACACCGAGGACTTCAGCGCCGCCGTCGACTTCCTCGGCCGACTGGACCTCGTCGACCGCGAACGAATCGGCCTGCACGCCATCTGCGGACTCAGCGGCATGGCGCTCACTGCCGCCGCCGCCGACACCCGGATCAAGGCGGTCGCCACCTCCTCGATGTACGACATGTCGCGCAGCATGTCCCGCAGCTACCAGGACAGCTACACGCCCGAGCAACGTCACGAGGTCGTCGACCACCTTAGTCGGCAGCGCTGGGCCGACGTGGACAGCGGCACCTTCGCGCGTGGGCTCCACGAGGTGCCCTTCGACGAGGACGGCCACCTGATCACGGCCGGCACGCTGTTCCCCGAGACGCTCCCCGAGGACCCGAACCCGGTCCTGGCGCGTTTCTTCGAGTACTACCGGACCGAGCGCGGCTCCCACCCCCGCTCGATCAACTCCACCACCGCGTGGACCGCGACCACACCCCAGGCGTTCTTCGCCTTCCCGCTGATGGCGAACATCGACCTGCTCACCCGCCCCGCGCTCCTGGTGGCCGGCGCCGACGCGCACTCCCGCTACTACTCCGAGGACGTCCACGCCACGGCGCCGGACACGACCGAACTCCTGATCGTGCCCGACGCGGACCATGTCGACCTGTACGACCGCAAGGACCTCATCCCGTTCGACAGGCTCGACGAGTTCTTCACCAAGAACCTCGCCTGAGGAGAAGCAGCCTTGCCGGCTTGCACCGGTGGGACGGCGGGCTCTCGGTCGGGTCGAGTTTCCGCGGACCGCGCAGCCGCCGCCTGCGTGCGGACTCCGGACAACCGGGGAACCCGGATCGTCTCCGAGACCCGTCGGGCGGCGGCCGGTGGGCGGTTTCGGGGACATCGACGAACCGTGCGCGGATTCGGCGGCGGGCCCGGAGCCTCAGTCTGGGTGGCTGCGAAACGCTCGACCGGCCGGAGTGCGCCTCCCGCTCACCGCCGCCGAAGCCACCGCGACCGGTGGACGCGGTCGGTGCGGTCGACTCGGGAAAGATCCGGTGGCGGGGTACAGGGACAGACCGTCGAATCCGGCAATTCGTGTGACACCAAGGCGAGTTGGACGCGTCGTGCTACGTTCCGGAGAACGGAGTCACTCACCGCGGGACGAGGATCGCGATGACGTGCACCCCGCCTCGTCTCGGCGAATGGCGTCGTCGACGGCCCCGCCCGGGTATTGCTGAAGAACGAGCGCGAGGAGTGGGAACCGCCTGGCGGCCGGCTGGAGACCGGCAGTTCGGGTTTTCCGGCTCCCGCAAGCCGTGCGGTGTAGGCCCTTCGCCGGCAGCAGATCCCGCTGGTGCCGCACCCGTGAGAGGGACAGACGCCTTCGCCGAGGGCGCCTCACAGCCTCGTACCGGTGGCGCGCCCCGTGCCATGGCCGTCTGACGCAACCTCGCTCTCGGCGCCTTGCGCATCGCGGACATCGACAACGTCTCCGCTGCCCGCCACGTATGACGAAGCCCTGCCCGGTCGTCCGGTCGGGGCACTCGAAGTCGGTGATCGTCATGTCGAGCGGGCGCTTGTGGGCCAGGGGCTCAGTGCCTGTGTCACCGTCCTCCTTCCGCAGGCCATGAGATATGTGGGGGTGGAGCGTGATGGGGATTGCCGTGGGGGATGTCGCGGACGGCGACCCCATCGGGACGGGGGTCGGAAATGGCCGCGACATCCAATGGCGGTGCAGGAGAAGCGTCAGGCCGAGATTCCGACACCGGTGTGGGGGAGGGGCAGGATGTTCGGTTCGAAGAAGAAGCGCGACGATCTGCCGTCATGGACCACTACGTCGCTCTTGCCCGGGACACGGACCCTGCCCACGTGCGGCAGCTCTCTGACGAGATCGCGAGCCGTAAGCGGACCTGATCCGAAGCCGTTTTCCACAGGTCAGCGGTTTGGTGTTTCGGGCTGGTCGGCCCGAAACATGGTCTGGGCGTGCGGGGTTGGCGGTCGTACGGTGCTGTCATGGGCGGGGACGGGTGCCTCGGCTGTGGCTGACGGTCGTTGAACCGGCGGCCGGCGGGCCGAGGCTGTGCCGGGGGGCAGGCGCTCTTCGAGAGGCTCTCGGTCCTCAGGCCGGCTGTGCGCCGCCGCTGATCTGCTGGGTGAGCTTCAGCAGCTCCTCGACGTGGTAGATCTCGGCGATCTTGCCGTCGGCGATGCGCATGATGTCCTGGCCGTTGATGTCGACCGGGTTGCCGCTGGCGGGGAAGCCGAAGGCGTCTCCGGTGTGAGTCGCGGTCATGCGCCAGTGGAGGACCACCCAGCCGCCGGGAAGCTCGTGGTGGAAGAGGATTCGGTGCTGGGTGCCGGTGAATCCGTCGCGTACCGCGGCGATGGACGCCCGCATGCCGTCGATGCCCGAGGCGGCGTCGGAAGCGGGGTTGTGGTCGATGACATCCGGGGCGAACACCTCGTCCGCGCCGGCGACGTCGCCGGTGTCGTAGAGCTCCAGCTCGCGCGCGGCGACCCGCAGGGCGGTGCTCGTCGTCGAGCGGACGATCTCGCTCGCGGTGTTGTTCGTGGTCATGAGGTCCTCCAAGGTTTCCGGGGCTGACTGCCTCGACTACAGTTCCCTGAGGGAACCAGTTCCCTCAAATGAACTATTGGAGAGAGCGTGAGTGATCTGGAACACCCTCTGCCGGAACACCTTCTGCCGGAGTGCCCGATCGCCCGGTTCCTGACCGTGCTGGACGGGACCTGGGCGACGCTGATCGTGCGGGAGCTGCTGACCGGCCCGAAACGCTTCACCGAGTTGCGCGCCGGGCTGCCGGGGATCAGCCCCAAGACCTTGTCCTCACGGCTGCGGCGATTCGTCCTCGCCGGGCTGGTCACCCGCACCGCCTACCCGGAGATCCCGCCCCGGGTGGAGTACGAACTCACCCCGGAAGGCATGCGGCTCCAGACCGTCTTCGACGCCATGACGGCCTGGGTGGAACAGGACCTTCCCCGCACCGGCTCCACCCACGTCACGGACCAGTGACCGAAGCGCCCCCGGCACCGCCTCTTCCTCGCCGATGACCTGACGGCGGCGCGGGAAGAGGCGGTGCCATCGGTCAGCCGGTGGTCTGGGCCTGCCGGGCCGGGGTCGGGCGGGGCGGCGGGACCTTCTGCGCGAGCTTGTCGCCCTCGACGTCGAGGTCGGGCAGCAGGCGGTTCAGCCGGGCGGGAATCCACCAGGCTCTCTCCCCGGCGAGCGCCATGGTGGCCGGGATAAACGTCATACGGATGAGGAAGGCGTCGATGAGGATGCCCGCGGCCAGCGCGAAACCGGCCTGTTTGATCATGGGCTGGGCGTTGAAGACGAAGCCGGCGAAGACGGAGACCATGATGGTGGCCGCCGCCAGGACGACGGAGGCGGCGCGGGCGAAGCCGGTGACGGTGGCGTCGACGGCGGTCGCGCCGTGGACGTGCGCTTCACGGATGGAGGTCACCAGGAACATCTGGTAGTCCATGGCGAGTCCGTAGAGGACGCCGGTGATGATGATGGGCAGCAGGCTCACGACCGGCGCGGTGGCGTCGAGTCCGATCAGGCCCTGCAACCAGCCCCACTGGAAGACGGCCGTGGTGATGCCGAAGGTGGCGGCGATGCTCAGCAGGAACCCGAGGGTGGCCGTCACCGGGACCATGAGCGAGCGGAAGACCAGGAGCAGGAGGACGAGGGACAGGCCGAGGACGGTGGCCACGTAGAGGGGCAGGACGTCCGCGAGCCGGTCGGACACGTCGATCGCGAGGGTGGTGAAGCCGGCGATGCCGATGGTGGCGCCGTGGGCCGTGCGGATCTGTGCGCTCTTGTCCCGGAGGGCGGTGGCGAGATCCTTGGTGGCGTCGTCGTTGGGGCCGCTGCCGGGAATCAGGCTGAGGACGGCGGTCGTGCCGGTCCGGCTCATCCCGGCGAGGGAGACCGAGGTGGCGCCCTCGACGCCGCGCAGGTCCGAGGTGACGGCGGCGAGGGTCTCGGGGGACAGGGCCCGGCCGTCCGTGGTGGAGCCGACGGCGATCAGGAGAGGGCCGTTGTAGCCGGGGCCGTACGCGTCGCTGACCAGGTCGTAGCTACGGCGCTGACCGGTGTCGGTGTTGTAGCTGGCGCCGGAGGGCAGGCCCAGTTTCATGCCGGCGGCGGGCACCGCCAGGATCGCGGGGATCAGGATCGAGGCCGCGAGGGCGGCGTACCTGTGGCGGACCAGGAACGTCCCCCAGCGGACCGCCCGGGTGCGCTCGGCTCCTCGCGTGCGCTCCTGTTCCCTTCGCCGGGTGTGGGCGGGGCAGACGCGGTCTTTGACCAGGCCCAGCAGGGCGGGCAGCAGCGTCAGCGCGAGCAGGACGGCGATCGCGATCGTGCCGGCCGCGACGAGGGCCATGGTGCTGAGCAGCGTGATGCCGATGACCAGGAGCCCGGCCAGCGCGATGATGACCGTGCTGCCGGCGAAGAAGACCGCGCTCCCGGCGGTGCCGAGCGCCCGGGCGGTCGCTTCGTGGGGGCCCATGCCCTGGTCGAGGATCAGCCGGCGTTCCCGGTTGACGATGAACAACGCGTAGTCGATCCCCACGGCCAGCCCCAGCATCAGGGCCAGCACGGCGGCGAGCGAGTGGATCTCGAACACGGTGGAGAGGGTGAAGGCGCCGCCGACGCCCACGGTCACGCCGGTCAGGGCGATCACGAGCGGCAGACCCGCGGCGACGACCGACCCCAGAGTGATCAGCAGGACAAGAGCCGCCACGGCGACGCCGACGACCTCCCCGACGCCCACGATGTCGGGGATCTCCATCATCGCTGCCGACGGCAGCACGTCGAGGCCGCCGGCCGCGGCCTGCCGGGTGGCGGCGTCTATGACGCTGTCGATCGTCCCGGCGGGAAGCTCGAAGGTCTGCGCGTCGAACTGGAACTGCATCAGCGCCGTCGCGCCGTCGGCGGAGACGACGACCCCCGGCACCGGCCGGCCGTCCTGCTGCAAGGGGACGGGAACCTTGTCGGAGGACGGCGCCCCGGCGGCCCGGGCGACCGCCGCCTGAGCCCGTAGCAGCGGACTGTTCTCGCCCTTGGCGGCCTCCTGGGCGAGGGCTTTCCTGACGTCGATGACGTGGTCGTGGCGGTATACGGCGTCCACGGCCGCCAACAGGGCGGACCGGGCCTTCTCGTCGTCGATCCGGGTGCCTTCCGGAGCGGTGAAGAGCAGCATGCCCTGTCCGCCCGACGCCTCCGGCAGGGAGGTGGCCAGGTCGTCGATGACCTTCTGGGACGGGGTGCCGTCGATGCGGACCTCGTTGCTGAGCTTGACCGGATTGGCCACGAGCAGCAGCACGACCGCCGCGAGCACGGCCAGCCATCCTCCGATGACGTACCAGGGCTTGCCGTAGGCGAACCTGCCCAGCCGGTACAGCAGAACGGACACAGACTTCTCCCTCTGTCTCGGGCGGTCCGGAGGTCCGGACGGCACGCGAAGTGAGAGAGTACTATCAAACTGATAGTGCACTATCAATGCGGTAGGGTGCTATCGAATACAGCGGCCTCATCGGAGAGCAGGGGAGAGCCACAGATGGCAACGACGGACGGCCGCGCGACCCGGCGCCGGGTCGACGCCCGCACCAACGTGGAGCGGATCACCGCCGCCGGGCGGACGGTGCTGGGCAGAGGCGAAGCCTCCCTCGACCAGATCGCGACAGAGGCCGGCGTGGGCATCGCCACGCTCTACCGCCACTTCCCCAACCGCGAGGCCATCGTCCGGGCCGTACTGGAGGACATCCTCGAAACCGACCTCCTCCCCCTGGTCGAGCGAGCCGCCGACTCCCCGCACACCCGCCAGGCCCTCCAGGACATCGCCACGCGCCTGCTCGACCTCATCACCGAGGAACGGGGACTGGTCACCTTCGCCGGAAACTTCGCCGACGTCGCGGTGGACGTCCTCCAGCGCTTCAGCGCCTCGCTCCACCCCCTCCTGGAGCGCGCCCAGCAAACCGGCGAGATCCGCCCCGACCTCACCGCCGAGGACATCCCCCACTTCCTCGTCATGGCCGTCGCCGGCCTCGCCCTCCCCGGCGCGACCCCCTCCCTGCGCGCCCGCTTCATCGCCCTCCTCTTCGACTCCCTCGACCCGGCCAGCGCGACCCCCTTGCCGCCGCTGGTCACCGAGGAGAACGACCTGCGCGCCTCCGTCGGCAACGTGGCCCGCACCTGAGCCACGGCACCGCGCCTGCCGATTCGTAGACGCGGGAGGCTGTCCGGCAGTCGACGAGCTGGTCGGATACCGCGACCTTCCACGGGTACTCGGAGCGCTCCGAGTACCCGCAGGAGGCGTCATGACGGAGTTCGGATATTTCCTCGCCAGCGAGGAGCACGCCCCCCACAGGCTCGTCGAACAGGCCCGCATGGCCGAGCAGGCCGGGTTCCAAGGGCTGTGGATCTCCGATCACTACCACCCGTGGAACGACGCGCAGGGCCAGAGCCCGTTCGTGTGGTCGGTGATCGGGGCATTGTCACAGGCGGTGTCGCTGCCGGTGGAGACGGCGGTGACCTGCCCGCTGGTGCGCACGCACCCGGCGGTGATCGCGCAGGCCGCCGCCACGGCGGCCGTCCAGCTCGACGGCCGGTTCCGGTTCGGTGTCGGCACCGGGGAGGCCCTCAACGAGCATGTTCTGGGTACGGTCTGGCCGGAGGCGCCGGTGCGTCTGAGCATGCTGGAGGAGGCGCTCCAGATCATCCGGAGGCTGTTCACCGGTGAGCAGACCAGTCACCGCGGCAGGTACTACACGGTGGAGAACGCCCGCCTCTACACGGTTCCCGACGAGCCGATCCCCGTCGACGTCTCGGCGTTCGGCCCACACGCCGCGGAGACCGCCGCGCGGATCGGCGAAGGACTCATCACGATGGCGCCCGACTCCGGCTTGGTCGACCGCTTCCGTCGTGGCGGGGGCGGTGCGAAGCCGGTGTACGGAGGGCTGAAGGTGTGCTGGGGTACGGACCGTGAGGAGGCCGTCCGTACGGCGCACCGCTTGTGGGCGAACCAGCAGCTCCCCGGTGAACTCGCCCAGGTCCTTCCCACACCGCGCCATTTCGAGCAGGCGTCGGCGCTGGTCACCGAGGAGCGGACGGCGGCTTCCATTCCGTGCGGTGACGATCCCGACGTCCACACCGAGGCGCTCCAGGCGTTCGTGGACGCGGGTTTCGACGCCGTGTACGTCAGCCAGATCGGACCCGATCAGCAAGGGTTCTTCGACTTCTACCGCACGAAGGTGCTGCCTCGGGTGCGGAGCTGAACAGCGGCTGGACGGAATGAAGCAGCGGCACGGGGTACCCGGCCGCCCGTCACCCCGCAGCGATCAGGAGGCCGGACATGAGCGGACACGGCCGCGACGAACCGAACGGCGACCTCGCCGCGACCTTGCGCGCACAGACCGACGCCGAGGTCCGCTTCGACACGGGCAGCAGGGCCGCGTACGCCACGGACGGCTCCAACTACCGCCGGGTGCCGATGGGACTGGTGGTGCCGCGGAGCGTGGAGGCGGGGGCGCGCGCGGTCGAGGTGTGTGCCGCGTTCGATGTTCCGGTCCTGTCGCGCGGGGGCGGCACGAGTCTCGCCGGGCAGACGGCGAACGCGGCCGTGGTGATCGACTGGAGCAAGCACTGCGACGCCCTGCTCGCCGTCGACCCGGACGCCCGGACCTGCGTCGTGGAACCGGGCATCGTCCTGGACGCCCTCGACGCCCGACTCGCCGCGCACCGGCTGAGGTTCGGGCCGAGGCCCTCGACGCACACCCACTGCACGCTCGGCGGCATGATCGGCAACAACTCCTGCGGCGCGTCCGCCCAGGCGTACGGCAAGACGGTCGACCACGTCCGCCGCCTGGAGGTCCTCACCTACGGCGGGCTGCGCGCCTGGGTGGGCCCGACCGCCCCCGCCGAACGCGCCCGCATCCGCGCGGAGGGCGGCCGGACGGCGGAGCTGTACGACGGGCTGGACCGCCTCGTCGCGGCCAACCTCGCGCAGATCAGGCGGGGTTACCCCAAGATCCCGCGCCGCGTCTCCGGCTACAACCTCGACTCCCTCCTCCCCGAGAACGGCTTCGACGTCGCCAAGGCCCTGGTCGGCGGCGAGGGCACCCTCGTCACCGTCCTGCGCGCCGAACTCGACCTGGTCCAGGTGCAGCCGCACGAGTCGCTGCTGATCCTCGGCTACGACGACATCTTCCGGGCCGCCGACGACGTCCCGCGTCTCCTGAAGCACTCCTCCCCGGCTCAACTGGAGGCGCTGGACGGGCGGATGGCGCAGCTGATGCGCGAGGAGGGAGTCCACACCGACTCGCTCGGCGCGCTTCCCGGAGGGGACGCGTGGCTGCTGGTGCAGTTCGGCGGCGAGAGCCGGGAGGACGTCGACGAGCAGGCGCACGCCCTGCTGAAAGCCGTCGGCCGTACCGAGAGGGACGCCTCGGTCACCTTCTCCGACGACCCGGCCCGAGAGCAGCGGATGCTGCGCGCCCGTGAGGCCGGACTCGGCGTGACGGCACGGCCACCCGATGGCCGGGACACCTGGGAGGGCTGGGAGGACTCCGCGGTACCGCCCGCGCGGCTGGGCGAGTATCTCCGGGACCTGAGAAGGCTGTTCGCCGAGTTCGACTACGACCACCCCACGCTGTACGGACACTTCGGCCAAGGGTGCGTGCACACGCGGGTTCCCTTCGGCCTGCGCACCCCCGAAGGCGTCGCGCGTTTCCGGGAGTTCGTGGAGCGCGCGGCGGATCTCGTCGTGGGATACGGCGGCTCACTGTCGGGGGAGCACGGCGACGGACAGTCTCGCGGTGAGCTGCTCACGCGGATGTTCGGGGAGCAACTCGTGCACGCCTTCGAGGAGTTCAAGGGACTGTTCGATCCCCGCAACCGGATGAACCCCGGCAAGGTCGTCCACCCCGAGCCGCTGGATGAGCGGCTGCGGATTGGACCTCTGTGGCAGCCGACCATGTCCGAGACGCACTTCGGATACCCCGACGACAGCCACTCCTTCAACCGAGCCGTCCTGCGCTGCGTCGGCATCGGTGAGTGCCGAAGCCACGAGGGCGGCGTGATGTGCCCCTCGTACCGGGTCACCCGCGAGGAGGAGCACTCCACGCGCGGACGCGCCCGCCTCCTCTTCGAGATGCTCGACGGCCACCCCGACTCGGCGATCACCGACGGCTGGCGCTCCACCGAGGTACGTGACGCACTCGACCTGTGCCTGGCCTGCAAGGGATGCAAGTCCGACTGCCCGACCGGCGTCGACATGGCCACCCACAAGGCCGAGTTCCTCTCCCACCACTACGCCCACCGCATACGTCCGATGTCCCACTACTCGCTCGGCTGGCTCCCGGCATGGACGCAACTCGCCCGGCACGTACCGTCATTGGCGAACCTCGCGCTGAAAGCACGGCCGTTGAAGTGGCTGGCCGGTGTGGACCCGGCACGCCAGGCACCGACGCTCGCCGATCGGCCGTTCGTCGGACGCCGACGGGCGCGCGGCGCGCTGCGGCCGGCTCCGGGTGACCCGGCGACGGTCGTGCTGTGGCCGGACACCTTCTCCAACTTCTTCCACCCGTCGGTCGCCAGGTCGGCCGTCCGGGTCCTCCAGGCCGCCGGATACCGGGTGGCGGTCCCGGCAACCCCCGTGTGCTGCGGACTGACCTGGATCTCCACCGGCCAACTCGACATCGCCGAACGAGTGTTACGGCGCACCGTGCGCATCCTGCGGCCGTATCTCGACGCGGGGACCCCGGTCGTCGGCCTGGAACCGTCCTGCACAGCCGTGTTCCGGTCCGACGCGGCCGAACTCCTGCCGGACGACGAGGGGGTACGCCTCCTGGCGGCGCGGACACGGACGCTCGCCGAGCAGCTCGGGGACTGGGAACCGCCGTCTGTGCCGCGCCGCGCGATCGTGCAGACGCACTGCCACCAGCACGCGGTCACCGGGTTCGACGCCGACCGCTCACTGATGCGGCGGGCCGGGCTGGACGCGGAGGTGCTGGACGCCGGCTGCTGTGGACTCGCCGGGAACTTCGGGTTCGAGCGCGGACACCATGAAGTGTCACTGGCAGTAGGCGAGTTGGGAGTGCTGCCCGCCGTACGGGACGCCTCACCGGACGAGCTGATCCTCGCCGACGGATTCAGCTGCCGCACCCAGATCGAACAGGCCGGCACCGGTCGGCAGGCCCTGCACCTGGCGCAGGCACTCGCCCTGGCACTCGACGGCCCGCTCCCCGCCGAGCACCCCGAACGCGCGGTCGGCTGACACGAGGCGACACGTTCACCCGCTCTGAAAGGACACTGGCATGAAAGTCTCCGACCACCTCCTTCACCGGCTGCGTGAATGGGACGTCGAGTACGTCTTCGCCTACCCCGGCGACGGCATCAACGGGCTGCTGGCCGCCTGGGGACGGGCCGAGAACCGGCCCCGTTTCGTGCAGTCCCGGCACGAGGAGATGTCCGCGTTCGAGGCTGTCGGCTACGCCAAGTTCTCGGGCCGGATCGGCGTGTGCGCGGCCACCTCGGGGCCGGGCGCGATCCATCTCCTCAACGGCCTGTACGACGCGAAACTCGACCACGTCCCGGTCGTCGCGATCGTCGGGCAGACGAACCGCAGCGCGATGGGCGGCTCCTACCAGCAGGAGGTCGATCTGCTCAGCCTCTACAAGGACGTCGCCTCCGACTACTGCGAAATGGTCACCGTCCCCGAGCAGTTGCCCAACGTCCTGGACCGGGCCGTGCGCACCGCGTACGCGCGCCGCTCGGTGACCGCCGTCATCGTCCCCGCCGACGTCCAGGAGCTGGAACACACGCCACCCGGGCACGCGTTCAAGATGGTCCCCTCCAGCCTGGGCCTTTCCCACTACGCGCCGGTCCCCGACGACATCGACCTGCAACGCGCCGCCGACGTCCTCAACTCCGGCGGGAAGACAGCCATGTTGATCGGCCAAGGGGCGCGCGGCGCGCGGACGGAGGTGACCGCGGTAGCCGAACGGCTAGGCGCCGGCGTCGCCAAGGCGCTGCTCGGCAAGGACGCCCTGGACGACGGCCTGCCGTACTCGACGGGGTCGATCGGACTGCTGGGGACCAGGCCGTCGTACGAGATGATGCGGGACTGCGACACGCTCCTCGTCGTCGGATCGTCGTTCCCCTACACCCAGTTCCTGCCGGAGTTCGGCAAGGCCCGGGCCGTGCAGATCGACATCGACCCGCACATGGTGGGGCTGCGGTACCCGTTCGAGGTGAACCTCGTCGGGGACGCGGCGCTCACGCTCCAGCGGCTGCTGCCCCTGCTGGAACAGATGACGGACCCCTCGTGGCGGGAGCAGATCGAGGCGAACGTACGGCGTTGGCGGCGGGTGATGGCGCGGCGCGCCGACGTGAGCGCGGACCCGGTCAACCCCGAGTACGTCGCGCACACGCTGAGCGGCCTGCTGCCCGAGGATGCGATCCTCACCGCCGACTCCGGGTCGGCCGCCAACTGGTACGCGCGGCACGTGGAGTTGAGGGGCGCGATGCGCGGCTCCCTGTCGGGGACGCTCGCGACGATGGGTCCCGGTGTGCCGTACGCGATCGGGGCGAAGTTCGCGCACGGGGACCGGCCGGTGGTGGCGTTGGTGGGGGACGGGGCCATGCAGATGAACGGGATGGCGGAGCTGATCACGGCCGCCAAGTACTGGCGGGAGTGGGCCGATCCGCGGCTCGTCGTCGCCGTCTTCAACAACCGGGACCTGAACCAGGTGACATGGGAGATGCGCGGCATGCAGGGGGCGCCGCAGTTCCTCCCCTCGCAGTCGATCCCCGACGTCGCCTACGCCGACTTCGCCTGCTCGCTGGGGCTCGCCGGCCGGCGCGTCGAGAAGTCGTCCCAGGTGACCGGGGCGTGGGAGGCCGCGCTCGCCGCG
The DNA here is from genome assembly GCF_040610055.1 of Streptomyces sp. NPDC004539. Classification (NCBI taxonomy): domain Bacteria; kingdom Bacillati; phylum Actinomycetota; class Actinomycetes; order Kitasatosporales; family Streptomycetaceae; genus Streptomyces; species Streptomyces sp. NPDC004539. Next base: position 116,074 of record NZ_JBEXLS010000025.1, on the reverse strand, counting down.
AACAAGCCGTACGTCCTCGACTTCGTCACCGATCCGGCCGTACCGCCGATCCCGCCGCACGCCACCCTCGATCAGATCGAGGCAGCGGCGGCGGCCGTGCTGAAGGGGGACAGCGACCGGGTGGCGATGGTGCGGCAGGGGTTCAAGGCGAAGGTGCAGGAGTTCCTGCCGGGGAAGCGCGACGGCGACCGGTGAACCCGTCGTCGACCGTGCCGAGCGCGCCGTCTGCACTGTCCTCACCGGCACCCCGGAGGCCGACGGCACCCTCACCGCCCTGCTGGGCACCGCTCGCGACGAGGTCTTGTGTACGGCAGTTGCGCCGCTGGGTCGGGGAACAACGTGACCTGCGGCGCACGGGCCGGGCCTGGGGCTCGCTCTTGCCGAGAGGAGAGCGGCACCTTTCCGGGACAAGCCATAAGTTTCCGTGGAGTGTGACGACGAAGGCGGTTGTCCCCGAAGCGAAACGCCGGTTCGGGGACAACCGCCTTCTGGCTGTGTGCACTCCGTCCGTCTCAGTCCGCGGAGAGTGCTTCGAGCAGCTCACCGACTCGCGGGTTCGGCAGCGCTCGGGCTACGTCGGCCTGGGAGACGATGCCGACGAGCTGGTGGCCGTCGATGACCGGCAGCCGGCGGACCTTGTGGGTGGTCATGGTGCGCAGGATGTCCTCGGCGTCGTCGTCCGCACCGATGGTGACCGCCTCACCCTGTGCCAGTTCGCCGACGGCACACTCCTCGGGCCTGCGGCCGGTGCCGAGGACCTTGGTGACGATGTCCCGGTCGGTGAGCATCCCCTTCAGGCGGTTGTCGGTACCACAGATCGGGAGGGCGCCGTAGCCCAGCGCGGTCATCTTCACGGCCGCGTCGGCGACAGTCTCCTGCTCGTGCGCGCACTCGGCGCCGGGTGTCATGATCTCGCGTGCGGTCGTCATGCGTGCTCCTCGCTCCTCGACGGTGGGTGGGCCGGGACGGCGGCCGTGTGGAGGCCGCCACCCCGGCGTTCTCCTGTTCCCTCACGCCGGTACCCCGGCGAAGGGGACGGGTGCCCGCCATCGGGCTCGGTATACCCGGATGTATCGAGGCCCCCGGCAGGGGTACTCCGTCCCGGTACCCGACCGAGACGACGGAGGGACAGCAGATGTCATCCCTGGTCCAGGACGTGATGAAACGGAACATGGCCGTGGTGCCGCCGGACATGCCGGTGGCGCAGGCCGCACAGCGCATGGGGGACGGCGCCGCAGGAGTGTTCGTCGTGGTGGACGGACGGCTCGCCGGGATACTGACCGAGCGGGACATCGTGCAGCGGCTGGTGGCCGCGGGAGCCGACCCGCAGGTCGTGGAGGTGGGGTCGGTATGCACGTCCGACCCTGTGACGGTGCGGCCGGAGGAGAGCGTCGGCCGGGCCGAGAAGGTGCTGAGGGAACTGTCGTCGCGGCTGCTGCCGGTGGTGGACGACGGGGTTCTGGTGGGTGCCGTCACCCTTGACGACCTCATCGGTCCGGACGGCCGGGTGGTCGACCGTTCCCCGCTCGTCGCCGGGCACGGTGGATCAGGTCCTGAACCCGCGCCGGGAACACCGACGAGCTGGCCGCAGGAAGGACGCCGATGACCGACCGCAAGCAGGAGCAACTCGACGGGTGCACCGCGGACGACCCCGCCGGCGGCCCCCTCACCACCGATCAGGGCGTCGAAGTCGATCACACGGACGACTCGTTGCGGGCCGGCGAGCGCGGGCCGACGCTGCTGGAGGACTTTCACTTCCGCGAGAAGCTCACCCACTTCGACCACGAGCGCATCCCCGAGAGGGTCGTGCACGCCCGAGGCGCGGGAGCGTACGGCTGGTTCGAACCGTACGCGTCCTGCGCGGAGTTCACCCAGGCGGCGTTCCTCGCGGACCCGGCCGAGCGGACCCCGGTGTTCGTGCGGTTCTCGACCGTGCAGGGCCCCAAGGGGTCCGCCGACACCGTCCGGGACGTACGCGGGTTCGCGGTCAAGTTCTATACGGCGGAGGGGAATTACGATCTGGTGGGGAACAACGTCCCCGTCTTCTTCGTCCAGGACGGCATCAAGTTCCCCGATTTCGTGCACGCGTTGAAGCCGGAGCCCGGCACCGACATCCCGACGGGTGCCTCGGCGCACGACACGCTGTGGGACTTCGTCTCGCTCCAGCCGGAGACGCTGCACGCGGTCATGTGGCTGATGTCGGACCGGGCGATCCCGCGCAGTTATCGCATGATGCAGGGCTTCGGCGTGCACACCTTCCGCTTCGTGGACGCCGAAGGGCGCGCCATGTTCGTGAAGTTCCACTGGCGGCCTAGGCTCGGCGTGCACTCACTGGTGTGGGACGAGGCCCAGGAGTGCCAGGGCCGCGACCCCGACTTCCACCGCCGCGACCTGTGGGAGGCGATCGCCGGAGGGGAGTTCCCCGAGTGGGAGCTGGGCGTGCAACTCGTGCCGGAGGAGGACGAGTTCGCGTTCGACTTCGATCTGCTGGACGCGACGAAACTGATCCCCGAGGAACAGATCCCGGTCCGTCCGATCGGACGGATGGTCCTAGACCGCAACCCCGAGAATTTCTTCGCCGAGACTGAGCAGGTCGCCTTCCACACCGCGAACCTCGTTCCCGGTGTCGACTTCACCGACGACCCCCTCCTCCAAGCCCGCAACTTCTCCTATCTGGACACCCAGTTGAGCCGTCTGGGTGGCCCCAACTTCGCCCAGCTCCCCGTGAACCGGCCCCTCACGCCCGTCCGTACCAACCAGCGCGACGGACACCACCAGAGCCAGGTCCACCACGGCAGCAACTACACCCCGAACTCCCTGGGCGGCGGCTGCCCTGCCACGGCCGGGCCGCGCATGCACTACCCGGAGCTCGTCCACGGTCCCAAGTCCCGTACACGTGCCGCCAGTTTCGCCGACCACCACAGCCAGGCCGCGCTGTTCTGGAACAGCATGGCCGACTGGGAACGCGACCACATCGTCGAGGCGTTCCGCTTCGAACTCGGCAAGGTGAACGCGGTCCAGATCCGCACCCGAACCGTCTCCGAGCTCGCCCACGTCGACCTGGACCTCGCCCGGCGCGTGGCCCGCGGCGTCGGCGTCCCCGAACCCGCCGACAAGGAAACGGAGTTCACCGCCGTCTCGCCCGCCCTCAGCATCGAGGCACTCCCCGGCGACGGCTCCGTCCGCACCCGGAAGGTCGCGATCCTCGCCCGCGACGGCGTCGACGGACGCCAACTCGATGTCCTGCGTGAGGAATTGACCGCACGCGGAGCGCTCGTCGAGGTGGTCGCTCCGGAGGCCGGAAGCGTGGACACCACGGACCACGCTCCCCGACCGGTGGACCGCGCGCTGCCGACCGTCGCCTCGGTCCTGTACGACGCCGTCCTCCTCCCCGGCGGACCCGTCGCCGTCCCCGACCTCGTCACCGACCCGGACGTCGTCCGGTTCGCCCGGGACGCCTACCGGCACGGCAAACCGCTCGCCGCGCTCGGGTCGGGGGTCGGCGTCCTGGCGGCCGTCGTCCCGGACACGGTCCGCATCGCGACCCCGGCGGACGGACCGGTCAGCGACCAGGGTGTGGTGAGCGACACGGCGGCCGGACCGCCCCGGCCGGAGTTCATCGAGGCGTTCACGCGGGCACTCGCGGCACACCGGTGTCCGTACCGGCCACCGGGACGGTTCTGACGCAGGTCCGGCCGGCCTTCACAGCCGGCCGGACCACTGCCGCAGGGACGGGCCCGTCTACCGGCCCGACGCCTGCGCACGCACCGTGGTGCAGGCGCGGTCGATGAGCCGGGAGACGTGCGCCTGGGAGATTCCCATGCGCCTGCCGATCTGGCTCTGCGTCATGCCACGGAAGTACCGCAGGTAGAGGACGGCCCGTTGGCGTTCGGGGAGGGCGCGCAAGCCGGGTCTGGCGGCCTCGCGGTCGACGGCGAGGTCGAATCCGTTCTCCTCGACACCGATCCGGTCCTCCAGAGGAGGCGCGTCGGTGTGCGACGACGTGGAGAGGGAGAGCGGCTGGTAGCTGTCGAGGGCTTCGAGCCCTTCCCTGGTCTCCTCGCAGGACAGGCCCGCGGCGCGTGCCACCTCCTCGACGGAGGGTTCGTGGTGACCGGGGACGTCGGCGAGGTCGTGGCGTACGCGGCGGACCCTGTTGCGGAGTTCCTGCACGCGGCGCGGGACGTGGACGCCCCACGTGTGGTCGCGGAAGTGGCGGCGCAGTTCGCCGTTGATGGTGGGGACCGCGTAGCTCGCGAAGGCGCCGCGCGCGGGGTCGTAGCGGTGGACCGCTTTGCACAGTCCGAGGGCCGCCACCTGGCGGAGGTCCTCGCGTTCCTCACCGCGGTCGCGGTACCTGTCCGCGAGCCGGTGCGCCATGGAGAGCCAGTCGGTCACGAGCCGGTCGGAGAGTTCGTCGTGCTCGGGTCCTTCCGGGAGGGTCGAGAGTCGCTGGAAGTCGTCCTGGGTCGGGGGACTGTCGTCGTGAGGGTGCCTGGTGGTGAGGTGGGCACGCGGGATCTCGTCAGTGAACATGACTGATCACTCCGGACATCCGGATGGGGTGTGGGCGCGCCGTTCCCCGGCGTCGAGCCGGGTCGCCTCGCCCTGCCGGGCGGCGGTGGCGCCGTGCGAAGCCTCTCATCCGAAGCTGTAGTTCTGATGCCCGTGGTGCTCCTGGGTAAACCCGGGTACCCACCTCGCCACCTCCGTCGTTCTCGCCGGTCAGGCGTCCGGCCAGTCCACCCCATACCCCGGTGGCAGGCCGTGTGCGCCTGGCCCGGTGAGGGTGGCAGGGAAGGACAGGCCGGGATCGGCGGCGTCCGCGCAGGCGGCGTCGCGCTGCCAGTCCATCTGGTGGCGGCCTCCGCGCTCGACGTAGTGGTTGCCGGGTTCGGCCCTCATGCGGTGGTTCCTCCTCGCTCGGGATGTGGACCGGAGGAGCCGTCACGTTCTCCATGACGTAACCGAGGGCGAGGGTGACGTCCTCGCCGGGACAGCGGTGACCGTACGCGGGGTCTCCGCCGCCCTGCGGGATCAGTTGCTCCAGCCGGGTTCCGGCCTCGGAGCCAGTGAACCGGGTGGGGGCGAAATCGTAGGGCCGTGGCCACAGGGCGGGGTCGTGGAGCTGCCCGTACACGTCGAGTAGGACCAGGCCGCCTTCGGAGACCCGGTGTTCCCGCCAGGAGATGTCGTGCGCGGAGAGTCCGCCGACGAACGGCGTGAACGGGTAGAAGCGGCGTACCTCCTGCACGAACGCCATCGTGTACGCGTCGGCGGCGGCGACCTGCTCGCGGTGGAGCGGCCAGCGGTGCAGCGCGTGCGCGGCGAAGACGAGGCACCAGGTGACGGCGACGGTCGGCCGCAGGAAGTTCAGAAGCTCCACTGCCGCCGTGTGTGAGGGGAGCGGTTCGCCGCCGGCACCGAGGCACGCGGCGACGCCGTCGACGACGGTGGCACGTCCGCGGGGTGTGCTGCGGCGGATCTCCTCGATCCACGCGGCCAACCGCTCCTCCTGCCGCCGGCGTGCCCGCCGTGCGCGAAGATGGCGCGAACCCACTGTGGCGAAGCCGTCCACCATCGCGATAAAGTCCCCGGCCGTCTCCCGTTCCAAGTCGGCGTGGAGCGGGAAACCCGCCCACTCGTGTACCGCGCGGGTCAGCAGCAGCGCCGTCTCGTCGAACAGCACCACCTGTCCGGACCGTGACCACTCCTGGACAGTCGAGTCCCAGGCGTTCGCCGCGTGCCGGGTCAGGACGGCGATCCGGTCCAGACAGGGTCCCCAGCACGGGGCCGGGCAGCGCGCCGTCGCGCCGGACGTGGTGTTCGTCGTAGAAGAAGCGGACCGCTTCCGGGCTGTGCAGGGCGAGGCCGGCGCGTCCCAGCAGGCGTACGGGGACCGCGTCCGGGTCGCCGTGGCGGCGGCGGTGCCGGTGTCGCTCGGTCGTCCTCATGGCGGACCCGGTTCCACGGCCGTTGCGGATCATGCGTCGCGATCGTCGCCGTCTCTGCGCACCCACAGCGGCAGCAGCAGCCAGCACAACAGGAACCAGACGACCACGGGGACGGTCAGCCAGACGGCGATGGTGTCGCCGAGGACGACATGCATGACGAGCAGGAACGTCGACCCCATCGTGCACAGCAGGAGGGCCAGCCCGGCCACGGTGAGTCGCGCGGCCCAGTCCACGGTCTGCGGTTTGACCTTGCGTCCCGTCAGCATCCGATGGAGGGCGACGGGGCCGATCAGACAGGCGATACAGGCACCCGCGAGCCCGATCGTCACCAGGTAGAGGTTCCTGTCCATGACCGGCAACTGCGGGAACCGCTGCTGGAACGCCACGGTCAGCAGGAACCCGAAAAGCACTTGGACGCCGGTCAGCGCCACCCGTACTTCCTGGAGGAGGTCGCTCCAGCGCCGGTCGGCGCGTTCCTCCTGCGATTCGCGCCGGCCCTGGCGGGGACCGTGGTCGCCCGCTCCGGGCTCGGTCCTCATGGGAGAGCGGCCACCCGCACGGTCCGCAGGTGCGGATCGGCGGCGTCGGGGACGACCATGCCGGCCGCGACGCCGGTGCGGAGGTAGTCCAGGACGGCGGTACCGAGACGTTCACCGGGAAGCGCCGCCGGAATGCCGGGAGGGTAGGGGGTGAGCATCTCGGCCGCGATCCGTCCCTTGGCTTCGGCGACGGGGACGTCCTCGGTCGGCCCGAAGAACGCGTCGCGCGGCAGGAGCGCCTGCTCCAGCCGCAGTCCGGCCGGGGTGGGGAGCCTGATCGGAGGTGTCGGGTCGAGGCGGCGATGCACGTCGTGCGCCAGCTCGGCGAGCGCCGAGGCGAGAGCGTCCGTGGTGGCGGCGGTGTCGGCATGTGTGAGCTGGGCGCTGATCCGGCGGTGGTCGGCGAGGTGGACGTCGATGTGGTGGCGGGCGCGCAGCCAGTCGGCCGTCCGGTAGCCGCTGACCCCGAGTCCGGTGAGGTCGGTGACGACCTGGAGCGGATCGAGGTCTGCCGCGCCTCCACGACCGCAGAAGTCGTCCCGTCCCTCCACCCGCAGGCCCGGCGTCCGGCCGATCCGCTCGCGCAGACGCCCGGCCACGGCCAGCGCGCCGTCGTACAGCTCCTTGCCGTGCTGGACCATCTGGCGGCGCCAGCCGTCGAGCGCGGCGTGTACGAGGACCGAGGGGCTGGTCGTGCCGAGCAGGTCGGCGCGGTTGGCGAGGGTGCGCGGGTCGAGGAGGGTGCCTTGCAGGTGGAAGACGGAACCCTGTTCGAGACCGGACCCCGCCTTGTGGACGGAGGTGACGCAGACGTCCGCTCCGGCGTCCATCGCCCAGGTGGGCAGGCTGGGGTGGAAGGGGAGGTGCGCGCCCCATGCCTCGTCGACGATCAGCGGCACACCGCGCCGGTGGCAGATCTCGGCGATCTTGGCGAGATCGGCGCAGGCGCCGTACGGGGTCGGCGAGGTCACCAGCGCGCCGCGTGCGTCGGGATGTGCGGCGAACGCGGCCTCGAAGGCGGCGGTGTCCGGCGGGTGGGCGAGATGCCGGGTTCCGTCCCAGCGCGGGTCCACCCAGACCGGCCGGATTCCCGCGAGGACCAGACCCGACACCACCGACTTGTGCGCGTCCCGGCCGATCAGCAGTTCCTCGTGCGGCCCCGCCACAGCGAGCATCGCGGCCTTCACCGACAAGGAGCTGCCGCAGGTGGAGAAGAAGGTGTGCTGCGCGCCGACCGCGTCCGCCATCAGCTCCTGCGCACGCTCCAAGACCCGCCCTGAGCCGGCACGGTCGTCCAGCCCGCCGGTCGCGAGGACGTCGGAGCGGAAGACGTCATCGCCCAGCACGGCACGCACCCGAGGGTCGGCTCCCCGGCCCTGCCGGTGTCCGGGAGGAGTGAACGACAGCACGCCCTGAGAGTGACGCGCCGCCAGGGCGTCGAGGACGGGGGCCTGCGAGTGGTCCATGGTGATCGGCCTGTCTCGGGGGATGGGAAAGAGGTGCGGCGGGTACCCGTTCGCGAGGCCGGTACACGTGCGGGTGTGGCGGACCGCGCTGTGGATACCCGTGAGCATTCCCGGCACGGACGGCGTGTCCGTGTCTGTCGAGAGGAGGACGGCGGTGCCCAGAGGATCGAGTCCGAAGAGGGAACGCCAGTACGAGCACATCCGGGAGTCCGCCGAGAAGCGCGGGGAGTCACCGAAGCGCGCCAAGGAGATCGCCGCGCGGACGGTGAACAAGGAGCGGGCGAGGTCCGGAGAGGCCGAGAACCCGTCCCGGCAGTCCCTGCGGGACCCGCTGTCGTCGTCCGAGCGCGGTGGACGGCGCTCCCACAGCGGAGCTCGGGGACCGACCCGTGACCAGCTCTACGAGGAGGCCAGGAAACGCGGCGTCAAGGGCCGATCCAGGATGAACAAGGCCCAGTTGGCGCGCGCGTTGGGCCGCTGAGCTCGGCGCCTGCGTCGGGACCGGACGGAACGCCCCTGTGCCGACGGCGCGAAGCCGTCGGCACAGGGGCGTGTCTTCGCCGCAGGACGGACAGGACGGGGTCACCGCCGGTCCCGCGTCACGCTCTCATCCCGCCGAGCCGTCGCGCCCGCGACCGGTCAGCGCGTCCCTGACACGGTCCACCAGACCGATGCCGGGAGCCAGCAGCTTGTTCGAGGGCGGAGAGTCGGGGGCTGCCGGGTGGGGTCGGGTCGGAGCCGTCGACTTGGCATGCCGCACCTGGTCGCCGAGCTTCCTCAGCTCGTCCTCCGACGCGGAGGTTCGCAGGCTGGGGAAGAGCCGGTTCTCCTCGTCCTGGATGTGGGCGCGGATCTCGGCCATCAGCTCGGCGATCAGGCGATCGAAGTCCGGTTCGCCGGCTGCGACTCCTTCCAGTTGCTTCATCGTGCGCTCGGCTCGCGCGTGGTCCGCGATCTCCTGGTCCGCGATGCCGTCGCCGTCGGGCAGGAGGTGGCGGACGGCCGGGTAGAGGTACATCTCCTCGGCGACCGAGTGCCGTATCAGCTCGATGACGGCCTGGTCGGCGTACTTCCGGCGCATCTCCTCTCCCGGCGGCAGGCCCTCGATCCTGCCGAACAGTTCCTCCACCTCGCGGTGGTCGGTGGTCAGTTCCGCGATGACGTCTCCGCCGTGGCCCATGACCGGGTTCCTCCTCGAGCAGTCGGATGGTGTCCTGGCCGGGTACCCCTTCGCAGGGAGACAAACGGCGCGGAACGGACTGCGGCCCGGAGACCTGGATCAGGTCTCCGGGCCGCTCTTCCCTGGGCAGGCGGGAACCTCCCGGGGGTTCGTGTCCTGTCACCAGCGATACCAGCGGCTTCGTCCTCCGGCCGCCGAGGTGCCGCGGAAGAGGAAGCCCAGCAGCCAGACCGCGAGGACCACGAGAGCGATCCACCAGAGGACCTTGACGGCGAATCCGGCGCCGAACAGGACGAGCGCCAGGAGCAGGGCCAGAAGAATGGGAACCATGATGTGAACCTCCTGTGACTACGGGTGTCCTGAAGGGTGGATGTCATGCATGCGGCGGGGAGTCCGGCCCGTCATCCGTGTCGTCGCGGCGCGGACGGTCCGGGGAGTTGCCGATCTGGTAGGGGGTGAGCCGGTCACGCGGGTGAACGGCGCGCGGCACCTCGTTCGGCTCGCGCTGCTGCCGCTCCTCCCGGACCGGCCCCGACGCGGGCAGCGAGGGCTGCTCCTCGGGCCGGGGCGGCGCGGACTCCGCCCGCCGCACCCTGATCCCGAACCACACCGACCACACAAGAACGGCCGTGACCAGCAGACCGCAGACGACGACGATGGCGGGCCCGCCCGTCATCTGAGCGGCTACCGACGGTCCAAATGTCTTGTCCATCCGCGCCGGGTACCCGTCCCTGAGCGCCGGATACCACAGCGCAGATCCGCTTCGTGTCATCGGCGTCACATCGGGTACCCGACGGGCCATGAAAGCGAGTGTGGTGGACACGGGATCGAACCCGGTCCGTCTGATGGCGGCGGACATGCGGTACGGCGTCCCGCTGCCGGTGCACACGGCGAAATGGCGGCCCCGCCTGTCGGAACAGGTCGTCCCGGACGGTCGGCAAGCCACCGAGATGTCCCTGAAGCAGGGCGCCGCCGAACCGCCGGCGTTCACCACCGCCGTGGTACGCGTCGCACCTTGAGGGGGAGGCGCTGCGGACGATCCAGTCGCACGCCGGCGTACGGCTCGGCTCCTGGACGTCCCCGGCGGGCGGTTCGCCGACATGGGCAAGATCCAGCCCGTCAACCTCCAGGGCCCGTCACGTCGCCTCCCGGGGACCGTTGCCGATCCCGCCGTCCGAGCAGGGACAGCCGGTCGTCTTCCAGGCGGGTGGCGGCGCGTACGGGCTCGAACTCGCGGCCCGCTACGCCGACGGCGTGTACGCGAACCCCCACACCCTCGAAGACGGCCAGAGCCGGCGCAACGCGCTGCGTGAGGCCGCCGGGCGTGCCGGGCGTGACCCGGACGAGGTGAAGATGTTCGCCGGTTTCATGCCCACCGTCGCCTCCTCCCGCCGGGCCGCCCTGGACCGGCGGCGCCTGCTGGACGAGTCCGTCGACCTGAGGCAGCGCGTGCGGTACCTCGGCGACATGATCGGCCTGCCGCTCGATCCCGCGCGGCTCGACGAGCCGCTCACCGCGCGGGAACTCGCCGACGCCGTACCCAGCCCGCACGACCGGCGCTCCGCGCGTGCGCTCGCGGTGGCCCGCGGAGGCTAGACCCTGCGGGACGTCATCGCGCACGGGGTCATCGACTACCACCCGGTCGTGGCCGGCACGGCCGTCGATGTGGCCGGCCACATGCAGGAATGGTTCGAAGCGGGCGCCTGCGACGGCTTCTCGCTCGCGATCGACGGCTGCCACACGGAACCGGCCCGCTGAGCACCCCTGTCACCTACACCCCTTGACGGCGTCGGGTGACGGCGCCCGGTGTCAGGGCGAGGGGCGTCGTGCCGGAGGCTGCCAGCCGCCGGTGACCTCCTTCACCGGCTTGTGTGGGAAGCGGCGGCGGGCGTATTCCTGGGCGTGGGAGCCGGGCAGGACGTACAGGGTCTCGGTCTTGTTCTGGAGGGGGCGCAGGACGGTGTCCATGAAGTTCTTGCGGTCGTCCAGGTAGGGGCCGAGGACGTCCTCGCCGGCGGGGCAGACGGCGAGGCAGTAGCCGGATTTGTAGCCGGGCGGTGAGGAGAGGCTCTGCCACATGGAGGCGCTCTCGGAGTCGGTGACCCGGGAGCGGTAGTCGGCGGCGTCCTCGCTGTCGGCCACGGTCTGGACCCAGTCGGTGAACCCGCTCATGAACTCACGGTAGTTGTGGGTGGCGCAGGCCAGTCCGTCGAACGCGCCGTCCTTGTCGATCGCGCCGACCGGGCAGGCGGCGACGCACAGCTTGCAGTCGATGCAGGGGTTGTAGTCCAGCGCCTGCCCGTACGCGCTGACCTCCGCGTCCACCAGGACGGTCGCCAGGAGCACGAAGCTGCCGAACTTCGGGTGGATGACATTGCGGTGCAGCCCCATCACCCCGAGACCGGCCGCCACCGCGACCGTCTTGTGCGCCACGACCCAGATCCGGCCGGGGAAGCGGTCCATCTCCTGGGGGAAGGCGGCCGACGGATTCAGCGCGCGGTGTCCCGCGTCCTGGAGCGCCCGGGTGACGGCGCGCGCGGTGTGGTTGGCCTGCTCGTCGGTCTGGTGGAACTCCTGGTTGGCCACGCTCCGGGCGGGGGAGCGGCAGTTGTCGCGGTTCATCCGGAACGCCATCGCGATCAGGGTGCGCGTACCGGGCAGCGCGGCGAGCGCGTGTTCCCGCTCGCCGGCCAGGTCGGGGTGGTCCAGGCTGACGGCCGCCGCGTCGTCCGCGCCGGCCGTGAGGCACAGCTCCCGCAGCCAGGCCGCGTCGATCACCGCGGGCGGGCCGGTGTCGTCACCCGCCGTGCGCCGGGCCAGCAGCGCCCGTACCGACGGATGGGCGGCCAGCTTCGCCGGCAGCCTGGGTTCCACCGATTCCGCCTCGGAACCGCGCACGGCAGTCATCCGGTACCCCCAGCAGGTACGAGGCTCGCCCTCACGGCGAGAAACCGATCAGTTCCCATAAATGTAAACCGATCGGTTTTCTTGCGCAAGGGTCGGCCGTCGCTTCGGCCGCTTGTCGGTGCGACGCGTCAGCGGACGCCCGCCACGTCGAGCAGGGTGGTCACCGTGGGGGTGATGAGCCCGGTCAGCGTGTCGGCTCCGATTCCCGCACGGGCGCTGGCGCCGTCGAAGACCAGGATCAGCTGCCGGGAGAGCAGATCCGGATCGCCCGCCCCGCCCTGTTCGGCCTCGGCGCGGAAGAAGGACGCCAGGTTCGCCTTGACCCGGTAGGCCACCTGGCTCGCCGGGTGGCCCGGGTTCTTGAGTTCGATCTGCACGACCAGGAACCGGCAGCCCTGGAAATCGGGCGCGTCCGCCTCCGACGCCAGCCGGTCGAAGACGTGCAGGATTCGCTCACGGGGTGAACGGCCGTCGTCCGCCTCGGGCAGGAGCGTCGTCACGTAGGCGGAGGCGCGCTCCTCCAGGCTCGCCGCCAGGAGTTCGTCCTTGCTCTCGAACAACTGGTACATGGAGCGTTTCGACACCCCCGCCGCCTTGCACAGCGCGTCGACGCCGATACCGACACCGTTCTGGTAGGTGAGTGTGGCTGCCGCCTCCAGCAGTCGCTCCCTGGAGCTCGGCTTCGTCTCGATGGTCATATCGCGAGGTTAACTCGATTCCTGCCAATTGAAAACCGATCGGTTTACGGTGTCCCCGTGTGCCGGACGCGGCCATTGTCACAGAAACGCCCCGCCTCCCCGTCGGCCCGTGCCTTGAGGGCATCGGCCGTCGCGGGCGGCAGGGCGTCTCTCGCGGTCCGCTGCGGTGCGATCAACCGCGCGTCCGGCCGACTCGCGCTCAGTGAGCGATGACCGGCTCGCCCTCCGACGGCGCCAGAGCCGTATTCGGCATCAGGAACGCCGCGAGCACCGCACCGACCACGAAGATCCCGGCCCCCCACGCCAGAGTGGCCGTGTAGCTCTCGACCCCGGCCTGGGCCATGGTCAGCGCGCCGGGCTTGTGCGAGGACAGGTAGTCGGTCGCGGCCGACGAGGCGACGGTCGTCAGCAGCGCCGTACTGATCGAACCACCCACCTGCTGGCTGGTGTTGATCAGCGCCGAGGCGACGCCCGCGTCCTCGTGGTGCACGCCCGCGGTCGCACCCTGGAACGAGGTGGTCATCACCGCGCCGATACCGAGGCCCAGCAGGATCATGCCCGGCATGATGTGGGCGGCGTAGGTGCTGTCCAGCGTGAGCCGGGTCAGCAGGGCCATGCCGGACGCGGAGACCAGGAAACCGGCGCTGACCACGACCTTCGGGCCGACCCTGGGCAGCAGCAGCGAAGGCACCGTGGTCGACGAGGCGACGATGCCCGCGACCATCGGCAGGAAGGACAGCCCGGCCTCGATCGGCGAGTAGCCGATGCTGGCCTCCAGGTAGTAGGTCAGGAACAGGAAGATCGAGAACATCCCCATCCCCAGGACGAACACGGCCAGGAACGAACCGCCCCGGGTCCGGTCCAGCACGACGCGCAGCGGCAGCAGCGGATGCGCGACCCTGAGCTCCAGCCGGACGAACACCGCGAGCAGCACCACGCCGACGATCATGGAGCCGAGGGCGACCGGGTCGGTCCAGCTGGTGGACTCGACGTGCGCGAACCCGTAGACGATGCCGAACAGTGCGGCGCTCACCACGACCGTGCCGGGAACGTCGATCCTGGGCCGTTCGGTGACCACGGGCTTGGCCAGCAACAGCAGGGCGCCGACCAGCGCGACGCCCGCGAAGACGACGTTCACGTACATCACCCAGCGCCACGACGCCCACTCGGTCAGCATGCCGCCGAGCAGCAGTCCGACCGCGGCGCCCGCACCGGACAGCGCGCTGAAGATGCCGAACGCCTTCGGCCGCTCGGCCGGGTCGGTGAACGTCACGCTGAGCAGCGAGAGCGCCGCGGGCGCGAGGAGTGCGGCGAACAGGCCCTGGGCCACGCGGGCCGCGACGAGTATCTCGAAGCTGGTGGCCGCGCCGCCGACGACGGACGCCGCCGCGAAACCGACCAGGCCGGTCACGAAGGTCGTACGCCGGCCGAACAGGTCACCGAGGCGGCCCCCGAGCAGCAGCAGGCTGCCGAACGCCAGGGCGTAGCCCGTGATGACCCACTGCCGGCTGCCGTCGCTGAAGCCGAGGGCGTGCTGCGCCTCGGGCAGTGCGATGTTCACGACGGTCGCGTCGAGCGTCACCATCAGCTGCGCCGTGCCCAGCACGACGAGCACCCACCAGCGCATGGCATGAGAGCCGCGGCGGCCCGAGTCTGTCTTCCCGGAGGCGGGCGCCCCGCGGTCGAAGGTGGTACTCACTTTTCCCCTTAGTAACTGTGCTGGACACGGGCCGACCGCCGGTCGGAAACCGATCTGTTTCCACATAGAGAAACAGATCGGTTTCCTTAGCGCAAGTGAACGGATGGCGACCCCACCCTCGGCCTTGCGCGAGGAAACCGATCGGTTTACGGTGGCTGAAGGTCACCGGCGCACACAAGGAGTCAGCGAGATGCCCCAGCACGAGACCCGTCCCACGATCCGCATTCCCGGGACCACCAGCCACACGATCGCCCCGCGCGCGGGACGCCATCACCGCGAAGGGACGCTGCGCTACCTCAGAGCCGGCACCGGCGCTCCCGTGGTCCTGCTGCACACCGTGCGCACACAGGCCGAGCACTTCCGTTCGCTCATCCCGCTGATCTCCGACCGGTACACCGTGTACGCCCTCGACCTGCCCGGGATGGGCTACTCCGAGATCGTGCCCGGCGCGTCGTACGACGAGCCCTCCATGCGCGCGGGCGTCGAACGGCTCCTGACCGAACTGGACCTGCACGACGTGACGTTGGTCGGGGAGTCCATGGGCGCGGTGCTCGCTCTGACCGCCGCGGCCGACATGCCGGAGCGGGTGCGGCGCGTCGTCGCGGTGAACGCGTACGACTTCCCCGGCGGAATCGCCCGGTCCAGCCTTCTCGCCCGGGTGGTGGTCGGCGCCGTTCTCGCTCCGGGCGTGGGTCCGACGGTCGCCACCGTGGAGCCCAAGCCGGCCCTGCGCAGGATTCTGCGGGGCGGGCTGAGCGACAAGAGTGCCCTGCGGGAGGACTACGTGGACGAACTTCTGCGAGTGGGCGGACGTCCCGGCTACCCAACCGTTGCCCGAGCGGTGTACCAGAGCCTCCCCAGCCTCATCGCGGCCCGCTCCCGCTACCCCGAGGTCAAGGCCCCCGTCCACCTCGTCTACGGGGAGAAGGACTGGTCCCGGCCCTCGGACCGGGAAGCCAACAAGAGGCTGCTGCCCGCCGCCGACTTCGTACAGGTGCCGGACGCGGGCCACTTCATCGCCCTGGAGAGGCCCGATGTGGTGGCCGACCTGCTGAACAGGGAGGCGTGACCGTTCGGCCGCCGGAACGCGGGACGGGCGTCGGCTTCGGGCGCCCGCGTACGGCAGGAGCACCGTCGGCGGTCGGTGTACATCCGCCGTACGCCTCGACCCCTTCCAAGAACGCCGGTTGATATCAACGCCGACGCCTGACCCCTTCGCGGCGGTGCGCGCAGGGTGACATCGAGGCGTTCGTCGGGATCTCCGAGTGCGAACAGTCGTTCATGACGCTGGAGAGGATGACCGCGCTGCCGGAGGCACGGCGTGCGTGGCTCGGCGGGCTCGTCATGGAGTGGTCGCCGCAGCGGCGGGCCCACGGGATCACCGGACGGATGCCGGAGCCATGTCCGTCGAGAACCCCCTGCTGACCCGGCTGATCGGCGGCGGACACCGCGGCACCACCGATCAACTGGAGAACCACCCGCGCATCCAGGACCTGGCGACCCCACTGAGCCGCTGAGCCGTCCGGCGCCACCACCGGTACACGGAGAAGCCCCTTACGAGGCGGCGCGGTCCGACACGGTCCGCCGGGCCGCGGCCCCCGACCACCGCGAACCAGCCACGGCATCGACCCCGATCCGGGGTGCGGGACGCGGTCACACAAGTGCTCACCACCTATCTCACACCACGTCAGAGAACAGGAGACGATGTCTGATGGCCGGAAAGAACAGGCTCGGTGACCATCCCACCGTCGTGAAGGTCCGCCAGCGGCACGATCGCGGTGTCACCCGGCCCGCCGAGCCGCTGGACGCTGCCTGGCTGCGGCAGTTGGTGCTCGACGCGGGTGCGGACGACGTCGGTCTCGTCGAGATCGGCAGGCCGGACATCGCCGACCAACGGGCCGACCTGGAAGCCGCGTTGCCGGGTGTCCGTACGCTGATCAGCTTCGTGACCCGGATGAACCGGGAGAACGTCCGCACTCCGGCCCGCTCGGTGGCCAACCTGGAGTTCCACCACACCGGCGACCACACGAACGAGGTCGGGCGGCTCGTGGTGGGGGAGTTGGAGGCGGCGGGCGTGCGCGCCATCAACCCCGCGATGGGTTTCCCGATGGAGATGGACAAGTTCCCCCGGAAGACCTGGGTCGTCGGGCACAAGCCGGTCGCCGTGGCGGCCGGGCTCGGCAAGATGGGAATCCACCGCAACGTCATCCACCCGAAGTTCGGCAACTTCGTCCTGCTGGGCACCATCCTCGTCGACGCCGAGGCCAGCGAGTACGGTCGGCCCCTCGACTACAACCCCTGCCTGGAATGCAAGTTGTGCGTGACGGCCTGCCCGACCGGCGCGATCGCCTCCGACGGCCACTTCAACTTCTCCGCCTGCTATACGCACAACTACCGTGAGTTCATGGGGGGATTCGGCGACTGGGCCGAACAGGTCGCCGAGAGCCGCGACGCCCAGGACTACCGCTCGCGCGTGAGCGACAGCGAGAGCGCGTCCATGTGGCAGAGCCTGTCCTTCGGCGCGAACTACAAAGCGGCCTACTGCATGTCGGTGTGCCCGGCCGGCGAGGACGTCATCGGACCCTGGCTGGAGAACCGCAGGTCACACCTGACCCAGGTGGTGCGCCCCCTGATGGACAAGGAAGAGACCGTCTACGTCGTTCCGGGTTCCGACGCCGAGCAGCACGTGGCGAAACAGTTCCCGAACAAGCGGACGAAGCACGTGGCGATGAGCCTGCGCGCGAACAGCATCGACGGCCTCGTGGAGGGCATGCCGCTGATCTTCCAGCGTGAACAGGCCAAGGACATGTCCGCCACCTACCACTTCACCTTCACCGGCGACGAGTCCCGCCAGATCACCGTGACCATCCGCGACCGCGAACTCGGTGTCACCGACGGCCATCACGGAGACCCGGATCTCAAGGTCACCGCCGACACGGCCACTTGGCTCCGCTTCCTCACCAAACCGACCGTGCTCGCGTGGGCGTTGGCGCGGCGCCAGATCAAATTGCATGGCTCTCCCCGGCTGTTGCGGGACTTCGGCCGCTGCTTCCCGTCCTGATCGACCACGAAATCGACCACGAAATCGACCGCGAAGAGAAGCGGAACACCCCCACATGAAGAAGGTTCGGTCATGAGCACTCCCGGCACCGAGGTCGACCTCGACCTCGTACTCGAACGCAAAGAGGCGATCGCCGACGGCGTCGTCCTGCTGACCCTCCGCGACCCGGAAGGCCGGCCCCTGCCGGAATGGGCGCCCGGCGCGCACCTCGACCTCGTCCTGCGGGCCGACCTCGTCCGGCAGTACTCGCTGTGCGGGGACCCGGCGGACCGGTCCCGCCTCCAGGTCGCCGTGCTGCGCGAACCGGAGAGCCGGGGCGGATCGAGTCACGTGCACGACGTCCTCGGCGAAGGCGAGAGGGTGCGCGTCCGCGGACCACGCAACCACTTCCCGCTCGTGAGAGCCGAGAGCTACCTGTTCATCGCGGGCGGCATCGGCATCACCCCGATCCTGCCCATGATCGCGGCCGTCGACGCGGCCCGCGCCGACTGGCGCCTTGTCTACGGCGGCCGTACCCGCTCCTCGATGGCGTTCGCCGAGACGCTGCGGCGGACGTACGGAGACCGGGTGAGCCTGCGGCCTCAGGACGAGTACGGGCTCCTGGACCTGGCAGCCCTGCTCGGCACACCGCACCGGGAGACAGCCGTCTACACCTGCGGTCCGGAACCGCTGCTCGCCGCGGTCGAGACCGGCTGCGCGAACTGGCCCACCGGCTCCCTGCACCTGGAGCGCTTCGCCCCGAAGACGGACGCCGCCGCCGGGCCGTTCACCGCCTTCGAGGTCGAACTCGCCCGTAGCGGCGGGACATTGAAAGTCACCGAGGACATGTCCATCCTGGAGGCCGTCGCCGAAGCCGGCGTCTCGGTGATGACCTCGTGTGAGGAGGGCATCTGCGGAACCTGCGAGACGAGAGTGCTGTCCGGGGAGATCGACCACCGCGACTCGGTCCTCGACGACGAGGAACGCGCCGCGGGCGACACGATGATGATCTGCGTCTCCCGGGCCAAGGGCGACCGACTGGTCCTCGACCTCTGATCCGTTCCCGCGAGCGTGCCTGGAGCCCCGGTGCAGAAACGCGCACCGGGGCGCTGTCCGGTTCATGACCCGTACGCGGCGATCGTCGAGCGCGCTCACGTCGGAGTGGTGGCGGCTTCCGTGTCAGCGGTGGGCGGCGCGGTTCATCTCGACGACGTCCTCGTGGGTGAAGGTGTCACCGAGGGCGGCGAAGCGTTCGGGCATGCTGTCGCGGACGAGGGCGTCCTTGTGCCGGCCGGCCGCGGCCAGGGCGGGGCCGAGTTCGTCGAGGGTGAGTTCGGTGCAGTAGGCGGGGCCCATGGGCTGCTGACGCCAGGAGTCGGCGAGCACGCCGGCGTCGTACGGGTCGAAGCCGGTGTCGTCCACGAGGCGCATCGCCACCCGGCGGGCCCCGTCGGAGTCGGCCGCGACCGGGATCGCGATACGGCCCGGAGTTCCGGCCGGTAGGCCCTTGGAGCGCTGTGTCTCGGCCAGGGCGGCGTTCCACGCCTTGACCACGGGGCGCCCGAGCCGTTCGGCGTTGCGGACGCTCTCGACCTGGCCGTTCTCGACCTCCTCGATCCGCCCGTTGAGGTGGGGGTAGTAGTTCGAGGTATCGATGACCACGGTCTCCTCGGGGACGGACGTGAACAGCCCGGCCAGCTCCGGGACCCGGTCGAAGGGGATGGACAGGATGATGACGTCCCTGTCCTGGACGGCCGCGTCGAGGGCCACGGCACGGGCCCCGGACTCCAGCACGTGGGCCGGGACGGACTCGGGGCCCCGGGCGTCCGCGACCTGGACGTCGTGGCCGGCGCCGCTGAGCTTGAGAGCGAGGTTTCCACCGATCGCACCCGCACCTATAACGGTGATTTTCATGATTTGTCCTCTCTGGGGGTGTGCTGGCCCTGAGGGCAGCACGATGTGACGGTGAGGCCAGGGGGCGCCCGGCCTCACCGGTTGCAGGGGTGGTGGTGCGGTCGCTCGGCTATCCGGTGATGTCGCCCGGCTCGCGCAGTACGCCCATCGCCTGATCCGCGAGCGCGGACAGGTCGGCCGTGCCGCCGCTCGCGGTCCAGGCGTCGGTGGCCGCGTCCAGACAGGAGATCGCCGCCGCCACGAGCGCGTGGGCGCGCAGGTCCGTGGTGGGGTTCGGGCCGCCGAGCCGACGGGAGATCTCTGGTGCCAGCATGCTCTGCCAGCCCTGCGTCTTCTCCCACTGCCGGGTCATCAGCGCGCACGCGTCGCTGAGCAGTCGCATCGTCTCCACCGACGGACCCGGATCGCCGGTCTCCGGACGGGTGACCACGTCGAAGGCCCGACGCAGCGCCTCCCACGGCCCCTCGTTCCCCGGGCGGGCGGCGAGGGCGGCGGCGATCTCCCGGCCGAACTCGACGATCCGTCCGAGGACGACCTCTTCCTTCGTCCCGAAGTACCGGAAGAACGTGGCCCGCGACAGGCCCGCCTCCGCGGCGATCTGCTCCACGGTCGTGTTCTCGAAGCCCTGCTCCGCGAAGAGCCGGAAGGCGACCTCACTGACCTCGGCCCGCATTGCGGCACGCGTCCGCTCCCGCAACGAGGAACGCCCGGGAGGGGCGGGCTTCGTGGTGGCGGTGGATGACGTGCCCGATGACTTGGCCATGCCCCGATCGTACACAGACTCGAAGTGAGACTCAATCTCAGATGGAGGTGACGTCTCACTCGCTGGTTCGCGGGCAGCTCCTCCGGGGCGAGGCTCTTCGGCGTCCCGACGCCCCACCCCGCAGTCCCGCCCGGCCCCCATGGGCCCGACGACCTACGCCGACCCCTATTGCCGCTCCGACGGCACGCGCGTGCGCGGTCACCGCCGGTCCGTCAGCCCGCGCACCAGCGGCAAGACACCGACCAGCACCACACCGTCCCGCTCGGCACCGGCGTCGGCCGCTCCACACCGGTAGGTGAACCTGCCCGGTGCCGGCGGGCTCGTTATCTGAGGTGACGTGGACACGGAAGGCGTGACATAACCTTGTCATCGACTGAGCCCGGCCGGTGCGGAACCGGCCGGGCGTATTTGTGAACGGGGGGCAACACTTTGCGTGTTCGTCATGCCACTTCTCGGACCGCCGCCACGGCGACATCGACGGTAGCCGTCCTGCTGGGGTGCGCCTGCCTCACCGGGGCCGGTGCTCAGGCCGCCGCCGCGGACAGCCAGGCGACTCTGCCGATCTCGGCGGACTGGCCGAGGGGCGAGATGGTGGTGGACGGTGTTCATCGCCGCGTCTTCATCAGCGACCCGAAGACCGACTCCGTGGTCGTCGCCGACTACACGGGCAAGACCGCGGGCCGGATCACCGGCGAGGCGGGCAGTGCCGGAATGGTGCTGAGCGAGGACTCCTCCACGCTGTACGTCGCCCTGCCCGACGCCGACGCGATCTCCGCCGTCGACACGGTCACGCTCAAGGAGACCGCCCGCTACGCCACCGGCGCGGACACCGCCCCGCTGGACCTGGCCCTCGCCGGCGGCAAACTCTGGTTCGGCTACGGCGCGTACGCGCGGGGCGGCGGCAACATCGGCTCCCTGGACCTCTCCGGCACCGGGCCGGCCGTCACGCTGGACCAGTCGGGCGGGGTGCCCTGGGAGTCGGCGCCCCAGCTGACCACCGCCCCGGGCGGCGGCGGGGGAGTCCTCGTCGCGGGGAACAAGGACCGTTCCCCGGAGGAGATCGCCGTCTACGACGTCTCCTCCGGCACGGCGCAGCAGCGCGCCTACCGCAAGGAGATCATGCCCGAGACGCTTGCCGGCCAGGAGGACCTGGCCGTCTCCCCGGACGGGAGGGAGATCGTCACCGCGGACGGCGTCGAGGACTTCGTGATGAACTTCGCCGCCGACCTCTCCGGTGGCAAGAGCGTCAGGACCCTGCCGATCCAGGGCGAGCCCAACGCCGTCGAGTACGCGGCGAACGGCGCGCTGGCCGTGGGGGTCCGGTACGGCAAGGGCGTGGACACCTACGTCTACCGGCCGGGAGACAGCTGGGCGACCCGGTTCGTCAGCACCGGCCTCTACAACTCCGTACAGCCGCACGGCCTCGCCTGGGCGCCCGACAGCAGCAGGCTGTTCATCCTCACCAGCGACGGCGCGAGCGGGAAGAACCTCGTTCTGCGGACGATCGACGACGCCGCCAAGGCGGTCACCAAACTGAGCGTCAGCGCCCCCGCGAAGGCCCCGCTGGACAGGAAACTGACCCTGACCGGCACGTTCGGCTTCGTCCGGCCCGACCTTCCCGGCTCCGTGCCGATCGAGGTGACCCGGGCCGACCTCGCCTCGCCCAAGGGCAAGCCGCTCGGCACCCGTACGGTGTGGCTGTCGCGCGACCGCGTGTTCACGATCGAGGACACCCCGCAAGCGGGCGGCAAGGTCACCTACACCCTCCGCTACCCCGGCGACGCCACCCACGCCCCCGTGACCGCCACCGCCGCGGTCGTGGTCCCGCGCAACAGGACGACGCTGACCCTGGCCGGGAACGCCAAGACCGTCAAAACGGGGAAGAACGCCACCGTGACCGCCAAGCTCGGCAAGACCTGGAAGGAGCGCAAGGTCTCGGTGTACGCGCAACCGGCGGGCGGCGCGAAGAAGCTGGTGCGGACTGCCGTGGTCAACCGCGACGGCAAGCTCGTCATCACCTACAAGGTCACCAAGAACACGACGTTCACCGCGGTCTTCGGCGGCGACGCACGCACCGAACCGATGCAGGCCACGACCTCGGTCAAGGCCGGCAAGCGCTGAGCCGCCCGACCGGGGCCGGTCACGTGGGCCGTCGGGACGCCGGTTTCGGGGGAATCGGCGGTAATCGGCTCCACGGGGAGGCCGCGCTCGCTAGCGTGGCGGCGTAGGGGAGGGAGGCCGGGCGGGTGACGACGCTGGTCGTGGGATTTCGGCTGGGCAATGACACGACCAGCTGGCAGGTCACGGTCTTGGTGACCGAGTCCGGGGTTCTGCACCGCGGCTACGGCATGTACGGGAAGCCGCCGAGGCTGTCCAAGCCGCAGCCGTCACGCGCACTGGACAGCCGAGTCCTCCTTGCAGCACGGGAGCACCCGCTGACCCGCCCCATCGTCGATCTCCGTAAGTATCACGCCGGTTATCTGAAGAAGGGCTACTCCCGGACCCTCATCCCGCCGGCCGTCGTACGCCTCGACGTGGAGGAGAGGCCGCCCCTTTCGAAGGTGCCCCATCACGAGTTGTTCGAGGCGTTCACCGGAGCCGCCCCGAACACACCGCAACCGCTCGACACCGCCATCGGCGCGTTCCGCACCGCGCTCGGCCTGCCCACCCGGCCCGCGAACGTCTCGTCGGCTCCCCGTCCCCAACCGTTGCCGCCCCGCGTCGAAGCCATGCTCCGCGCTCTCGAACACGGCTCCTCCATCAGCGCGCCACACGGACTGCCGGTCGGCTGGACCGTCACGGGGGAGGAGGTGCGGCTCCATGTCGGCAGGACGGGGGCGACCCTCGACCGGCGAGCGGTGATCGAACTACAGGCGGCGCTCAGCGCGTGGCTGCGCTTCACGGAGAAGCCGATCCGAGCAGACGGTCATTGAACCTCGGCAAGCCGGGTCACGGGGCAGTCCAGGCGGGTCGCTGAGCGCGCTCCGATCGCGAGGAGCCTGGCGGCGGCGCAGCCCACCCGGCCGACCCGTCGGGGCGAACCGACGGGACCGGGCGCACCGTGCGTTCGTGAGGCTCGGGGGGTAGGGCGACGGGCCTGCACTGCCCCGATCTACCCAGGGGGCGAGCGGTGTGCGTCCCGCCGTCGAGCACTCCTCTCCTACACGGCGATCCCGTGCGAGCGCCCCCCGTAGAAGTCCAACAGACCCCTACTTCTCCGCGGAGCTCAGACGCTGGGCCGCCGTGTCATCCCGTCGACCGACCGGGATGACGCCGGTCGCGGCGGCGAGGCCGTAGGCGGGCATGTCGACGTACACCGATTCGTAGGAGCCGGCCGGGACGATGAACGTCTCGTGCCAGATGCCGACATGGCCCTTGCCGGCGCGAGCCCAGCGGTTGAAGGCGGGGCGGTGTTCTGTGTTCCGCTGGTGGGCGTAGGCGAGGAGCCGTTCCTTGTCGGACCAGTGCTGCCCTTCTCCACCTTCGTCGGCCAGCACGCCGACTGGCGCGCCCTGTACGGGCGTCGTCGTCGGCCTGCTCACCGGAGCCGCCCTCGTCGCCTGGCTGCCGCGCACCGACGACCTGCGCGGCGGCTCCCTCACGGGCGAACTGGGGTGCCCTGCGGGACGCCTCGCTCATCCCGGTCGCGCTCGCCCTCCTCGGTGTCGGCATGGCGGCCGGCAACCACCTCGGCGACCACCTGATGGTCCTGCTGCCCTGCCTGTTCGGTGTCGGCGCGACCATGATGTTCGCCGTCCCCACCATCCAGGTCCGGCTGACCGCGTTCGCGCCGGACGCCCCGACCCTCATGGGCACCCTCGACCTGGCCGCCCTCGACCTCGCCAACTGCCTCGGCGCGCTCGGCGGCGCGGGCATCTCTCCACCGTCTGGGCCAGCTTTGTCCTCACTGCCCGAGACCGTCGCGTGGGTCGATTTGGCGGAGGCCCGTTCCGCCGGGGTGTGACGCAGGGACACCGGCCCGGCCCCGCCGCTCTCGGTGTCGACGCCGCCCCGGCCCGCGCAGATCTTCCGGTAGTCCGTCCCGTACTTCTTCCTGGTGGCCCTGTCCGCCCCGATGTTCTGCTGTACACGGTCAAGCGGCCACGCCTCCTCGGCCGAGTGCAGAGGAGGCGCCGTCCGCGAAGGACCTCAGCCGGCGCCGCGCACGCACTCCTTCAGTGTCTTCGTGCACCTGGTCCGGCCTCAGCCGATCGTCCTGCTCCGGCAGCACGTTCGAGAACGTTCATCCACGGGAGGTTCAGTGACCAAACGGACCACGGACACGCTTCATGCCACGACGGACGGCGGACAGAGCCCGCCCCCGGAGCTCCTGCGCCGCCTGGAGCACGGCCTGCGCGCCGATCTGTCCGCCATGCGCATCCACACCGGGCCGGCCGCCGACCGCCTCGCCCGCGGCCTGGGTGCCGAGGCGTTCGCGAGCGGATCACACGTGTTCTTCCGGCGAGGGGCCTACCGACCGCACTCCCCGTCCGGGTTCCGGCTGCTGGCCCACGAAGCCGCTCACCTCGTCCAGCAGGCCCGCGGCGAGGTCGGCGGCACCAGACACGGAAGATGGACCGTCAGCGCGCCCGGCGACCCCTGGGAGCGGGAGGCCGACCGCTGGGCCGACGCCGTTGTCCGGGGGCGGACCCGCGAGGGAGACCCGGTGGTCGTGCCGCCCGGCCGCTCCGCGACGGTCCAGCGGCACGTCTCCTTCGAACACCGCATCCTCGGCGACGCCCCGACCAAGAACCTCGTCGCGATCTCCACCAACGCCCCCGACCGCAACAGCATCCTCGACGCCCAGATCAGGCTCCAGGAACTGTGGCGCAAGGACCCGGAGTCGGTGACGGCGAAGGAGATCGACGACCTGAAACTGGGCATCGAGACCCTCCGTATCGGACCCGGCGACGGGCTGCTCGTCACCTACGGCGAGCTCAACGCGCTGCCCGACTACCTCGCCGACGCCGGCGCGTTCGCCACGGTGCCCAAGGAGACCCTCCTCGGAGTCCTCCAGTGCATCCGCCAGGAAGGGTTCAACCACCTCACCGGCATCCGGACGGGCAAGACACCCAACGACGAGTTCGCGCACGCCGCCGCGTCGCCGTGGAAGCTCGGCCTGGTGAACGACATCGTCGAGACGGCGTCCCTCAACGCGTGGACCTCCGGTCTGGGCTTCCTCGGGGAGGACCACTACCAGGGGCTGCTGGCCCGCAACGCCTGCCACTTCGCGCCCTACTCCTGGTTCCGCTGGCAGACGTTCCACATGGTCGCGAGGGACCTGGCCCAGCGCTCGTACCTGAACAAGAAAGATCCCGAACTGGCGCGGCAGGCGCGGATGTACAACGGCTACGCCGACCACTTCCTCCAGGACTCGTTCGCCGCGGGCCACCTGATCAACAAGACCCTCGTCATGCAGTGGTTCATCGAGTGGGCGGCCACGAAGAACCTGCTGCCGATCGCGGACTGGGACCGGATCAAGAACATGACGGCGAAGCGGCAGCCCGGTCTGGCGGATCTCAGCCTCTACGACTCGGGGTACGGGCCGTCGAACGACCCGCAGACGGCCCAGGAGGCGGCCACCCTCGTCCGCCGTGTCCTGGGCAGCGGCCTCGTCGCGGACAAGGACCTCGGCCTCGGCCGGACGTACCAGAACTATCTGACCTTCCTCACCGGGGCGGCTGCCCAGCTCGGTTCGGGCATGCTGCACGACCACTACAACTCCACGTCCGTCTACGTGAGTTCGGTCATCGAGCCGCAGCCCTACGCGGTCTGGGGCGACGACACCCTCCTGACCGGCGCGAACGGCTCGGCCGGCGTCGAGGCCACCAGCAAGGCGACCCAGCTCTCGCAGCAGGCCCTGCGCGAGATCCTCGCCGAGGGGGAGACCGGCATCGCGGTCAAGCTCATCCGTGACCGGTTCCCGACCCGGGCGGGCGCCGATCCGAAGAACATGAGCGATCTGAAGTCCTGGAACACGGGCCAGGAGTCGTCCTGCATGGGGCTGTTCGACAAGTTCGTGCCCAGGCTCAAGGAGCTGCTGGTAGGACTCGCCAGCCCGCGGCTCGGGGTCGTCTCGCGCGACCAGGACTTCGCCGGCGTCTGGAACCGGCGCCTCCCCAGCTCCAGTACGTCGCTTCCCCCGGTCCAGATCACCGTCGCCGGAGGGAAGGTCTTCGCCGGCTCGAACGGCTACGTCCACCAGGTCGACCGGATCTCGGGGAAGATCGTGCACAGCCTGCTGGTGACCGACCAGATCGGGGTGGGCGACTACACCACCAGACTGGCCACCGACGCGAACTACGTCTACGCGGGCGTCCACGGCCACGTCTACGGCATTAGCCTCAACGGCGCCTGGGGGAAACCGGCGTGGGCTGCCGGCGTCGGTGGACTGGGTACGCCCCCGGTCGATGTCCTCGCCGCCGGCGGGAAGGTGTTCGCCGGGTCGAACGGCTACGTGTACCAGATCGACCCGTTCTCGGGGGAGATCGTGCACAGCCTGCTGGTGGCCGACCAGTTCGGTCTGGGTGACTACACCACCAGGCTGGCCACGGACGGCACCAACCTCTACGTCGGCGTTCACGGTCATGTCTACGGAGTCAGGATCGACGGCTCCTGGAAGCAGCCGCTGTGGGCTGCGGGCGTCGGTGGACTGGGCACGCCCCGGGTCGATGTCCTCGCCGCCGGCGGCAAGGTGTTCGCCGGCTCGAACGGCTACGTGTACCAGATCGACCCGCCCTCGGGGAAGATCGTCCACGACTTGCTGGTGGCCGACCAGATCGGCCTGGGTGACTACACCACCAGACTGGCCACGGACGGCACCAACCTCTACGCGGGCGTTCACGGCTACGTCTACGGGATCGGCCTCGACGGCGCCTGGAAGCAACCGCTGTGGAACGTGGGAGTCGGCGGCATCGGAGCCTTCGACCCGGTGAGCGTGACCGTCGGCGCGGGAAGGGTGTTCGCGGGTTCCAACGGCCACACCTACGAACTCGATCCGGGCTCGGGGCAGGTCCTGAACAGTCTGCTCCTGACTCTTCCCGTCAGTACGGGCGGCGACTACGACACCGCCGTTGTCGCCGACGGCTGGAACCTGTACGCGGGTGTCCACGGCTATGCCTCCAAGCTGCTGGTGAACAACGCGGAGCTGGACGGCACCCTGTGTCACAACTGGCAGGACAAGGGCGGCGGCTGGCACGGGTGGGACACGAAATTCGACGGAGCCCCGTCCGCGGTGCGGTCGGTCACCGCTCACCTGGGTCCTGTCGCGGACCTGGAGGTCTTCGCGATCGCGGACGGTGGCACCGTGTACCGCAACTATCGGTTTCCCCACGTCGGCTGGCAGGGGTGGGAGATGCTCGGCGGAGCCCCGCCCCGAGTGCAGTCGGTCACCGCGCAGACGGGCGCCGACGGCAATCTCCAGGTCTTCGTGCTCGACGACAAAGGCATCCTCCACCACACCTACGAGGACCGGCGGGGCTCCTGGCACTTGTGGAGGGCGAACTTCGACGGAGCCCCGTCCGGACTGCTGTCGGTCACCGCGCAGCTGGGCGCCGGCGGCAACCTGGAGGTCTTCGCCGTCGGGGACGACGGCGAGCTGTACCACGACTGGCAGGACAAGGGCGGCGGCTGGCACGGGTGGGGGGTCTTCGACGCCCCGCCCGGAGTGCAGTCGGTGACCGCGCAGTTGGGCGCCGGCGGCAACCTGGAGGTCTTCGCCGTGGGGGAGGGCGGCATCCTGTACCACAACTGGCAGGACCAGAAGGGTGGTTGGCACGGGTGGGAGGCGGGCTACGACGGAGCCCCGCCCATAGTGCAGTCGGTCACCGCGCAGTTGGGCGCCGGCGGCAACCTGGAGGTCTTCGCCGTCGGGAACGGCGGCACCCTGTTCCACAACTGGCAGGACCAGAACGGTGGTTGGCACGGGTGGGAGGCCGGCTTCGATCAGGCCCCGCCCGGAGTCGAGTCCGTCACCGCGCAGCTGGGTGCGGGCGGCCATCTTGAGGTCTTCGCCGTCGGGAGCGGCGGCACCCTGTTCCACGACTGGCAGGACAGGGACGGCGGTTGGCACGGGTGGGAGGCGGGCTACGACGGAGCCCCGTCCGGTGCGGAGTCCGTCGCCATGGCCCTGAGCCCCGACGGCAACCTTGAGGTCCTCATCACCGCGACGCCGTGAGCATCTGGAGCGGGGCGACAGCCCGCCGTCACCGGTGTCCGCGATTCCGCGGCAACAGAAACCGCCCTACGAGGAGACAGACATGAAGAAGTCGGACGACCGGTTCGCGCTGAGCCGCAGGCAGATGCTCGGCAGGGCCGCCGCGGTCGGCGGCGCGGCCACGATCGCGTTGAGCACCGGAACGGTCTACGCGCCCGGCGCGTCGGCGGCCACCGAGGACGACTGCGACGAAGGCCCCGGAATCACCGCCGCCTACGCCCTGCCCGACGGCGAGCAGGGGTTCGTCAGAGGCAAGGAGGTCCGTCACACCGACTGGGCCGCCGGCACCGCCAGGAAGCTGGCGGACCGGTTCCCCACGCTTCCGAAGAGCTTCA
>NZ_JBEXLS010000025.1:0-87264 GCF_040610055.1 Streptomyces sp. NPDC004539 | reverse complement strand
CGCGTGGTGTGGACTGCGCCTATGTCCTGCCCAACGGTGTTCACGGGTTCATCAAGGACGCGGAGGTCCATCAGACCGACTGGGCCGCCGGCACCGCCAGGAAGCTGGCGGACCGGTTCCCCACGCTTCCGAAGAGCTTCACGCGTGGTGTGGACTGCGCCTATGTCCTGCCCAACGGTGTTCACGGGTTCATCAAGGACGCGGAGGTCCATCAGACCGACTGGGCCGCCGGCACCACCAAGAAGCTCGCCGACCGGTTCCCCACTCTCCCCACCCACTTCGCGGGCGGCGTCAGCACCGCCTACATCCGCCCCGACTGGGTGTACGTGTTCATCAGGGGCGGCGAGGTCCACCGTACCGATCTGGGAAAGAAGGCCATCAGGAAGATCACCGATGAGCTTCCCGAACTGCCCGAAACCTGGAAGTCGGACGACTGAGGCCGCCTGACCCGAGCCACCGGACCGAGCCGGACGTGCGTGTCCTCCCGCACGTCCGGCTCGCCGCGCGTGCCACCGGAACCGCTGCGCAGGGCGAGAGTCCAGGCGGTGTGGACACTCCGGTAACATCCCGTCAACAGTGCGGCGGCAGTGCGGTGTTGGGGTCCTCGTCCGGATGCTTCGGACAGGACCCGGACGGATCGTCCTCTGCGCCGGAGGCGGTGGGCCGGGGGGCGGAGACGAGTTGGCGACGTTCGGTGAGATGTTGTTGGCCTTACGCCGGGCCGCGGAGCTGACGCAGGAGGAGCTCGCCGAGGCCGCCGGGCTGACGGCCCGGTCCGTCCGGGACCTGGAACGGGGCCGGCGGGCGCGCCCGCAGCGACACACGGCGCAGATGCTGGTGTCGGCGCTGAGGCTGGGTGACGCCGACGCCGCCGCGTTGCTCGCGGCGAGCCGCTCCGGCCGGCAGCCGGGCCCTCCCGCCGACGAGGGTGCGGTGGAGTCCGGCCCGCTGCTCGGTCGCCGGGGCCAGCTGGCGGTGCTGGAGCGTGCGGCCGGTGAGGCCCGGGCGGGCCGGGGCGGCGTGGTGCTGGTCCGGGCGGGCGCGGGGATGGGGAAGACCGCGCTGCTGGACACCTGGGCGGCCGTCCAGCAGCCGCAGGAGATCCTGGTGATGTCCGCGAGCGGGGCCGAACTGGAGCAGGGCTTCGCCTTCGCGGTGCTGCGCCAGCTGGTCGAGCCCTTACTCGCCCGAGCCGGTGACGCGGAGCGGGCGCGGCTGCTGGCGGGCCCGGCGCAGTTGGCGTCACACGCGTTGCGCGTGGAGGGGGGCGGCGAGATACCGCCCGAGATGTCACTGGGCCTTCTGCACAGTCTGTACTGGCTGATGGTGCACGTCGCCGACGACGGCCCGGTCGCCCTGGTGGTCGACGACGTGCACTGGGCGGACGTCCCGTCGGTGCGGTGGCTGGAGTACCTGGCACGGCGCCTGCGCGGGCTGCCCCTGCTGCTGGTGCTGGCAGGACGGCCGGACAGCGGGGCGCAGACCGGGCCACCGCTGGAGCGGATCGCCGGACAGCCGTACTGCCTGCCGGTCGATCTGCCCGGGCTGGACATCGACAGCGTGACCCAACTGGTGCGGGTGAACCTGGGGCCCTGCGAACCGGGGTTCGCCGCCGCCTGCGCCTCGGCGACCGAGGGCAACCCTCTGCTGCTGCGCGAGTTGCTGCGGACCCTGGCCGACAACCAGGTCGGGGCCGACGACAGGCAGGCCCATCTGGTGGAGGAGTACCGGGGCCGGATTCTGGCCCGCACCGTGGTCGAACGGCTGGCCGACGAGCCGGAGCCGGTCCTCAGCCTGGCGCGGGCCCTCGTGGTGCTGGGGGACGGGGCCGCCTGGCAGACCGCGGCCGAACTGGCGGGGCTGGGCGAGTCCACGGCACGGGAGCTCGGCGGCCGGCTGCGGCAAATCGGTGTGCTGGCACCCGGTGAGCCGCCGCGGTTCGGCCATTCCCTGGTCCGCGCCGCCGTTGCCGAAGCCGCCCTGGGACCGGTGGAACTGGCCGCCGGTCACGCGCGGGCAGCCGCACTGCTGCGGCGCGACGGCGCGGCCGACGATCTGGTGGCGGCCCACCTGCTGTCGGCCGAACCGGGCGGTGAGGGCTGGTGGGTGGACACCTTGAGGCAGGCGGCGCGGGCGACCCGTGGCCGAGGGGCCCCGGAGGTCACCGCCGCCTACCTGCGCCGAGCTCTGCGCGAGCCGGTGTCCGCCGAAGAGCGCGGCCCTCTGCTGCTGGAGCTGGGCAAGGACGAGATGCAGGTCGACGTCGGCGCGGCCAGACACCACCTGACGCAGGCATCGACGGCGTTGGCCGACCCCTACGCCCTGGCGGAGGCGGCCTCTCTGCTCGGCAGCGCCCTGTTCCTCAGCCACGAGCACGAGCGCGCCGTCGACGTCGTCGCCCGCGCGGTGGAGGAGCTGCGGCAGACCGACGACGGCACCGGCCTCGCCCGCGAGGTGTCGTGGTTCCTCCAGGCGCAGATGCTGCTGATCGGCTACGACCAGCTGTCCACCCTCTCCGCCGCCCGGCAGCACGCGCGACGGCTGTGGGACCACAAGCTGGCCGGTGACACCCCTGGTGAGTGCATGGTCCTGGCCGCGCTGTCCGCCTCGGCCACCACAGGGGAGGCCGGCGCGCAGGTCACCAACGACCTCCTCGACCGGGCCCTGCGAGGCGGCCTGGTCGCGGCGGACACCTCCCAGATGCTCGTCACCCTCGCGGGGCTGGCCTTCGTGGCCACCGACCGGCTCGACGACGCGTCCGCCCGATTCGACCGCGTCGCCGACACCGGCGGCCGATGGGGCTCACTCCTGCTGGTCACGTCCGCGCTGACCTGGCAACTGCTCGTCCAGGCCCGCCGCGGCCGACAGCTCCCGCTCACCCCCGACTTCGGTCACCCCGCCACCACCGCCGACCAGGGCGTGGAGCCTCGGGCCAGGATGATGATGACGACTCAGGTCGGTGAGTCTCTGATCGAACGGTGCGACCTCACCTCGGCCACGGCGGTGCTCGCCGCGGACGCCGACTTCGAACGCGTGGGCTGGACCTGGCAGGGCCCGGCACACCTCGTACGCAGCCGTCTGCACGCGGCGCGCGGCAACCCGGCCGCCGCCCTCGCCGTCCTGCACGAGTACGGCGCCGACGAGAACCGCGCACAGGTCACGAACCTGACCGGGGCACCCTGGCGGTCGCGGGCGGCCTTGCTGCACCTCACCCTCGGCCAGCGGACGGACGCGCTCCAACTGGCCACCGAGGAACTGGAGCTGGCACACCAGTGGGGCACCGAGCGGGCGATCGGGGTGGCCTCACGCTGCCTGGGCGTCATCCACGGCGGACGCCGGGGACGGGCCCTCCTGCGCGAGGCCGTGGCCCTGCTGAAGCGGTCCCCCGCCCGACTGGAACTGGCCCGCGCCCACCACGAGCTGGGAACCGCCCTCCTGCGCGACGGCGAGACCGACGAGGCCCGCCACGCCCTCACCGAGGCGCTCCACCTCGCGGACACCTGCGGCAGCGTGCTGCTGGGCGGCCAAGTACGCGGAGCCCTCGCGGCGGCAGGAGTACGCCCGAAACCGCCGCCACCGGCGGCCCCGAGCCTCTCCCCGACCCAACACCGGCTGCTCGAACTGCTCCGCGCGGGCCACAGCGACCGCCAGATCGCCCAGACCCTGCTCCTGACCCCGCACGACGTGACCGCACTGACCGAGCAGGCAGGCCGCAGACTGGGCGCCACCAGCAGGGCGGAACTGGCGGCCCAAGCCGACCGGTGAACCGGGAACTCACCGACCCGCCGCCGCTGCTCCCCCGGGGACCGTCCGCAGGCCGGCGGCGATGCCGAGTGTCCGAGGCCGGGCCTGAGCGCTCACCGCACTCCTGGACACCGCACCAGCGCCGGTCGCCCGGTCAGGCCGGAACGAAGCGCCCGTACCCTCCCCGGTAGAAGACCAGAGGCCCGTCCCCGTGGGTCGTGGCGAGGCTGTGGGTGCGGGCCACGACGATGTGGTGGTCGCCGGCGGGGTACTCGGTGTCCACGGAGCACTCCAGCCAGGCGAGGGCCCCGTCCAGGACGGGCTGTCCGGAGGGGGAGGGGGACCAGGGGACCCCGTCGAACCTGTCCGGTGCGGAGCCGGCGAGCTTGCGGGACGTCTGCTCCTGGCCCGCGCCGAGGATGTTCACGCAGATGCGCTCCGAGGTCCGAAGGAGCGGCCAGGTACGGCTGGTGCGGCCCGCGCAGAACGACACCAGGGGCGGGTCCAGCGACACCGACGTGAAGGAGTTGACGGTGAGTCCGGCCGGCCGGCCCTCGGTGCCGACCAGGGCCGTCACGACGACGACACCGGTGGCGAACCGGCTCAGGGCGTTGCGGAAG
Source organism: Streptomyces sp. NPDC004539 (assembly GCF_040610055.1). Lineage (NCBI taxonomy): Bacteria > Bacillati > Actinomycetota > Actinomycetes > Kitasatosporales > Streptomycetaceae > Streptomyces > Streptomyces sp. NPDC004539. The sequence goes on along the minus strand of NZ_JBEXLS010000025.1, from coordinate 82,900 downwards.
GCGTCCGCGTCCGGCGTGGTCGCCGAGGGAGTGACTGTCACGCGCACACGCTCCCCGATCCCCCTTAAGCCGTTCTTAACGCGCGCCGCGCACCCCCCGCCCCCACCGGATTAGGGCTGCTTTAGAACCCGGTCCTAGCGTCCGACGCAAGCCGAAACCGCACGTGGCACGAGAGGAGGACGTCACATGGCGGACCAGCGTCCGGACCGCACGGTGCGCATCCTGTCCACGGGGACCGCCCTGCCCGGACCCCCCATCGACACCGAGGCTCTGGCGGCACGATTCGGCATGGACCGGCTCTGGCGGCAATGGGTCGACACCTTCATCGGCACCCGCACCCGCCACCTCGCCCTCGACCTCGCGACCGGCGCACCCCGCGAATCCCTCGCCGACCTCGCCACCACGGCCGCCGCGACGGCGCTCACCAGAGCGAGAGTCTCCGCCGAGGACATCGACCTCGTCGTCCTCGGCACCGCGACCCCCGACACCCTGATGCCCGCCACCGTCAACGTCGTCGCCGACCGGCTCGGCATCGACGGCATCCCCACCTTCCAGCTCCAGTCCGGCTGCTCAGGGGCCGTGCAGACCTTCGACGTGGCGACCTCCCTGCTGGCCGCCGGCCGCTCCCGCACCGCCCTCGTCATCGGCGGCGACGTCATCGCCAAGCACTACGACGTGAGCGCCGACCTCGGCGCGCTGCCGCCCGAACAGCTCGTCAACTACGTGCTGTTCGGCGACGGCGCCGGCGCCGCCGTCCTCACCGCTGAAACCCCTGAAACCGGCGAACCCGGGCACGACGACGCCCCGGTCGTCCGCACCGTCCTGACCCGGCTCACCGGACTCGGCCGCGAACCGGGCCAGGTGCTGCGCTGGTACGGCCTCGCCGACCGCCACCGCGCCGAGGCGCCCGCGAACGAGGACTACAAGGCCATCGAGGAACTCGTGCCCGAACTCGCCGCCGAGGTGGCCGAGGAACTCCTCGACGACCTCGGCTGGCAGCGCGACGAGGTCGGCCACCTGCTGCCCCCACAACTGTCCGTCACGATGACCGAGAAGATCGTCAAACGGCTCGACTTCCCGCTCGCCGACGAGATCAGCGTGGTCGGCGACACCGGCAACAACGGCAACGCCCTGCTCTTCTTCCAACTGGAGCGGCTGCTCGACGTGATGGGCCCCGCCTCCCGGGCCGTCGCCGTGGCCATCGAGTCCAGCAAATGGATCTGCTCCGGCCTCGCCCTGGAACGGGAGCCCCTGAGATGAGCACCGCACTCGGCCGGCAGCGGTTCGCGGACCTGGTCCGCGACGAACTCGGCATCGACGTCCCCGAGCCCGAACTCGGCCGCCCCTTCGACGCGTTGCCGGGCTGGGACTCCGTCCACCTCCTCACCCTCCTCACCCTGCTGGAGAAGGAGACCGGCACCCCGCTCTCGCTGCCGGACTTCCTGGACGCGGGCAGCCTGGAATCGATCTACGAGTTGGTGACCCGTTGACCGTACGCCCGTTCCCCACCCAGCGCCGGCACACCCTCCTCTTCCTCGACCAGATCAGGGACTTCGCGCCGGTCCACCTCGACACCGAGGTCGACGCCACCGCGATCGTCGCCGCCCGCCGCACCGCCCGGGAGACCGGCACCCGCCGCTCCGTCGTCGCGTACGTCGTCCACGCCGCCGCCGGAGTGCTGCACAAGCACCCCGACGCGAACGGCGCGATCCACGGCCGCCTCGACCCGACCGTCGCCACCTACGACACCGTCAGCGCCAAAGTCACCCTGGACCGCACGCTCGACGGCCGCCGCGTGGTCCTCGCGACCGTGATCCCCGGGCTGGAGGACGCGGACCTCGCCACCGTCCAGGACCACCTGGACCGCGCCCTCGCCGACGACCCCGACACCGCCGACCGGTTCGCCCCCGTCCGGGCCCTGCGCGCCCTGCCCTGGCAGGAGGCCCTCGACCGGTTCCGGGCGGCGGCCGGACTACTGGAGCGGCGCCCGGAGATCACCGGCACGTTCAGCGTCACCTCGCTCGGCCACCGGGCCGTGGACGGCTTCCACTCCACCGGCGGCACGACCGTCACCCTCGGCGTCGGCCGCATCACCGACCGGCCGGTCGTACGCGACGGGGCCATAACCGTCGCGCCGGTCCTGCGGCTCTCCCTGACCTTCGACCACCGGGTCATCGACGGCGCCGAGGCCGCCGACGTGCTCACCGAGATCAAGGACGCGCTGGAGGCGTACCCCGCATGACCGACACCACCGACGGCGGCGGCGAACTCGACGAGCTCAAACGCTTCGTCGTGGCGCACGCGGTCTCCCAGAACCTCCCCGCCGGCCACTACACCCCGCTCCTGGACCGGATCACCACCTCCGCCGGGGACGCCCCCGGCTCGTGGGCGTACGAATGGATTCGCGCCGGCGACGAACTGGACGCGGCCGGCCTCACCCTCGCCGCAGGCCAGTACTACCTGCTGGGACGCTTCCCCTTCGTGGACGGCCCCGGCCGGGCCCGCGCGCTGGAACGCTCCGTCGACGCGTTCGACCGCTGGCGCAAGGCCGAGAACACCGGCATCGAACCGGAGACGGTCGACGTCGGCGGAGTCCCCGTACGGATCTGGACGGCCGGCCTCTCCGCCGAGGCACCCCGCCCGCTGCTCGTCGTGACCGGCGGGATCGTCAGCACCAAGGAGCAGTGGGGACCCCTGCTGCCGCAGCTCGTCTCCCTCGGGCTGGCCGGAGCCGTCGCCGAACTGCCCGGCGTCGGCGAGAACGCCCTGCGCTACGGCCCCGACAGCACCCGCCTGTTCACCGCGATCCTCGACGCCCTCGACGGCCGCGCCGACGTCTCCCGCACCTACCTCCTCGCCCTCAGCTTCAGCGGCCACCTCGCCGTCCGCGCCGCCCTGACCGACCCCCGCGTCCAGGGCATCGTCGGCAACGGAACCCCCGTCCACGACTTCTTCACCGACCGGGCGTGGCAGCGGACCGTCCCCCGCGTCACCCGCACCACCCTCGCCCACCTGACCGGATTCCCCGCCGACACCGTCTACGAACACCTGCGGGACTGGGCCATCGGCGACGACGAACTCCGCGCGCTCACCGTGCCGTTCGCCACCGTCAGCGCCCTGCGGGACGAGATCGTGCCGCCCGGCGACACCGCCCGGCTGCGCCGGCACGTACCCGACCTGCGGCTCCTGGAACACGACGACGTGCACGGCGCCCCCGGCCGGCTCGCCGAGACGAAGGCGTGGAGCCTGCTCGCCGTCCAGCGGATGCGGCCGGACGCCGACCCGGCGACCACCGAAGCGCTCACCGCCGCAGTCGAGGCGGCCCGCACCGCCGGAGCCGACCGATGAGCCCGGCCGGCACCACCGCCACCTCCACGGCCGCCGTCTGGCTGCGCCAGTACGCCCCCGCCGGCCCCGACGCCCCCTGCCTGGTGCTCTTCCCGCACGCCGGCGGATCGGCCGGCTTCTTCGCCCCCCTCGCCCGCGCCCTCGCACCGGCCGTCCGCGTCCTCGCCGTCCAGTACCCGGGACGGCTCGAACGCCGCGCCGACCCGCCGGTGACGGACGTCCGCGAACTGGCGGCCCATGTCCAGGAGGCCATCACCGAAGCCGTCGACGGGACACCGGCCGGCCGAGGGGCCGCGCCCCTGGTCCACTTCGGCCACAGCATGGGCTCCCTCGTCGCCTTCGAGACCGCCCTCCTCGGCGAACACGGCCACGGACCCGCCCCCACCGCGCTCGTCGCCTCCGGCGCCCGGGCCCCCGCACTGACCCGCGTCGACCCCGTACTCCTGCACAGCGACGACCGCCTCGTCGAGGAGGTCCTCCTGCTCGGCGGCACCGAACGGGCCGTCCTGGACGACCCGGACCTGCGCGACATGATCCTGCCCGCCCTGCGCGCCGACTACCGGGCCCTGCACGCGTACACCCCCGACCCCGAGGCCCGCCTGCGCTGCCCGGTCCGCGCGCTCGTCGGGGACCGCGACCCGCTGGTCCCGGTCGCCGACGCACGCCGCTGGGAGGACCACACCACCGGCCGCTTCCGCCTCGGAGTGCTCCCGGGCGGCCACTTCTACCTGAACCCGCGCCTGACGGACGTGGCGGACATCGTGCGCGCGCTGCTCGGCGAACCGTCCCCGTCCTGACCGCACCGGTCCGGCAACTCCCCCCGTGGCGACCGAGAGTGAGGCTGTAGTTGAGCGGCAAGCGCACCGACGCACAGGACACCCCCAGGACCACGACCACCCCGATCGCCGTGATCGGACTGGCCTGCCGGCTGCCCGGGGCACCCGACCCCGAAGCCTTCTGGAACCTCCTGCGCGAAGGCCGCAGCGCCGTCCGGCAAGTACCGGAACACCGGGCCGGACCCCCGGCCGGACCGGGCTCGGTCGCGGCACTCGCCGACGGCCACCCCGGCATCCGCCACGGCGGCTACCTGGACGCCATCGACCGCTTCGACCCCGCCTTCTTCGGCATCTCGCCCCGCGAGGCCACCGCCATGGACCCCCAGCAGCGGCTCGTCCTCGAACTGTCCTGGGAGGCCCTGGAACACGCCGGCACCCTGCCCGCCACCCTCCACGCCACCGCCACCGGCGTGTTCATCGGCTCCCTCGCCGACGAGTACGCGACCCTCGCCCGCCGCACCGGACCCGGCCGCCACACCCTCACCGGAACCACCCGGGGCCTGCTCGCCAACCGCGTCTCGTACACCCTCGGGCTGCGCGGCCCCAGCATCGCCGTCGACACCGCCCAGTCCTCCTCCCTCGTCGCCGTCCACCTCGCCTGCGAGAGCCTGCGGCGCGGAGAGTCACGGCTCGCCCTCGCCGGCGGCGTCAACCTGATCGTCGACCCCGCCTCCACCGCCGCCGTCGCCCGCTTCGGCGGACTCTCACCGGACGGCCGCTGCCACACCTTCGACCGCCGCGCCAACGGCTACGTACGCGGCGAGGGCGCGGGCCTCGTCGTCCTCAAACCCCTCGACGCGGCCCTCGCCGACGGCGACCGGGTCCACGCCGTCCTCCTCGGCAGCGCCGTCAACAACGACGGCACGACCGACGGCCTCACCGTCCCCAGCCCCGAGGCCCAGGCCGACGTGGTCCGGCGGGCCTGCGAGGCCGCCGGGGTGGCGCCCGAGGCGCTCCAGTACGTCGAACTCCACGGCACCGGGACCCCGGTGGGCGATCCGATCGAGGCGCGCGGCCTCGGGCTCGCCCGGGACGGCGGCGCGCGGCGGCCCGTCCTGGAGGTCGGCTCGGTCAAGACCAACATCGGGCACCTCGAAGGCGCGGCCGGGATCGCCGGACTGCTGAAGACCGTCCTGGGCGTGGCCCGGCGCGAACTGCCCGCCACCCTCAACCACACCGAGCCGCACCCCGACATCGACCTCGACGCACTCCGGCTCGCCGTCCGCACCGAACCCGGAGCCTGGCCGCGCCCCGGCGAACGGCTCCTGGCCGGCGTCAGCTCCTTCGGCATGGGCGGCACGAACTGCCACGTCGTCGTCGCCGAGGCCCCACCCGCCCCGGACCCCGAGCCCACCCCCGACGTACCACCGGCCGCACCCCTCGTCCTGAGCGCCCGCAGCGCCGCCGCCCTGCGCGAACAGGCCGCCAGGACCCGTCAGTTGATCGACCGCGAGAACGGCGTGCCCACCGGACTGGCCCGCGCCCTCGCCACCACCCGCACCGCCTTCCCCCACCGAGCCGCCGTCACCGGCGACGTACGAGCCGGACTCACCGCCCTCGCCGAGGGCCGCACCGCCCCCGGTGTCGTCACCGGACACGCCGGTACCGGCGCCGTCGCGCTGCTCTTCCCCGGCCAGGGCAGCCAGCGGCTCGGCATGGGACGCCGCGCCTACGAGGAGTCCCCGGTCTTCCGGGCCGCGTTCGACGAGGCCGCCGAAGCCCTCGCCGCGCACCTGCCCCGGCGGATCGAGGACGTCCTGTGGGCGGAGCCCGGCACCGAGGCCGCCGCGCTGCTCCACCGCACCGCCTACACCCAGCCCGCCCTGTTCGCGGTGGAGGCCGCCACCCACCGCTGGCTCACCTCGCTCGGCGTCGTCCCGGCCTTCGTGGCCGGACACTCGATCGGCGAGGTCGCGGCGGCCCACGCGGCGGGCATCCTCGACCTCGCCCAGGCCGCCGAACTCATCGCCGCACGCGGCCGGTTGATGGACGCGCTGCCGGAAGGCGGCGGCATGCTCGCGGTCGGGGCCGCCGAGGAGACGGCCGGTGAACTCCTCGCGGAGGTGGACGGCGTGGTCGACATCGCCGCCGTCAACGGCCCGGAGTCCGTGGTCCTCTCCGGCGACAGCGCGGCCCTCGACGAGATCGCGGCACGGGCCGCCGAGCGAGGGCTGCGCCACCGCCGCCTCGACGTCAGCCACGCGTTCCACTCCTCCCTGATGGAACCCGCGCTGGCGGACTTCCGCGCAGTGCTGTCCGGGATCGAGTTCCGCCCGGCCCGCGTCCCGTTCGTGTCCACGGTCGGCGGAGACCTGGTGGAGACGACGGACGCCGCCTACTGGGTGGAGCACGCCCGGCGGCCGGTCCGGTTCGAGGCGGCGGTGCGCCGACTGCGGGAACTCGGCGCGGGCGTCCTGCTGGAGGCCGGGCCCGGCACCACGCTCAGCGCGCTGGGCCGTGACATCACCGGCCGCGACGCGTCGTTCGTCCCCGTGCTCGCCCAGGACGGCGAACCGGCCCAGGCCCTCGGACGGCTCTTCACCGGCGGCGCCGACCCCTACTGGGACACCGTCCTGCCGGGCGGCCGGCCCCACATCGACCTCCCCACCTACCCGTTCCAGCGCGAACGGTACTGGCTCGACGACGCGACCCGCACCGAGCCGCCGGCAGAACCGCCGGTCACCGAAACCGTGCTCCCCGCACCGGAGTTCGAGCAGCGCGTCGTGGCGGAGATCGCCGCGACCCTCGGCTTCACGGACCCGGCGCGGCTCGACCGCACCGCCACCTTCAAGGCCCTCGGACTCGACTCGCTGGGCCTCGTGGAACTGCGCGACAGACTCAGCACCGCACTGGGCAGGGAACTCCCCGCCGCCACCCTGTTCGCCCACCCCACGACCGACGCCCTCCTCACCCACCTCCGCCCCACCACGAACGGCTCCCGGGGCCCGACGGCCGTGGCGCGCAGGGCGGTCGACGACGATCCGGTGGTCGTCGTCGGGATGGGCTGCCGTTTCCCGGGCGGGGTCGCCTCGCCCGAGGACCTGTGGCGGTTGGTGGCCGACGGCACCGACGCCATCGGCCCCTTCCCCACCGACCGGGGCTGGAACCTCGACACACTCCTCGCCGACCCCGAGAACCCCGGCACCTCCATCACCCGGCACGGCGGATTCCTGGACACCGTCGCCGAGTTCGACGCCGAGTTCTTCGGCATCAGCCCCCGCGAGGCCCTCGCCCTCGACCCGCAGCAACGCCTCCTCCTCCAGACCTCCTGGGAGGCCCTGGAACGCGCCGGCATCGATCCGCACTCCCTCAAGGACTCCGACACCGGCGTCTTCATCGGGGCGACCGCCTCCGACTACACCCCCCGCCTCCACGAACACGGCACAGGCGCCGACGGCTACCTGCTCACCGGCTCCGCCATCAGCGTCGCGTCGGGACGGATCGCGTACGTACTGGGCTTGCGCGGACCGGCGTTGACGGTGGACACGGCGTGCTCGTCGTCGTTGGTGGCGCTCGACCTCGCGGTGCGCGCGATCAGGTCGGGGGAGTGCGGGACCGCCCTGGCCGGCGGCGTCGCGGTGATGGCCACCCCGGGCATGTTCGTGGAGTTCTCGCGGCAGCGGGGACTCTCCGCCGACGGCAGGTGCCGGTCGTTCTCGGCCGGGGCGAGCGGGACGGGGTGGGCGGAGGGCGCGGGAGTCGTCGTCGTGGAGCGGTTGTCGACCGCGCGGCGTGCGGGGCATCGGGTACTGGCGGTGGTGGCCGGGTCCGCCGTGAATCAGGACGGCGCGTCGAACGGTCTGACGGCGCCCAACGGGCGAGCCCAGGAGGAGGTCATCGAGCGGGCGTTGGCGGACGCGGGGCTGGTGGCGGGGGATGTGGATGCCGTCGAGGCGCATGGGACGGGGACGCGGCTGGGTGATCCGATCGAGGCTCAGGCGTTGATCTCCGCGTACGGCGGCGAGGGTCGTGAAGTGCCTTTGTGGCTCGGCTCGTTGAAGTCGAACATCGGGCATACGCAGGCCGCTGCCGGAATCGCCGGTGTCATCAAGAGCGTGATGGCGCTCGACGCCGGGGTGCTGCCTCGGACCCTGCACGCGGAGGAGCCCTCGCCGCACATCGCCTGGGAGGGTTCGGGGGTCGCCCTGCTGCGTGAGCAGGTGCCGTGGCCGGACCGGGGGAGGCCGAGGCGGGCCGGGGTCTCGTCCTTCGGCATCAGCGGCACCAACACCCACGTCATCCTCGAACAAGCCCCGACACCCCCGACGACACCCCCGGCCACCCCCACCCGGCCGGCTCCGCCCGTCCTGCTCTCCGGCAACACCCCCGACGCCCTCCGCCGCCAGGCCACCGCACTCGCCGAGCACCTGACCGCCCGGCCCGCCACCGACTCCGGCGACCTCGCCGCCGCCCTCGCCCGCCGCGCCCGCCTCACGCACGGCGCGGCCCTCCCCGCGGACGACACCGCGTCACTCATCGGCGCGCTGCGCGCCCTCGCGGCCGGCGAGGTCCACGATGCCCTCGTCACCGGCGAGCACACCCCCGGCCGGACCGTGTTCGTCTTCCCCGGCCAGGGCTCCCAGTGGCTCGGGATGGCCGGTGAACTCCTCGACTCCAGCCCGGTGTTCCGTGCCGAGGTCGAGGCGTGTGCCGACGCCTTCGCCCCCCACACCGACTGGAACCTGCTCGACGTCCTGCGCCGCACACCCGACGCCCCTGGCCTCGACCGGGTCGACGTCGTCCAGCCGGTCCTGTTCGCCATGATGGTGTCCCTCGCCGCCCTGTGGCGGGACGCGGGCGTCGTCCCCGACGCCGTCGTCGGCCACTCGCAGGGCGAGATCGCCGCCGCGTACGCCGCCGGCGCGCTCACCCTCGCCGACGCCGCCAGACTCGTCACCCTGCGCAGCCGTGCCCTGACCGGCATCGCCGGTGACAGCGGCATGGTGTCCGTCGCCCTCGACGCCGACGCGCTCACCCCGGTACTCGCCCGGCACGCCGGGGAACTGGAGATCGCCGTACGCAACGGGCCGCGCTCCACCGTCGTCGCCGGTGGCGGTGGCGCGCTCGGGGAACTCCTCGGCTGGTGCGGGGAACAGGGGGTACGGGCCCGGCGCATCCCCGTCGACTACGCCTCGCACACCCGGTACGTGGAGCCGCTGCGGGAGCGGCTGACGGAGATCGGGGCGAGCCTCGCGCCGAGGGCGGCCGGCACGGCGTTCTACTCCGCCGTCACCGGCGGCCCGGTCGCCACGGACACGCTCGACGCCGGGTACTGGTACCGCAACCTGCGGCAGACCGTGGAGTTCGAGGCCGCGATCGGCAGCCTCGTCGACTCCGGACACCGCCGGTTCATCGAGGTCAGCCCGCACCCCGTGCTTACCTACGCCGTCGAGGAGATCCTCACCGCCCGGGGCGTGGCCGCCTTCACCTGCGGAACCCTGCGCCGCGACCAGGGCGGCCCGGACGCCTTCCACCGGGCGCTGTCCGCCGCCTACCTCGGCGGCGTACCCGTCGCCTGGGACCGTCCCGCACAGGTCCCGGACCTGCGCCTCACCTACCGTTTCGCCCCGGACCGCCACTGGCTCGCCCCCGGCGGCGGGCAGCCCGACGCGGGCCGGCTGGGACTCGCCGCCGACCCGCATCCGCTGCTCGGCGCGCGGGTCGAACTGGCCGACGGCGGCGTCCTGTTCACCGGACGGATCGACCTGGACGACCGCCCGTGGCTCAAGGACCACGGCGTCCTGGGCACCACCCTCGTCCCCGCCACCGCGTTCGCCGAACTCGCCGCCCACGCGGCCGAGACCGTCGGCCTCCCCGAGGTCGGCGAACTCACCGTCCGCGCCCCCCTCGCCCCCGCCACCGGCCGGCCCGCCCTCCTGCGGCTCCACGTCGGCCCGCCCGACCCCGACGACGCGCGCGAACTCACCGTGCACGCCCGCACCGACGACACCCGGCCCTGGACCCTGCACGCCGCCGCGACCCTGCGCACCGCCCCACCCCACGACCGCACCCCCACGACCGCCGAGTGGCCGCCCGCCGACGCCGAACCCGTCCCGCTGGACGGCCTCTACGCCGGGCTCTACCGGCTCGGCTACGACTACGGACCCGCCTTCCAGGGCCTGACGGCCGCCTGGCGGACCGCCGACGGCACGCTGTACGCCGAACTGGCCCGCGCCGACGACGGAGAGGACACCGGCGGGCGCGAGGGCTTCGCGCTCCACCCGGCGCTCCTCGACGCCGCACTCCACCCGGTCGTCGCCGGACTCGCCGGCGCCGTGACCCCCGACCCCGAACGCCCCCTGCTGCCCTTCGCGTTCGAGGGGCTGCGCCTCGCCCCCGACGCCGCCGGGGCGGTCCGGCTGCGCGCCCGCATCGAGCCGCTCGCGGACAGCCGGTTCCGCTACACCCTCACCGACGAGGACGGCCGCCCCGCCGCCTCCGTCGACTCGCTCGCCTTCCGCCCCGTGGACCGCGCCGAACTCACCGGCGCACACGGGGCCGCCGCCCGTACCGCGCACCACGTCGACTGGCGGGAGCTGCCCACCCCGGGCACCGCCACCGGGACACTCCTCGTCCTGGCCGGCCTCGGTGACACCGGCCTCGTCACCGGAGCCGACACCGTCACCCTGTCCGCCCTCGACACCCGGCCGGACGCGGTCCTGGTCCCCGTCACCGCGACGGACCCCGGCCCCGAAGTCCCGCTCCCCGAACGGGCCCACGCCGTCACCGTCGCCGTCCTCGCCCTCCTCCAGCACTGGCTGGCGGACCCCGAGCGGGAACACACCCCGCTGCACGTCGTCATCCGCTCCGGAGACCTCGCCGCCACCCCCGTGCGCGGGCTGATCCGCACCGCCGCCGCCGAACACCCCGGCCGCTTCGCCCTCGTCGAGACCGACGGGCCCACCCCGGCGGGCCTGCTCGTCGGGGACCACGGCGAGCCCGAGTCCGCCGTCCGGGACGGCCGCGTCCACGTGCCGAGACTCGGGGCGCACGACCTCGACGAAGACCCCGTGTCCGGTGCCTGGAGCGGTCCCGGGACCGTGCTCGTCACCGGCGGGACCGGTGCCCTCGGCGCCCTGGTCGCGCGCCGGCTGGCCGGGCAGGACCGGCCCCCGCACCTGCTGCTCGTCAGCCGCAGCGGACCGGCGGCGCCCGGCGCGGCCGAACTGGCCGCCGCGCTCCACGAGGCCGGGGCGGAGGCGACCGTGGCCGCCTGCGACGTCACCGACCGCGCCGCCCTGGCACGGCTGCTCGACGCGATACCCGAGGACCGGCCGCTGCGCACGGTCGTGCACACCGCCGGTGTCCTCGCCGACGCGACCGTCGCCGAACTGACCCCCGAACAGCTCACCACCGCCCTGCGCCCCAAGGCGGACGCAGCATGGCTGCTGCACGAACTGACCGCCGGCCTGCCGCTCGACGCGTTCGTGCTGTTCTCCTCGGCCGTCGCCACCGCAGGCGTGCCGGGACAGGCCAACTACGCCGCCGCCAACGCGTTCCTCGACGCCCTCGCCGCCCACCGCCGAGCCCTCGGACTGCCCGGCACCTCCCTCGCCTGGGGACTGTGGGAGGAGACCGGGGCCATGACCGGCCACCTCGGCGCGGCCGACCGGACCCGCCTCGCCCGGCACGGCGTCGGACCCATCACCGCCGCACAGGGCCTCGACGCCCTCCTGCGGGCACGCCTCCCGCACACCCTCGTGTCGCCGCTCGACGAGACCCTCCTGCGCGAAGAAGCCGCCGCAGGCCAACTCAAGCCCCTGTACAGCGAATTGATACGAGTCCCGGTCACCCACCGCCGTACGGCGGCGGGCGGCGCCTGGGCCGGCCGGATCGCCGCCGTCCCCGCCCACGAACGCCTCCGCACGGTCACCGCGCTGCTGCGCGAACAGACCGCGCTCGTCCTCGGACACGGCGAGGGCGACGGCCTCGGCACCGGACGCCCCTTCAAGGAACTCGGCTTCGACTCGCTCACCGCCGTCGAACTCCGCAACCGGCTCGGCCGCCTCACCGGCCTCACCCTGCCCGTCACCGTCGTCTTCGAGTACCCCACGATCGGCGAACTCGCCGCCCACCTGCACGAGTCGCTCACCGCCGACGGCTCCCGGGCACCGGCGGTCGTGGCGCGCAGGGCGGTCGACGACGATCCGGTGGTCGTCGTCGGAATGGGCTGCCGGTATCCGGGCGGGGTCGCCTCGCCCGAGGACCTGTGGCGGCTGGTGACCGACGGCACCGACGCCATCGGCCCCTTCCCCACCGACCGGGGCTGGAACCTCGACAAGCTCTACCACCCCGACCCCGACCACAAGGGAACGACGTACACCCGGCACGGCGGATTCCTCCACGACGCCGCCGACTTCGACGCCGAGTTCTTCGGCATGAGCCCCCGCGAAGCCCTCGCCACCGACCCCCAGCAACGACTGCTCCTCCAGATCACCTGGGAAGCCCTGGAACGCGCCGGCATCGACCCGCACTCCCTCAAGGACTCCGACACCGGCGTCTTCATCGGCGCCATGTACGACGACTACGCGACCCGCCTGCGCACCACCCCCGAAGACGTCGAGGGACTCCTCCTCGCGGGCAACCAGTCCAGCGTCGCTTCGGGACGGATCGCCTACGTACTCGGGTTGCGCGGACCGGCGTTGACGGTGGACACGGCGTGCTCGTCGTCGCTGGTCGCGCTGGACCTCGCCGTGCGTGCCGTGCGGTCGGGGGAGTGCGGGGTGGCGTTGGCCGGTGGTGTCGCCGTGATGGCCACTCCGGGGATCTTCGTGGAGTTCTCGCGGCAGCGGGGGCTGTCGGCGGACGGCCGGTGCCGGTCGTTCGGCGCGGGCGCGGAAGGCACCGGATGGGGAGAGGGCGCCGGGGTCCTCGTGGTCGAGCGGCTGTCGAGGGCACGGCGTGAGGGGCATCGGGTGCTGGCGGTGGTCGCGGGGTCGGGGGTGAATCAGGACGGCGCGTCGAACGGTCTGACGGCGCCCAACGGGCGGGCCCAGGAGGAGGTCATCGGGCGGGCGTTGGCGGACGCGGGGCTGGTGGCGGGGGATGTGGACGCCGTCGAGGCGCACGGGACGGGGACGCGGCTGGGCGATCCGATCGAGGCCCAGGCGCTCATCTCCGCGTACGGCGGTGAAGGTCGTGAAGTGCCGTTGTGGCTCGGCTCGTTGAAGTCGAACATCGGACACGCGCAGGCCGCCGCCGGGGTGGGCGGTGTCATCAAGAGCGTGATGGCGCTCCGAGCGGGGGTGCTGCCTCGGACGCTGCACGCCGAGGAGGCGTCGCCGCATGTCGGCTGGGAGGGGTCGGGCGTCGCGCTGCTGCGTGAGCAGGTGCCGTGGCCGGACCGGGGGAGGCCGAGGCGGGTCGGGGTCTCGTCCTTCGGGATCAGCGGCACCAACACCCACGTCATCCTCGAACAGGCCCCGGCGGCGCCGGAACAGCCCGGGGAACAGGCGCCCGCGTCCGTCCCCTACGTACTCGGCGCCAGGTCCGCGTCCGCGCTGCGCGCCCAGGCCGCCGCCCTGCACGACCTCCTCGCCGGGGACACCCCGCCCCGGCCGGTCGATGTCGCCCACACCCTGGCCCGCCGGACCCGGTTCGCCCACCGGGCCGTCGTCGACGCCGGCCCGGACGTCCTGGCCGCCCTCGGGGCCGTACGCGACGGGCTGCGCCACCCCCGTGCCGTCACCGGCCGGGCCGAGGACGGCGGGCGGCTCGCGTTCCTGTTCTCGGGGCAGGGCTCGCAGCGCCTCGGCATGGGCGCCGGACTCCTCGACACGTCCCCGGCGTACACCACGGCCTTCGACGCCGTCGCCGACCGCCTCGACCCGCACCTCGACCTCGGACTGCGCGCGCTGATCACCTCCGAACCGGAGGCGCTGCGGCAGACCCGGTACGCGCAGCCCGCGCTCTTCGCCGTCGAGGTGGCGCTCTTCCGGCTCGCCGAGGCGTACGGCCTGCGGCCCGACTACGTCATCGGGCACTCCGTCGGCGAACTCGCCGCCGCGCATGTCGCCGGGGTCCTCGGACTGTCCGACGCCGCCGCCCTGGTCGCCGCGCGCGGCCGGCTCATGCAGTCCGCGCGGGAGGGCGGGGCCATGGCCGCGTTCGCCGCCACCGAGGAGCAGGCCGCCGAACTCGTCGCCGGATCGGGCGGAGCGGTCGAGGTCGCCGCCGTGAACGGCCTCGGGTCCGTCGTCCTCTCCGGAGACGCCGACGCCGTCGACCGGCTCGTCCGGCACTGGAAGGAGGCGGGGCACCGGGCGGCACGGCTCAAGGTCGGCCACGCCTTCCACTCCGCGCACATGGACGGCGTCCTCGCCGAGTTCCGCGAGGTCGCCGCCGCGCTCACCTTCGCCGCACCCCGGATTCCCGTCGTCTCCACCGTCACCGGAGCCCCGGCCGAACCGCTGGAACTGGCCACCCCCGAGTACTGGGTCCAGCAGATCCGCCGGCCCGTGCGGTTCGCCGACGCCGTGCGCACGGCGACCGGGCTCGGCGTGACCCGGTTCGCCGAACTCGGCCCGGACGGCACGCTCTGCGCCCTCGCCGAGGAGAGCCTCGGGGACGGCGCGCTCGCCGTACCCCTGCTGCGCCCGGGGACGCCCGAACAGGACGCCGTACGCGCCGCGTTGAGCCGGCTCCTGGTCGCGGGTGTCGACGTCGACCTCACCCCCGACCTCACCGGTGGCCGCCTCACCGACCTTCCCGTGTACCCCTTCGAGACCCGCCGCCACTGGCTCGACGCCCCCGAGGAGACCGCCGACGCCGACGCGTACGGCCTCGACGCCACCCCGCACCCGATCCTCACCGCACACACCGAACTGCCCGACGGGGGAACGCTGTTCACCGGCGTGCTGTCCCCGCGACGGCAGCCGTGGCTCGCCGAGCACCGCATCGACGGACGGACCCTCGTCCCCGCCGCCGCGCTCACCGAACTCGCCCTGTCCGCCGGCGAGACCCTGGGCCGCGCCACACTCCGCGACTTCCTCGTCCGCTCCCCGCTGGAACTCGACACGAGCGCCGGCACCCCGCTCCAGGTCGCCGTCGACGCGGACGGCGAACTCGTCGTACGCGCCCGGACCGGCGGCACCTGGACCGTCCACGCGACGGCCACCCTCACCGACGCCCCGATCACCGCCGCACCCCTCCGGGACCCCGGACCCGGGACCCGGATCGACCCCGGCGACCGCGCCACGACCTACCGGCTGCTCGCCGACGCCGGGTACGTCTACGGTCCGGCCTTCCAGGGCCTGGTCACCGCCACCCACCATGACGGCGAACTCCGCGCGGAGGCCGAACTCGCCCCAGCGGGACGGGGAGCGGGAGGCGTATCAGGACCGGCTGTCGTATCGGCGTCGACGGGCGTACCGGCAGCGGCGGGCGCGTTCGGCCTGCACCCCGCCCTCCTCGACGCCGTCCTGCACACCCTGCCGCTGCACACCCTCGGCGGCCCCCGCCTCGTCCCGTACGCCCTCGACGGAGTACGGCTGCACGAGCGCGGCGCGACCCGGGTCACGGCCCGTCTGGCGGCCGTGGGCCCCGACGCGTACCGGCTCGACCTGGCGACCCCGGCCGGCCGTCCCGTCCTCACCGTCGAACGCCTC
This sequence comes from Streptomyces sp. NPDC004539, assembly GCF_040610055.1. Classification (NCBI taxonomy): domain Bacteria; kingdom Bacillati; phylum Actinomycetota; class Actinomycetes; order Kitasatosporales; family Streptomycetaceae; genus Streptomyces; species Streptomyces sp. NPDC004539. Next base: position 67,110 of record NZ_JBEXLS010000025.1, on the reverse strand, counting down.
ACCCTGCGTCCCCTGCCCGCGACCGCCGACCTCTACCGCACGCTCTGGGAGCCCGCCGATCCGGCGCCCGCTCCGCAGGACGCCCCTCCCGCCCTCGCCGTGAGCCCCGTGGAGGCGGGCGACGATCCGCTGCACGCCGCCGAACAGGTACGGGCCGCCCTCCTGGAACGGCTCGCCACGGACACCGCCGCGCCCTTCGTCGTCCTCACACGCGGCATCGCCGTCACCGACGACGAGCCCGTCCTCGCCGGACCGGCCGCCGTCTGGGGGCTCGTCCGTGCCGCCCAGGCCGAACACCCGGGCCGGTTCACCCTCGTGGACACCGACGGCAGCCACGACGACACCCTGCTCGCCGCGATCGCCGCCCACTGGCCGCAGGCCGCCGTCCGCGCCGGCGCCGTCCACGTCCCCCGGCTCACGGCCGTACCCGACACGGCCGTCACCGAGGAGACGGCGACCCCCTGGCCGCGCAGCGCGGCGGGCGGCACCGTCCTGGTCACCGGCGGCACCGGAGCGCTCGGCCGGGCCACCGCCCGTCACCTCGTCACCCGGTACGGCGTCCGCACCCTCCTCCTCGTCTCCCGGCGCGGACCGGACCACCCCGACGCCGCCGAGGCCGTCGCCGAACTGGCCGAACTCGGCGCGCGGGCCGAGGTCCGGGCCTGCGACACGGCGGACCGGGACGCCCTCAAGTCCCTCCTCGCCGGCCTCGACACCCCGCTCTCGGCCGTCGTGCACACCGCGGGCATCGCCGAGGACACCGTCACCGAACGGCTCACCGCCCAGAACCTGCGCCGGGTGTTCGCACCGAAGCCGCTCGCCGCACGGCACCTCGACGAACTGACCCGGGACACCGACCTCGACGCCTTCGTGCTCTTCGGCTCGGTCGCCGGGGTCCTCGGCACGGCGGGCCAGAGCGGCTACAGCGCCGCCAACGCCGCCCTCGACGCCGTCACGGACGCCCGCCGCCGCAGCGGGCGGGCCGCGCTCACCGTCCACTGGGGCCTGTGGGAGACCGACGGCGGCCTCGCGGAACGCCTCGGCGAACGGGACGTCAGCCGACTCGCCCGCGCCGGGATCAGGCCGATGCCGGCCGTCGACGCCCTGATGCTGCTGGACCGCGCCCTGCGCCTGGACCTGCCGGCGGTGACGGCCGCCGGCCTCGACGCCCGGGTCACCGCGCCGCGCCGCCTGCCGAAGACCGAGAGCGGTCCCCCGACGGACGCCGGCGGCACGGGCCGGGACGTCGAACGGATCGTGCTCGACGCCGTCGCGGACATCCTCGGACACGACCGGGACACCGACCTCGGCGTCGACCGCCCCTTCACCGACCTCGGCTTCGACTCGCTCATGGCCGTCGAACTGCGCAACCGACTCACCGCCGACCTGGGCGTCCGCCTGCCCGGCACCGTCGTCTTCGACCACCCCAGCCCCGCCGCCCTCATCCGCCACGCGACCGAACGCCTCACGGCGACGACGGACCCGCAGCCGACGGACCCGGCCCCCACGGACCTCCCCGCTCCCGCCGACGACGCGATCGCGATCGTCGGCATGGCCTGCCGCTTCCCGGGCGGAGTCCGCACCCCCGCCGAACTGTGGCGGCTCCTCGACACCGGGACCGACGCCATCACCGAGTTCCCCACCGACCGGGGCTGGGCCCCCGACCTCTACGACCCCGACCCCGGACACCCCGGCACCTCCACCACCCGGCACGGCGGATTCCTGCACGACGCCGCCGAGTTCGACCCCGCCTTCTTCGGCATCAGCCACCGCGAGGCCCTCGCCGTCGACCCCCAGCAGCGCCTGCTGCTGGAGACCGCCTGGGAAGCCGCCGAGGACGCGGGCATCGACCCGGCGAGCCTGCGCGGCACCGACAGCGGCGTGTTCGTCGGCGTCATGTACGCCGACTACGGCGCCCGGGTCCACCAACTCCGAGGCGCGGCGGCCGACTTGGAGGGGTATCTGGTCAGCGGCAGCGCGGGCAGCGTCGCCTCCGGCCGGGTCTCCTACACCCTCGGCCTGGAGGGGCCCGCGGTGACGGTCGACACCGCCTGCTCGTCCTCGCTGGTCGCCGTCCACCAGGCCGCCCAGGCGCTGCGGCTCGGCGAGTGCTCCCTCGCCCTGGCCGGCGGCGCGACCGTCATGGCGAGCCCGGCCACCTTCGTCGAGTTCAGCAGGCAGCGCGGACTCGCCCCCGACGGCCGCTGCAAGCCGTTCTCCGCCGACGCCGACGGCACCGCCTGGGCCGAGGGCGCGGGACTCCTCCTCCTGGAGCGGCTGTCGGACGCCCGGCGCAACGGACACCGCGTGCACGCCGTGCTGCGCGGCTCGGCCGTCAACCAGGACGGCGCCAGCAACGGCCTGACCGCACCCAACGGACCGGCCCAGGAACGCGTCATCCGCAGCGCCCTGGCCGCCGCCCGCCTCCACCCCCGCGACATCCACGTCCTGGAGGCGCACGGCACCGGGACCCGGCTCGGCGACCCCATCGAGGCGGGCGCGGTCCTGCACACCTACGGCCGTGAACGCGGACCGCGCGGGCCGCTGCTGATGGGGTCGGTGAAGTCCAACCTCGGGCACACCCAGGCCGCCGCCGGTGTCGCCGGGATCATCAAGTCGGTGCTCGCGATGCGGCACGGCCGGGTACCGGGCACCCTGCACCTGGAGCGCCTCAACGAGCACGTCGACTGGACCGAGGGCGACGTACACGTCCCGACGCACACCACCCCGTGGCCGCAGGGCGACGGTCCCCGCCGGGCCGCCGTCTCGTCGTTCGGCATCGGCGGCACCAACGCCCACGTGATCCTGGAACAGGGCGACGACCCGGCCGCGCCCCCGGCCCCGGCCTCGGCCTCGGAGGAACCCGGCGGGCGGATCGTGCCCTGGGTGCTCAGCGCCCGCACCGAGGACGGGCTGCGGGAACAGGCCGTACGGCTGCGGCGGCGCGTCCTCGACGATCCCGCGCCGCGCCCCGCCGACGTGGCGCTGTCCCTGGCGACCACCCGGACCGCCTTCGAACACCGGGCCGTCGTCCTCGGCCGCGACCGCGCCGAACTCCTCGCCGGACTCGACCACCTCACCAACGGCACCCGCCCGGACCCCGCGGCCTTCCCCGTCGTCGTCACCGGAAACCCGGTACGCGGCGAGACCGCCCTGCTCTTCACCGGACAGGGCAGCCAGCGCGTGGGCATGGGCGTGGCGCTGCACGGCGCGTTCCCCGCGTACGCCCGGGCCTTCGACGAGGCGGCCGACGCCGTACGCCGCGCGGGCGGCCCCGACGTCCACGCCCTCGTGCACGGCGACCCGGACCACGACCTCGACCTCACGCAGCACACGCAGCCCGCGCTGTTCGCCGTCGAGGTCGCCCTGTACCGGCTGCTGACCTCCTGGGGCCTGTCCGCGCCGCTGCTGGCCGGCCACTCCGTCGGGGAGATCGCGGCGGCGCACGTCTCGGGGGCGCTGAGCCTCGATGCCGCCGCCGGACTGGTCGTCGTCCGCAGCCGGCTCATGGGCGAACTCCCGGCGGGCGGGCTGATGGCCGCCGTCCAGGCGGACCGTGCCACGGTGGAGGAGGCCATGGCGGAGACCGGGGTCCGCGTGGACGTCGCCGCCGTCAACGCGCCCGGCTCCACCGTGCTCTCCGGCGACGCCGACGCCGTCGGCGCGCTGGCCGACCTGCTCGCCGGACGCGGCCACCGCACCCGGCGGCTGACGGTCAGCCACGCCTTCCACTCGGCCCACATGGACCCCCTGCTCGCCCCGTTCCGCGAGCGGCTCGCGACCCTCACCGCGACCGAACCGGCCACCACCCTCGTCTCCACCCTCACCGCGCGCGAGGCGGACGCCGACACCCTCGGCTCGGCCGCGCACTGGGCCGACCAGGTCCGCGGCACCGTCCGGTTCGCCGACACCCTGGACCGGCTGCGCGCACTCGGCGCGACCCGCTTCCTGGAACTCGGCCCGGACAGCGCCCTCACCGCGATGGCCGAACAGTCCGACCTCGGCGCCACCGCTGTCGCCCTGCCCTCCCTGGACCGTCGGCGCGACGACCTGCTCGCCCTGTGGACGTTCGTCGCCGCCGCCCATGTCCACGGCGTCACCTGGAACTGGCCCGCGCTGCTCGCCCCCGACGCCACGACCGTGTCCCTGCCCACCTACCCGTTCGCCCGCGAACGCCTCTGGCTGGCGCCCCCGGCGGCCGGGGACGCCACCGCGACCGGCATCGGCGCGGACGACCCCGGCCACCCGCTGCTGTCCGCCGCCCTCACCGACCCCGACGGCGGCCGGACGGTCTACACCGGCGTCCTGTCCCACCGCCGCCAGCCCTGGCTCGCCCACCACGCCCTGCACGGCACCCCCCTGCTGCCCGCCACCGCCTTCGTCGACCTCCTGACCTGGCTCGCCCGGCACCACGACGCCCACACCGTCACCGAACTCACCCTGCACGCACCGCTCTTCGTCGACGAGGACACCGAGGCCCACCTCCGCGTCACCGTCGACGCAGACGCCGTCCGCGTCCACGCCAGAACCGGCCGCGACACCCCCTGGACCCTGCACGCGGAAGCCGTCCTCGGCACCGAGGACACCCCCCGCCCCGCCTGGCAGGGCGACCGGCCGCACGATCTGCGCCCCGTCGAACTCGCCGACATCTACCGGGACTTCGCCGACCGGGGCTACGAGTACGGCCCCGGCTTCCAGGGCCTGCGCGCCCTCTGGACCGACACCGACACCCTGTACGCGGACATCGACACCGGCGACCCCCTGATCCCCGGCCTCCTCGACGCCGCGCTCCACCCCTGGATCGCCGACACCGTGCGCCGCGACGAAGGGGCGCACGACACGGCGGACGGTATCCAGGTGCCGTACAGCTGGCGGGGCACGCGGCTGCACGCCGCGCCGTCCGGGCCGCTGAAGGTACGCGTCCGGCGCACCGGCGAGGCGGCGTTCGCCCTGGACGTCGCCGACGCCCTCGACCGGCCCGTGCTCACCGTCGAGGAGATCCTCCTGCGCCAGGTCGCCCCGCGCCGGGGGAGCGCCGGCCGCCTCCATGAGGTCGTCTGGGAGAGCGCGCCGCTCGACACCCCGGCCGACGGGGGCCGCACGGTCGCCGTCCTCCTCGGCGACCCGGCCCCGGACGGCCTCCCCTTCCCCGTGACCGGCTCGCCCGACGGCACCGAGGACACGGTCGTCGCCGTCGCCGCCTACGACGACGTGCGCGAGAACCTGCGCGCCGTAAGGGAGTTGATCCTCGGGCTGCCGGAGCGCACCCACCTCGTGGTGCTCACCCGGGACGCCGTCGCGGTCCGCCCCACGGACCCGCTCACCGGACTCGCCCAGGCCGCGCTGTGGGGGCTCGTGCGGTCCGCGCAGCACGAGTACCCCGGGCGGCTGAGCGTCGTCGACACCGACGAGGAGTCCCTCGCCCTGCTCCCGGACGCCGTCGCCGTACGGCACCCGCAGCTCGCCCTGCGTCGGGGGCGCGCGCTCCGGCCCCGGCTCGCCCCGGTCACCCGATCGGCCGTCGGCGCACCGGAGTTCGGGGACGGGACCGTGCTCGTCACCGGTGCCGGGGGCGCGCTCGGCTCGGCGGTCGCCCGCCATCTGGCCGACCGGTACGGGGCGCGGCGACTGGTCCTGGTGAGCCGGCGCGGCGAGGCCGATCCGGCGCTGCGCGCGCTCGCGGAAACACTCGACGCACAGCACGTGAAGATCGTCGCGTGCGACCTCGCCGACGGCACCGCCGTCGACACCCTCGTCGCCGGCATCGACCCCGCGCACCCGCTCACCGCCGTGGTCCACGCGGCCGGTGTCCTCGACGACGCCGTCCTCACCAACCTCACCGACGAACGGCTCGACCGGGTGCTGCGGCCCAAGACCGACGCGGCGGCCCATCTGCACCGCGCCACCGAAGGGCTGCCGCTCACCGCGTTCGTCCTGTTCTCCTCCGTCGCCGGCGTCCTCGGCAACGCGGGCCAGTCCGGCTACGCCGCCGCCAACGCCCACCTCGACGCCCTCGCCCAGGCACGGACCGCCGCCGGTCTCCCCGGCACCTCCCTGGCCTGGGGCCTGTGGGAGACGGACGACGCGGACGGCGGCGGCGCGGGCATGGCCGGCTCGCTCGGGGACGCCGCCCGCGCCAGGATCGAACGGCTCGGCATCCGCGCCCTGTCCACGGCCGAGGGACTCGGACTCCTCGACACCGCGCTCGCCCTCGGCGAGGACGCCCCCGCCCTGCTGATCCCCGCCCGGTTCACCCCGACAGCACTGGACCGCCGTACGCAGGACCGGACCGACCCGGCACCGGCCGCACGCGTGGCCGCCCCGCTCGCCGAACGGCTCCAGGGCCTCGACCCCGACGCCGCGCACGCCCTGGCGAGGACGGTCGTGACCGCCTCCGTCACCGAGGTCCTCGGACTCCCCAGGACGGCCCGGCTACCCGACGACCGGGGCCTGTTCGACCTGGGACTCGACTCCCTGACCGCGATCGAACTGCGCAACCGGCTCGGCACCGAGACCGGCGGACGGCTCCCGGCCACCGTCCTGTTCGACCACCCCACCATCCGCGACCTCACCACCCACCTCATCGGCCTCTGCGCCGGCCCGCGGAGCGTGTTCGACGCGGCGGCCCTCGGCGACTGGGTGACCTCGGCGGCCGGACTGACCGATGACGACGACCGGCGCACCGGGCTCGTCCGGGCCCTGAGGTCCGCGCTGGGCCGGCTCACGGACCCGGACGACGACACCGGCACCGAGGCCGCCTTTGGAATGGATTCAGCTTCCGATGATGAGCTGTTCGGGCTGCTGGACCGGGAACTGAGCGACTGACCGACCGAGCATCGGAGAGCGGTTCATCGATGGCGAACGAAGACAAGCTCCGCGACTACCTCAGGCGCACCACCACCGACCTGCTCCGCACCCGCGCCCGCCTCGAAGAGGTCGAGCAGGCCGCCACCGAACCCCTGGCGATCGTCGCCATGGCCTGCCGGTACCCCGGAGGCGTCCGCTCGCCCGAGGACCTGTGGCGGCTGGTCGCGTCCCGCACCGACGCGATCGGACCGTTCCCACGCGACCGGGGCTGGCCGCTCGACCGGCTGATCGACCCCGACCCCGCCAAGGAGGGCACCACCTACGCCGACCGGGGCGGCTTCCTCCACGACGCCGCCGACTTCGACGCCGAACTGTTCGGCATCAGCCCCCGCGAGGCCCTCACCGTCGACCCCCAGCAGCGGCTCCTGCTCCAGACCGCCTGGGAGACGTTCGAACGCGCCGGCCTCGACCCGCGCTCCCTGTCCGGACAGTCCGTCGGCGTCTTCGCCGGTGTCATGTACGGGGACTACGGCTCCCGCCACACCCGCGCCCCCGAAGGCTTCGAGGGGTTCATCGGCACCGGCAGCGCCGGCAGCATCGCCTCCGGCCGGATCGCCTACACCTTCGGCCTCGAAGGACCGGCCGTCACCGTCGACACCGCCTGCTCGTCCTCCCTCGTCGCCCTCCACTACGCCGCCCAGGCGGTCCGGCGCGGCGACTGCCGGATGGCGCTGGCCGGCGGCGCCACGGTGATGGCGACCCCGGCCACCTTCGTCGAGTTCAGCCGGCAGCGCGGACTCTCCCCGGACGGCCGCTGCAAGGCGTACGCCGCCGGCGCCGACGGCACCGGCTGGGCCGAGGGCACCGGGCTCGTCCTCGTCGAGCGGCTCTCCGACGCGCTCGCCGCCGGCCATCCGGTCGTCGCCGTCCTGCGCGGCAGCGCCGTCAACTCCGACGGCGCCAGCACCCAGCTCTCCGCCCCGAACGGCTCCGCCCAGCAGCGCGTGGTCCGGGCCGCCCTCGACGACGCCGGCCTCGGCCCCGGCGACGTGGACGCCGTCGAGGGGCACGGCACCGGGACCGGACTCGGCGACCCGATCGAGGCCGCCGCGCTGATCGCCGTGTACGGGAGCGGGCGGCCCGCCGGCGATCCGCTGTGGCTCGGCTCGCTGAAGTCCAACATCGGGCACACCCAGGCCGCCGCGGGCATCGGCGGCGTCATCAAGATGGCCGAGGCGATACGGCACGGCGTACTGCCCGCCAGCCTCCACATCGACGCCCCGTCACCGCACGTCGCCTGGGCGGACAGCGGCGTCGAACTCCTCACCGAGGAACGCCCCTGGCCCGAACGGGACCGGCCGCGCCGGGCCGCCGTCTCCTCCTTCGGGATCAGCGGCACCAACGCCCACGTCGTCCTGGAGGCCCCGCCCGCCGAGACGCCCGCCACCGAGAACCCCGCCGGTCCCGCCGTCTGGGAACTGTCCGGGCACACCGAACAGGCCCTGGACGAACAGCTCACCCGGCTGCGCGACCACCTGACCGGCCACCCCGCGCTCACCCCGCACGACGTGGCCCGCACCCTGCGCACCGGCCGGGCCCGCCTGCCGCACCGCGCCGTCGCCGTCGGCCGCACCCGCGAGGACCTCGTCCGGGAACTCACGTCGCTCGCCGACGACATCCCGTCCCGCCGCACCGCACGCGGCGAGGCCACGGGCACCGCCCGCCCGGTCTTCGTCTTCCCGGGCCAGGGCTCCCAGTGGGCCGGCATGGCACGCGAACTCCTCACCGAATCCGAGCCGTTCCGCACCGAACTCACCCGCTGCGCCCAGGCCCTCGCCCCCCACACCGACTGGGACCTCCTCGGCATCGTGTCCCGCGACGACGCCCCCGAGGCGGCCCGCGTCGACGTCGTCCAGCCCCTCCTGTTCGCGGTGATGGTGTCGCTCGCCGCCGTCTGGCGCTCCCTCGGCGTCGAACCGGCCGCCGTCGTCGGCCACTCGCAGGGCGAGATCGCCGCCGCGTACGTCGCCGGCGCCCTCGACCTCGACGAGGCCGCCGCCCTGGTCGCGCGGCGCAGCAAAGCCCTCCTGGCGCTCGCCGGAACCGGGGCGATGGCCTCGGTCGAACTCCCCGCCGACCAGGTCCGCCACCGTCTCGGCGACCGCACCGGCCTGAGTGTCGCCGCCGTCAACGGCCCGCGCTCCACGGTCGTCTCCGGCACCGCGGACGCCGTCGCCGCGTTCGTCTCCGCCGCCCAGGCCGACGGCCTGCGCGCCCGGCCGATCCCCGTCGACTACGCCTCCCACTCGCCCGCCGTGGACCCCCTGCGCGCGGCGCTGCTCGACGAGTTCGCGGACCTGCGCCCACGCGCCGCCGGCGTGCCGTTCCACTCCACGGTGACGGCCGCGGAGACCGACACCGCACGCCTGGACGCCGCCTACTGGTACGACAACCTCCGCGAACCGGTCCTGCTCGCCGACACCGTCCGCGGCCTCCTCGACGCCGGCCACCGGCACTTCCTGGAGGTCAGCGCCCACCCCGTCCTCGTCACCGCGCTCAGGGACACCGCCGAGGACGCCCTGCCGGAGGGGGACGACACCGCCCACGCCGCAGGGACGCTCCGCCGCGATCACGGCGGCCTCGACCAACTCCTCACCTCCGCCGGGGAGTTGTATGTGACCGGGGTCGACGTCCGGTGGCCCGGCGCCGACGGGGCGCGGACTGTCGGGCTGCCGACGTACGCCTTCCAGGAGCGCCGGTACTGGCTCGACACCCGCACCACGGGGGAGGCGCCCCCGGTGGAGCCCGGCGGACATCCGCTGCTGGGCGCGGTCGTCGAACGGGCCGACGGGCAGGGGGTGCTGTTCACCGGGTCGGTGCCGGCGGGCGGCGGTGCGGGGAGCTGGGCGCGTGGCCATCGGCTCGGTGACCGGAGTGTGCTGGTGTCCAGCGGGCTCGCCGAACTGGCCCTCGCCGCGGGGCGCCGCGTCGGGCTTCCCCGAGTCCGCGAGCTGACCCTCCTCGCACCCCTCGACGTGCCGAGGGAGACGGCCGTACGGCTCCAGGTGGCGGTCCAGGCGCAGGACGACGGTGACGCGACCGTCACCGTGCACTCCCGGCCGGGCGACACGGACCCGGACGCGCCCTGGCTGCTGCACGCCACCGGCCTGCTGACGGCGGACACACCCGAGCCCACAGCCGCCCCGGACCTCCCGGCGGACGGCGAACTCCTCGACGTGGACGCCGGATACGCGGCCCTCGGCGCGCTCGGCGTCCACTACGAGCCCGCGCTGCGATCCGTCCAGGCAGCCTTCGTGGACGGCTCCACGACCGTCGCCACACTCACCCCGGACACCCCCGAGACCCCCGAGTCCTCAGGGGACGGCTACACGGTGCACCCCGCCCGGCTCGACGCCGTACTCCAGGCGTTCTTCCTGAGCGGACCGGCCGCCGAGTCGGCTGAGTCGGCTGAGCAGGCCCCCGCCGTCGCCGTCCCCTTCACCTGGACGGACCTCCGCCTGCACACCCCCGGCGGCTCCGTGTCCCGGATCGCCGTCACCCGGCACGGACCGTACACACTGTCGGCCACCGCCGTCGACGCCGACGGCCGCGTGGTCCTCACCATCGGCGAGATACATCTGCGCCCCCTGGAAGACCCGCTGCCCGCGACCGTCACCCCCACCCCGCCGCCGCGCCGCCTGACCGTCCTCTCCCCGGCACAGCCCCAGCCCCTCACCCGAACCCCCGCCACCCTCGACCCGGCCGACCTGCTGACCCTCGTCTCCAGGACGGTCGCCGGCATCCTCGGCTACGACTCCCCCCGGGACGTCCGCCCCGACCGTCCCTTCAAGGACCTCGGCCTCGACTCCATGACCGCCGTCCGGCTCCGCGACCACCTCGGCAGAGCGGTCGGCCGGCGGCTCCCCGCCACCCTCGTGTTCGACCACCCGACCCCCCGAGCCGTCGCCGCCCACCTCGCCGCCGCCCCCGCACCCGCCCCCTCCGGAGGACGCCGCACGCCGGCCACGCCCGTCCAGGACGACGACCCGGTCGTCATCGTCTCCATGAGCTGCCGCTACCCGGGCGGCGTCAGCAGCCCCGAACAGCTCTGGGAACTCCTGGAGAAGGGCGAGGACTCCGTCGGGGACTTCCCCGAGGACCGCGGCTGGGACCTCCGCACGCTCTTCCACGACGACCCCGACCACCCCGGCACCTCGTACACCCGGCGCGGCGGATTCCTGTACGACGCAGCCGACTTCGACGCCGACTTCTTCGAGATGAGCCCCCGAGAGGCCAGGGCCGCCGACCCGCAGCAGCGGCTGCTCCTGGAGACCTCCTGGGAGGCGTTCCAGCGCGCCGGCATCGACCCCGCCGCCCTGCGCGGCTCACGGACCGGCGTCTACGTGGGCCTGATCTACACCGAGTACGGCGGCCGGGTCCAGGCCGACCCGCGCGAGCACGGTGGCTACCTCGGCACCGGCAGCGCGGGCAGCGTCGCCTCCGGCCGGATCTCCTACACGTACGGCCTGGAGGGGCCGGCCGTCACCGTCGACACCGCCTGCTCCTCCTCCCTGGTCGCCCTGCACCTCGCCGCGCAGGGACTGCGCTCCGGGGAGTGCGACCTCGCGCTCGTCGGCGGCGCGACCCTGATGGCGACGCCGGCCACGTTCGTCGAGTTCAGCCGGCAGCGCGGACTGTCCGCGGACGGCCGGTGCCGCGCCTTCGCGGACTCCGCCGACGGCACCGGCTTCAGCGAGGGCGTCGGACTGCTCCTCGTGGAGCGGCTCGCCGACGCGCGCCGCCACGGCCACCCCGTGCTCGCCGTCCTCAAGGGCTCCGCCACCAACCAGGACGGCGCCAGCAACGGCCTCACCGCCCCCAACGGGCCCTCCCAGCAGCGGGTCATCGAGGAGGCACTGCGCAACGCCGGGCTCGTGCCCTCCGACGTCGACGCCGTCGAGGCCCACGGCACCGGCACGACCCTCGGCGACCCCGTCGAGGCACAGGCGCTCCTCGACACGTACGGCACCGACCGGGCGGGGCGGCCCCCGCTGTGGCTCGGCTCGCTCAAGTCGAACATCGGCCACACGCAGGCCGCCGCGGGCGTGGGCGGCATCATCAAGATGGTCCAGGCCCTGGAGCGGGGCACCCTCCCGCGCACCCTGCACGTGGACGCGCCCACCCGGCACGTCGACTGGGACCGGGGCGGCATCGCCCTGCTCACGGAGAACACCCCCTGGCCGCAGGGCGACCGGCCACGCCGCTTCGGTGTCTCGGCGTTCGGGATGAGCGGCACCAACGCGCACGTCGTCCTCGAAGAGCCCCCGCCCGCGCGCGCCGACACCCCGGAGACCGGCGGCCCGCACGGCCCGTACGTCTTCGTGTTGTCCGCCCGGTCGGCCACCGTCCTCAAGGGTGAGGCCCGCCGTCTGCGGACCCACCTGGCCGCCCGGCCCGAAGCGGAACTCCGCGCGGTCACCGCCGAACTCGCCGCCACGCGCGCCGGATTCGCGTACCGCGCGGCCGTCGTCGCTGAGGACCGCGCCGAGGCGCTGGCCGGACTCGCCGCCCTGGCCGACGACGCGCCGTCCCCGCACGTCGTGACCGGTCACGCGCCCGCCGTCCGCGCACCCGTGTTCCTCTACCCGGGCCAGGGCGCCCAGTGGCCGGGCATGGCCCGCGAACTCCTCGACAGCTCGCCCGCGTTCGCCGAGCGCGTCACGGAGGCCGCCGCCGTCCTCGACCCGCTCACCGGCTGGTCGCTCCTGGACGCGCTGCGCGGCGAGACCGACCTCGGCCGGGTGGACGTCGTACAGCCGGTGCTGTGGGCGGTCATGACCGGACTGACCGCCGTGTGGGAGTCGTTCGGCGTGCGCCCCGCCGGGGTCGTCGGACACTCGCAGGGCGAGATCGCGGCGGCGCTTGCGGCGGGCGCCCTGTCCACCGCCGACTCCGCCGCCGTCGCCGCCCTGCGCAGCCGGGCCCTGCGCGCCCTCGCCGGCACCGGGGCGATGCTGTCGGTCGCCGCCGGCGAGCAGGCGGTGCGGGACGTCCTCGACACGATCGGCGCGCGGGCCGCCGTAGCCGCCGTCAACGGACCCCGGTCCACCGTCGTCGCGGGCCCGCCCGCGGACGTCGAGCGGGTCCGGCGGGTCTTCGACGAACGAGGCGTACGCGTCCGGCTCATCGACGTCGACTACGCCTCCCACTCCGCGCAGGTGGAGTCCCTCGAAGCCGAACTCCTCGCCGTGCTCCCCGACCCCGATCCCCGCGACACCCACACCGCCCAGGTGTATTCGACCGTCACCGGCACACCCGTGCCGCCCGGCGACCCGGAGTTCGGCCGCCCCGCCTACTGGTACCGCAACCTGCGCGAGACCGTGCGGCTGCGGACCGCCGTGGAAGCCGCCCTGGAGGCCGGCCACGAGGTGTTCGTCGAGATCAGCCCCCACCCGGTCCTCGGCGTCGGCGTCCAGGACATCCTCGACGCCGCACCCGGCGGCGCGGCCACCACCGTGCTCGGCACCCTGCGCCGCGACGAGGGCGGCCTCACCCGCGTCCTGCGCTCCGTCGCCGAAGCCTGGGCCGAGGGCGTCCCGGTCGACTGGACCGCCCACACCGGGCCAAGGACCCCGGGCCTGCCACCCCTGCCCACGTACGCCTTCGACCGCCGACGGCACTGGCTCGACCCGGCGTCCCCCACTCACGCCCACGCCCGCGCACGAGCCGGTCACCCACTGCTCACCGGGGCCGTGCGCACCGCCGGCACCGACGGACTCCTGCTCCTCGGCCGCCTCTCGACGGACGACCAGCCCTGGCTCGCCGACCACACGGTGGACGGCACGGTCCTCGTGCCCGGCGCGGTGCTCGCCGAACTCGCCCTGCACGCCGGAGAGCTGGCGGGCACCGGACGCCTGGAGGAACTGATCCTCCAACAGCCCCTCGTACTCGACCCGGACGAGCCCGGCGGCGCCGTCGAGGTCCAGATCGCCGTCGGACCACCGGAACAGGACGGCGCCCGCCCCCTGACCGTGCACGCCCGCCCGGCCCCCACCGACACGCAACCGGACGACGACCCCCTCGGCGCCCCCTGGACCGCCCACGCCACCGGCACACTCACCCCCACCACCGAGCACCCACCGGCACCCCCCACCCCCTGGCCGCCGCACGACGCCGAACCCGTCGACGTCGACCGGCTGTACGACGACCTGGCGCTCAAGGGCTACCAGTACGGCCCCGCCTTCCGCGCCCTACGGGCCGCCTGGCGGACCGGCGACGAGGTCCACGCCGAACTGGCCCTCACCCCCGCCCTCGACGGCGCGTTCCGGATCGCCCCGACGCTGCTCGACGCGGCCCTGCACGCCTCCGGCGTCGCCGGCCTCTTCCCGGACGACGGCGCGGTCCGCCTGCCCTTCGCCTGGCGCGGCCTGCAACGCCACTCCGCCGCACCGGACCGGGTCCGCGTCCGCCTGCGCCGCACCGGCGAGGACACGGTGACGGTCGCCCTGACCGACCAGGACGGCACACCCGTGGCGGACCTCGACGCCGTGGTGTTCCGCGTCGCCGAACCGCTCCTGACGGACCCGCTGTACGTGCTCGGGTGGGAGGCGTGCGCCGAGTCCTCGGACGCCCTTCCGCAGGTGTGGGAGCTGGGCTCCACGGCCCGTCCCGGCCTCGACGCCGTGCTCGCCGCACTCGACTCGGGCGATGCCCCGCCCGACGCCGTTGTCCTGCCCCTGCCCGACCTCACCGACGACAGCCCGGAGACCCTGCGCACCACCTTGGCCACCGTCGCGGACGTGCTGCGCGCGGGTCTCGCCGAACCCCGGCTGGACCCGGTCCGGTTCGTCGTCCACACCCGCCGGGCCGTCGAAGCCGTGCCCGGCGAGGGGGTCGCCGGGCCGGTCGGGGGCGCGGTGTGGGGTCTGGTCCGCAGCGTCCAGTCGGAGGAACCGGGCCGGGTCGTCCTCGTCGACACGCACCCCGCACCGCAAGCGGACGCCCCGGCGCGCGCCCTGGCCACCGGTGAGAGCCAACTCGCCCTGAGGGGCGGCGAGTTCCTCGTCCCCCGGCTCCACCCCCACCGGCCCGCGCCCGACGTCGTCCCCGACGGGAACTGGCGGCTGGCGACCGGCGGCAGCGGAGTCGTCGACGACCTGGTCCGCCGTCCCGTGCCCGAGGAGCCGCTCGGGGACACCGAGGTGCGGATCGCCGTGCGTGCCGCCGGGCTGAACTTCCGGGACGCCATGCTCGCGCTCGGTATGTACCCGGGCGAGGCCGAACTCGGCACCGAGGCCGCCGGGGTGGTCCTGGCCACCGGCAGGGCGGTGACCGGCCTGGCCCCCGGCGACCGGGTGATGGGGCTGGTCTCCGGGGGCATCGGACCGGTCGCGGTCACCGACCACCGGCTCCTCACGCACCTCCCCGAAGGGCTCGGCTTCGCGCAGGCCGCCACCGTCCCCGCCGTGTTCCTCACCGCCTACTACGCCCTCGGCGACCTCGCCGACGCCCGGCCGGGACAGTGGCTGCTCGTGCACTCGGCCGCCGGCGGGGTCGGCGGCGCGGCGATCCAGCTCGCCCGCCACTGGGGGCTGCACGTCTTCGGCACCGCGAGCCCCGGCAAACACCCGGCCGTCGAGGCGGCCGGCCTCCCCGCCGAGCGGATCGGGAACTCCCGCGACCTCTCCTTCGTACCGGCGGTCCGCGCCGCGACCGGCGGGCGGGGCGTCGACATCGTCCTGAACTCCCTCGCGGGGGAGTTCGTCGACGCCTCGCTGCGACTCCTCGTCCCCGACGGCCGGTTCGTCGAGATGGGGAAGACCGATCTGCGCGGCGCCTTCGCCGTCCGGGCCGAACACGGGGTGGGCTACCGGTCGTTCGACCTCATGGAGGCCGGCCCCGACCGCATCCAGGAGATGCTCTGCGACCTCGTCCACCTCTTCCGGACCGGCGTGCTGACTCCGCTCCCCGTCACCGCCTGGGACGTGGCCCGGGCCCCGCAGGCCCTGCGCCACCTCAGCCTCGCCCGGCACACCGGCAAGGTCGCGCTGACCGTCCCCCGGCCGCTCGACCCGGCCGGCACCACCCTGATCACCGGCGCGTACGGCGGCGTCGGCCGACTCGTCGCCCGGCACCTCGCGACCCGGCACCGCGCCCGGCACCTGCTGCTGGTCGGCCGCCGGGGCGCGCACACCCCGGACGACCTGCGGCTGCACGAGGAACTCACCGCGCTCGGCGCCGAGATCACCTCGGTCGCCGCCGACATCGCGGACGAGACGGCCGTCGCCCGGCTGCTCGCCGGCATCCCCGCCGAGCACCCGCTGACGGCGGTGGTGCACGCCGCCGGCGTCCTCGACGACGCGACACTGCGCACCCTCGACCCGGCCCGCCTCGACGCGGTGCTGCGGCCCAAGGCCGACGGAGCACGGCACCTCGACCGGCTCACGAGGGACGCCGACCTCGCCGCGTTCGTCCTGTTCTCCTCCGCCGCCGGACTCGTCGGCAGCGCGGGACAGGGCGCGTACGCCGCCGCCAACGTCCACCTCGACACCCTCGCCGCGGCGAGGGGGAGAGCGGGTCTGCCGGCCACCTCCGTCGCCTGGGGCCTGTGGCGGTCGGACAGCGCCATGACCGGCGGACTGTCCGCCGCCGACCGGCTCAGGATGACCCGAGGCGGTCTGCTCCCGATGTCCCCGGCGCGCGGCCTCGCCCTGCTGGACGCGGCCCTGGAGGCGGGCGAACCCGCCCTCGCCGCCGTACGCCTCGACACCGCCCGGCTCACGAGGGACGCCGACCTCGCGCCCGTCCTGCGCTCGCTCGTCCGGCGGCGGACGGCGGAGCACGCGCCCGGCACCGAGACCCCCACCGGGGACGGACTGCCCGCGCTGCTCGCCGCCACGGAACCGGAACGGCGGCGCCACCTCGTGGCGGACACCGTCTTCCGGCACATCGCCACCGTCCTCGGCCGAGCGCCCGGCACGGACGCGGCGGACACAGCAGACAGAGCGGACAGCGGCGGGCGCAGCTTCAAGGAACTCGGCTTCGACTCGCTCACCGCCGTCGAACTGCGCAACCGGCTCGGCCGGGCGACCGGACTGCGGCTGCCCGCCACCCTGGTCTTCGACCACCCGACACCGGCCGCGCTCGCCGACCACCTGCTCGACCGACTGCTCCCCGAGACCGAGCCCGAGCCCGCGTCGGAGCCCGGCGGCGGAACCGACCCGGCCGAGGCGTCGGCGCGGACCGGCGAGGCCCCGGCGACCGCCGAGGACCTCTTCCGTTTCATCGACTCCGAATTCCGATCCTGACCGAGCCAGAGCGGGGGCCCAGCCATGGCCGACGAGCAGAAACTCGTCGAGTATCTCCGGTGGACGACGAACGAACTCGCCCGGCTGAAAGCCGAGTCGGCGGAGCGCGAGGCACGGCTCGCCGCGTACCGCGAACCGGTGGCCGTGCTCTCCATGGCCTGCCGCTACCCGGGCGGCGTACGTTCGCCCGAGGACCTGTGGCGCGTGGTCGCCGACGGCGTCGACACCGTCGGCGGACCACCCCTCGACCGGGGCTGGGACCCCGCCGCGCTGGAGCACGCGCACACCGGCGGATTCCTCGACGACGCGGCCGGGTTCGACGCCGGTTTCTTCGGCATCGGACCCCACGAGGCCGTGGCGATGGACCCGCAGCACCGGCAGCTCCTCGAACTGTCCTGGGAGGCGCTGGAGCGGACCGGCACCCTCCCCGGCGACCTGCGGGGAAGCCGCACCGGGGTGTTCGTGGGGGCGATCTACCAGGAGTACGCGCCCCCGCCCGGCACCGTGCCCGCAGGCATCGAGGGCCATCTGATGACCGGCAACGCCGCGAGCCTCGTCTCCGGACGGCTCGCGCACACCTTCGGCTTCGAGGGCCCCGCGCTGACCGTCGACACCGCCTGCTCGTCCTCGCTGGTCGCCCTGCACCTCGCCGCCGAGTCCCTGCGCCGGGGCGAATGCGACCTGGCGCTCGCGGGCGGGGTGACGGTGATGGCCACCCCCCGGGTCTTCACCGACTTCGCGGCACAGGGCGGCCTCGCGGCCGACGGCCGCTGCAAGGCGTTCGCCAAAGGCGCGGACGGCACCGGCTTCGGGGAGGGGGCGGGCCTGCTCGTCCTGGCACGCCTCTCCGACGCACGCCGCTCAGGACACCCGGTGCTCGCCCTCCTCGCCGGCTCGGCGATCAACTCCGACGGCGCCAGCAACGGCCTCACCGCACCGAACGGCGCCGCCCAGCGCAAGGTGATCGAGGCGGCCCTGCGCAGCGCCGGCATCCCCGCCGCCGCCGTCGACGCGGTGGAGGCTCACGGCACCGGCACGGCCCTCGGCGACCCGATCGAGGCGACCGCCCTCATCGCCGCGTACGGCGACGACCCCGCCCGCAGCACCCCTCTGCACATCGGCTCGGTGAAGTCCAACATCGGGCACACCCAGGCCGCCGCCGGGGTCGCCGGGGTCATCAAGACGATCCAGGCCCTGCGCCACCGCGTCCTGCCTGCGACCCTCCACGCCGACGACCCCTCCGAGTACGTCGACTGGCCCCGCGACCGCGTCACCCTCCTGAACTCCGCCCGCCCCTGGCCCGCACCCGCCGACGGCCCGCGCCGCGCAGGCGTCTCCTCGTTCGGCATCAGCGGCACCAACGCCCACGTCCTGGTCGAGGAGTACCCGCAGGAACCCGCGCCGGAGCCGGCGACCGCTCCGGCCGAGGCGCCCGTCGTGTGGACCGTGTCCGGCAAGAGCGCCGACGCCGTACGGGCGCAGGCGCGGCGGCTGCGGGACCTCCTCGCCGAACGGCCGGACCACCCGGGGGAGTGGGCGGCCGTCGCCCGCTCGCTCGTCCGGCAGCGCACCGCGTTCCCGTACCGGGCCGCCGCGGTCGGGGCCGACGCGGCGGAGCTCGCCCGCGAACTCGACGCGCTCGCCGGCGTGTCCGTGGCCGTCACCGCCGCCCGGCCCGCTCCCAAGGTGGCGTTCGTCTTCAGCGGGCAGGGCACGCAGCGAGCCGGGATGGGCGGCGAGCTGTACCGGGGCTTCCCGGTCTACGCCGAGACCTTCGACACCGTGTGCGCCGCGCTGGACGCGGCGCGCGGCGGCGGCAACCAGGAGCCCGCGCTGCGGGACGTCGTCCTCGCCGCGCCCGGCACGCCGAACGCGGGGCTCCTGGAGCGCACCGAGTACACCCAGCCGGCGCTGTTCGCCGTCCAGGCGGCCCTGGCCCGGCTCGCCGAGTCCTTCGGTCTCGTACCGGCCGCGCTGCTCGGGCACTCCATCGGCGAACTGAGCGCCGCGTACGCCGGCGGGGCCCTGGGGCTCGACGACGCCGCCCGGCTCGTGACCGCCCGCGCCCGTGCGATGCAGGACGCGCCGACCGGCGGCGGCATGGTGGCGATCCGGGCCTCCGAGGCGGAGGTCAGGGCCTCGCTCGCGCAGTCCGGGGGAGCCGTGGACGTGGCAGCGGTGAACGGGCCGCGCTCGACGGTCGTCTCCGGGGACGCCGACGCCGTACGCCGGCTCGCCGCCGTGTGGCGGGGACAGGGGGCGCGTACGAAGGCGCTGAAGGTGAGTCACGCCTTTCACTCCCCGCACATGGCGTCCGTGCTGGCCGCGGTCGACGAGGCGGCGTCCGGGCTCGCCGTGCGTGAGCCGCGCGTCCCCCTCGTGGGGAACCGGGCCGGCGCCGTCGTCGACCGGGCCGAGCTGTCCGCCCCGGGCCGCTGGTCGGCGCAGGTGCGCGGCACCGTCCGCTTCCACGACGGGGTGGAGGCCCTGTACGCCCTGGGCGTCGACACGTTCGTCGAGATCGGCCCCGACACCACCATGACCGGGATGATCGCGGACTGCCTCGCCGACCGGCGTGACTCCGTCGCCGTGATCCCGCTGATCCGGCATCCCGCGGCCGAGGCCCGGTCCGTCGTGCGGGCCGTCGCCCAGGCGCACTGCCGGGGTGTCCGCGTCGACTGGGACCGGCTGCTCGGCCCCGGTCCGGCCGCCGACCCCGCCCTTGTCCCCGTCTACCCCTTCCAGCACCGCCCGTACTGGCTGCACCGCACCCCCGCACCGCAGGACCCGGTGGCGCCCCCCGCCGCACCGGCCGAGGACACCCTGACGCTCCGTCAAGTACCCGAGGGCGAGCGGTACGGCCTCGTCCTCGCCCACGTCCTCGACGCGGTCTGTGCCGCCCTCGGACACGCCCCGGGCGAGGTCGCCCCCGCCGACGACCTCACCGAGATCGGCATCACCTCCTTCGGCTCCCTGGAGATCGCGGCACGCCTGGGCCGCGAGACCGGCGCGGAGCTGCGGGCCGGTGTCGTCCTGGAACACCGCACCGCGCACGCGCTCGCCACCCACCTCGTCGAATCGCTCACCTCCCGCACCCCGGAGACCGTCCGATGACCGCCACCCCCGCGCTGGAGACCCTGCGCGCCCTGCACCGCGACGGCGGCCTGGCCCGCCACTTCGACCAGGTGGCCCCCCTCCTGTCCGTACTGGACCGGGCCGACCTCGCCCGCGCGGCCCGTCTGCTCGCCGGAACCGACCTGGGCCGGGCCCGCGCCCACCACCCCGCCCTGCCCTCCGTCACCGTCGCCCTGACCGGCGCGGGCACCCTGGAGGCCCTGCGCACCGCCCTCGTCGCCGAGCTGTCCCGCCACGGCTTCCTGCCCGAGGTACGGCTGACCGACTTCGGTTCGTACGTCCGTGAACTCGGCGATCCGGCGAGTTCCCTGCACCGCGCACCGGCCGACGTCACGGTGTGCGTCCTGGACCACACGACGGTCTTCGACGAGGTGCCCGTGCCGTTCACCGCGCGGGACGTGGCCGCCGTGCTGGACCGCAAGCTCGCCCTCTGGCGCGACCTCGCGACCGGGTTCACCGCCCGCACCCCGGGCACCCTGGTCCTCAACACCCTGCCGCTGCCGAGGCTCCAGCAGGCCCAGCTCCTCGACCTGTCGGCCCGGGGACGGCTCGGCGCGGCGTGGCGCAGGGCCAACGCGGAACTCCTCGAACTCGGCCTGGGCCTGGGCCTGGGCCTCGGTCTCGGTTTCGGCGAGGGCGAGGGCGAGGGCGAGGGCGGGGGCGCCGGCCGCGTCCTGACGGTCGACGTCGACCCGCTGCTCGGCGACCCGGTCGACCTGGCCGACCCCCGCTTCGACACGTACGCGGGCGCCCACCTCTCCGACGCCTTCCTCGCCTCCTACGCCCGCGAACTCGGCCACCTGGTGCGGGCGTTGACCGGCCGGGCCAAGAAGGTGCTGGCGGTGGACCTCGACGACACGCTGTGGGGCGGGGTCCTCGGCGACGACGGGGTGGCGGGCATCGAGGTGGCCCACGGCCGCCGGGGTGAGGCGTTCCACCGTTTCCAGGGCGTGGTGAAACAGCTCCAGGCGCAGGGCGTGCTGCTCGCGGCGGTCACCAAGAACGACCGGGACACGGTGGTGGCGGCGCTGCGCGACCACCCCGATCTGCGGGTGCGGGAGGACGACTTCGTGCGGATACTCGCCGGCTGGCAGCCCAAGCCGGAGTCCTTGCGCGCGCTGTCCACGGGGCTCAACCTGGGCGGCGACAGCGTGGTGTTCGCCGACGACAGCCTCCGCGAGTGCGCGGCGGTGAGCGCGGAGCTGCCCGAGACGACCGTGATCCCGCTGGACGGCGACCCGGCGCTGCACGTGACGCGGCTGCTCGCGGACGGCTGGTTCACCGTCACCGAGGTCACCTCGGAGGACCGGGTCCGCACCCGCCGCTACCGGGAGGAGTCGGCGCGCACGGAGTTCCTCTCCGCGGCCGGCGGGGCGGCGGGGTTCCTGGCCGGGCTCGGGGTGACGGTCCGGCTGGCGCCGGTGACCCCGGCGGAGATCCCGCGCGTCGCCCAGCTGACCCTGCGGACGAACCAGTTCAACCTGACCACGCGGCGCCTGTCGGCCGAGGAGGTACGGGTGCGTGCGGCCGGTGCGCGGACCCGGGTGCTGGTGCTGGAGTCGGGGGACCGGTTCGGGGGCAACGGGATCGTCGGAGCGGTCTTCCTGCGGGCCGAGGGGCGGGTCCTGCACGTGGAGAACATGCTGCTCAGCTGCCGAGTGTTCGCCCGGGGCATCGAGCAGGCGTGCCTCGCGGCGCTGCTCGACCGGGCGCGGGGGGCGGGTTTCGCCGAGGTGCGCGGCCGGTTCCGGCCGACGGCGAAGAACGCCAAGGTCGCGGACCTCTACCCGCACTACGGCTTCACCGCGCTGCCCCATGAGGGCGAGGAGACGGCGTTCACGCACCGGCTGGAGACGCTCGTCGAGGTTCCCGGCCATCTGGTCCTGGACGCGGCGGACGGCCTCGTCCCCGCCGCCGTGGCCGCCACGTTGACAACCTGAGGGACCCTCGACTTAACTGGCCGTAGAACATGAGGTCGCCTCAGGACAGTGCCGACGGCGCACGGCGACCGCCCGAAAAGGAGGAGGAGATCCCGTTGGCCGAGGGAATCGCGATTTCGGTGCACGACACGGTCCCCGTCTGGCGGGGCGACACACCCGGCGACGCGCTGCGCCGCTCCGTCGACCTCGCCAAGGCGGTGGAGGGGTTCGGCTACCGGCGCTACTGGGTGGCCGAACACCACAGCACCCCCGCCCTCGCCACCTCCAGCCCCGCCGTCCTCGCCGGGCCCGTCCTGGCCGCCACCCGCACCCTGACCGTGGGCTCCGGCGCGGTCCTCCTCGCCAACCACTCCGCCCTCGCCGTCGCCGAACAGTTCGGCGTCCTCGCCAGCCTCTTCCCCGGCCGCGTCGACCTCGGACTCGGCCGCGCCACCGGCGGCTCACCCGCCTCCGCCGCCCGCCTCGGCGACCCCCGCCGCCAAGGCTTCGACGCCCAGCTCGAAGAGCTCCGCGGCTACTTCGACGGCGGCCACCAGGGCGTGCGGGCCGTCCCCGAACCCGAGACCCCGCCCCGCTTCTGGCTCGTCGGCTCCAGCGTCGCCAGCGCCGTCCACGCCGGCCGGGCCGGGCTGCCGTACGTGTACGCCCACGCCATCGTCGGCGCCGGGGCGCCCGAGGCCCTCGCCGCCTACCGGGACGCCTTCCGGGCCGTCCCCGGACAGCCCGTACCGCACGCCTGCGTCGCGGTGATAGCGGTCGTCAACGACAGCGACGAGCGCGCCCACCGGCTCGCGAACGCCTTCGTCCACGGCCAGATCCGGATGCGGACGGTCGACCCGCAGGGCGTGCTGCCGACGGAGGAGGAGACCGCCGCGCACACCTTCGGCCCCGCCGAGCAGACCTTCCTGCGCTCGCGCATCGACCCGCAGTTCGTCGGCTCACCCGAGCGGATCACCCCGCGCCTCGGCGAGTTCGTCGCGGCGACCCGGGCCGACGAACTCTTCGTCCTCACACAGGTACCCGACCACGAGGCCCGGATTCGGTCCTACGAACTCGTCGCGAAGATCGCCGCCTCGCTCTGAGCCCGCCCGCCCCGGACAGGCCCGAACTCCTCGCGTTCAGACCGGCTTTAGGCCGGCCGTGCACTGTGGCTGACCGAAAGCCACAGAGCACGCGACGAGGAGGACCATGCACCGGGGTACGGGGACAGGGACCAGGAGACCGGCCACGCTGGCAGCGGGCACCACCGCCCTGCTGACGATGCTGATGACCGCCTGCTCGGCGGGCGGCGACGGCACGGGCGGCGGCGCCGTCGACGGCCCGCCACGCGACGGCGGCACCCTGCGCGTCGCCATCGCCAAGGAACCCGAGTGCCTCGACCCCCACCAGAGCCCCACCGAGGCGTCCCGGCTGCTGGCCAGACCGATCCTCGACTCCCTGGTGCACCAGACGGCGAAGGGCGCCTTCGAACCCTGGCTCGCCAAGAGCTGGACGATCTCACCCGACGGCCTCACCTACACGCTCACCCTCCGCGACGACGTCACCTTCACCGACGGCACCAGGTTCGACGCCTCCGCCGTGGTCGCCAACCTCGACCACGTCGTCGCCCCCGCCACCAAGTCACTCCTCGCCTCCAGCCTGATCTCGGCGTACCGATCCTCCCGGGCCGTCGACGCGCACACCGCCGAGATCAGGCTGAAGCGGCCCGACGCGGGGTTCCTCGGCACGCTCGCCCAGCCCAACCTCGGCATCGAGTCACCGGCCACCCTCAAGGGCTCACCCTCCGCCCTGTGCAAGAGGATCGTCGGCACCGGCCCGTTCCGCACCACCGGCGGACTCGTCACGCAGAAAGGCATCGACTACACCAAGAATCCCGCCTACGCCTGGGCCCCCAAGTCCGCCGGCCACTCCGGCCCCGCCCACCTCGACGCCATCCAGGTCCAGGTCGTCCCCGACAACGCCGCCCGCTCCGGCGCCCTCACCAGCGGCCAGCTCGACGCCGCCACCGGACTCGACGCCACCAGCACCAAGCAACTGGCGCACACCCCCGGCTTCACCCTGCACAAGTCGAGCTTCCCCGGCGCCAACTACAGCTACTGGCCCAACACGGCCACCGGCGTCCTCGCCGACGTCTCCGTACGCAAGGCGCTGCGCGCGGGCATCGACTGGTCCACCATCGCCCAGCGCGTCAACTTCGGCCAGTACCCCTCCGCCAAGGGCCCCCTCTCCGACACCACCCCCGGCTACGACGCCTCCCAGGCCGCCGCCTACGCCTACGACCCCGCCGAGGCCGCCCGCCTCCTCGACACCGCCGGCTGGACCGGACGCGACTCCCAGGGCTACCGCACCAAGAACGGCGAGCGGCTGCGCGTGCGGCACCTGTGGTCCGACCCGTCGATCACCAACCTTGCCGTGCAGATCCAGGCCGCCGCCAAGCAACTCGGCGTCGAGTTCGTCGAGGAGAACGTCGACGGCGGCACCTTCGTCGAACGGCTCCTCGCCGGCGACTACGAGATCATCGACACCAGCTTCTCCTCACCCAGCCCCGACGTCCTGCGCGTCCTGTTCGGCAAGGAGAACATCCCCACCCCGGCCCGCGGCATCAGCAACAACATGGCCCGCTACGACAACCCGGCCGTGGAACGCCTCTTCACCGAGGCACAGCGCGCCACCGGCCGCACGCAGGAACTGCGGATCTACGGCGAGGTACAGCGCCGCGTCACCGCCGACGCCGCGGTCCTGCCGGTCTACTCGCCCGTCTCCACCTTCGCCGCCCGCACCGCCGTACAAGGCGTCGGCTTCACCGCCGACGGCTCCGTCGACCTGTACCCGCTGTGGCTGGCCTCGTGACCGCAGGTCCCGCTCCCCGCGACACCGCCGGGGACCGGGACCGGCGCTCCCGCCTCGCGCTGCTCGTCCTCGCCCGCGCGGCCGGCTCCGTCGCCGTCCTGTGGGGCGCGGTCACCGTCACCTTCCTGCTCCTCCAGGTCATGCCCGGCAGCACTGCGGACGTCCTGCTCGCCGGAACCAGCGTGACCCCCGCCACCCGCGCCGAGATCACCGCCCAGTACCACCTGGACGACCCGCTCCTCGTCCAGTACCTCGACTACCTCGGCCGCATCGCGCGCGGCGACCTCGGCGACTCCTACGTCCTGCGGCAACCCGTGTGGGACGCCATCGGCTCCCAACTCCCCGACACCCTCGCCCTGATCCTGTCCACCCTGCTCGTCACCGCCGCCGGCTCCGTCGTCCTCGCCGTCCTCGGCGCGAGCCGTCGCCGCTGGGTACGGACCCTGTTCGCCGGCGCCGAATCCGTCGTCGTCGCCCTGCCGCCGTTCTGGCTCGGCCTGCTCCTGCTCACCGTCTTCTCCTTCACCCTGCGCTGGTTCCCCACCATCGGCTCGACCGGCCCCGCCGGACTCGTCCTGCCCACCCTCGCGCTCGCCGCCGCGCCCACCGCCGTCGTCGCCCAGGTCCTGCGCGAAGGGCTCCTGCGCACCCTGGACGAACCCTTCGTGGTGACCGCCAGAGCGCGCGGCATCGGCGAACTCGCCCTGCGCCTACGGCACGTGCTGCGGCACGCCCTGCTCCCGGCGATCACGCTCATGGGCTGGATCACCGGCTCCCTGATCGGCGGCGCCGTCATCATCGAGATCGTGTTCTCCCGGCAGGGCGTCGGACGGCTCCTGCTGTCCGCCGTGCAGAACAAGGACATGCCCGTCGTCATCGCGCTCGTGCTGTTCGCCGCCGCCGTGTACGTCCTCGCCAACATCCTCGTCGACGCCCTCCAGTGGCTCGTCGACCCGCGGACCCGCGACACCGGGAGGCCGGCATGACCCGACCCCGCCGCACCGGCCTGTGGATCGGCGTGACTGTCCTCGCCGTCCTGCTCGCCATGGCCGCGTTCCCCTCCCTGTTCACCGCCGTCGACCCCGACGCCGCCGACATCGACGCCCTCCTGCGGCCCCCCGACGCGGGCCACTGGCTCGGCACCGACCAGAACGGCCGCGACCTGTACGCCCGGATCGTGTACGGGGTCCGGCCGTCGCTGCTCATCGGCGTCGGCGCGGTGGCCCTCGCACTGGCCGGCGGCACGCTCGTGGGGGTCGCCGCCGCCCAGCTCGGCCGGTTCGCCGACCAGGTCATCGGCCGGCTCCTCGACGTCGTGCTGTCCGTGCCCGGACTCCTCCTGGTCTTCCTGGTCGTCGCCGTCCTCGGCCCCGGATCGGGCACCGCCACCATCGGCCTGGCCGTCGTGTCCCTGCCCGGCTTCGCCCGCGTCGCCCGCGCCCAGGTCATCTCCCTGCGCGGCCGGGAGTACGTGGAGAGCGCGTACGGGTTCGGCTGGACCCGCACCCAGGTGGTGATCCGGCACATCCTGCCGCACACGCTCGGGCCGGTCCTGGCGCTCGGCACCGTCTCCCTGGGCGCGATGATCGTCGCCAGCTCCAGCCTCAGCTTCGTCGGCCTCGGCCCGCAGCCCCCCACCGCCGAGTGGGGCGCGATGCTCGCCGGGAGCCGGGAGTTCCTCGCCGTCGCCTGGTGGCCGGCCGCCTTCCCCGGCGCCGCCATCACCCTCACCGTCCTCGCCGTCACGACGGTCGGCCGCCACCTCCAGCGCACCGTCGACGGGAGCACCCTGTGAACACCGAGCCCCGCACCGCCCCCGCCGCCCCCGCGCAAGGGAACGGGACCGACACCGACCTGGTCCGCGTCGAGGACCTCGTCGTCGCCTTCGGGCGCGGACGCCGGCGCGTGGAGGCCGTGCGCGGGGTGTCCTTCACCGTGGCGCGGGGCGAGATCGTCGCCGTCGTCGGCGAGTCCGGCTCCGGCAAGAGCGTCACCGCCCGCAGCCTCGTCGGCCTCGCCGGCGACGGCGCCGAGATCCGGGCCACCACCCTGGCCTTCGACGGCACCGACCTGCGCGGACTCGACAACCGGCGGCTGCGCGCCCTGCGCGGCCGGCGCATCGGCTTCGTCCTCCAGGACGCCCTCGGCTCCCTGGACCCGCTGCGCCGCGTCGGCGCCGAGGTCGCCGAACCCCTGCGCGAACACCGCACCGTCCCCCGCCCAGAGATCCGGCACGAGGTCGAACGCCTCCTCACAGCGGCCGGCGTCCCCGAACCCGCCACCCGAGCCGCCCAGTACCCCCACCAGCTCTCCGGCGGACTGCGCCAGCGCGCCCTCATCGCCTCCGCGCTCGCCGCCCGCCCCGACCTGCTCATCGCCGACGAACCCACCACCGCCCTCGACGCCACCGTCCAGCAGCAGATCCTGCGCCTGCTGCGCGCCCACGCCCGCCAGGGCACCGCCGTCCTGCTCATCAGCCACGACCTCGGCGTCGTCGGTGAACTCGCCGACCGCGTCCACGTCATGCGCGACGGCCGGTTCGTCGAGGAAGGCCCCGCCCGGCAGCTCCTCACCGCGCCCGGCCACCCCTACACCCGCGCCCTGGTCGCCGCCGTCCCCGGCGACGAGATCCGGGCCGCCCCCGCCCCCGCGCCGGCGCTGCTGCGCGCCGACGACCTGGTCAAGCGCTACCGGCTGCCCGGCCGGCCCGAACTCACCGCCGTCGACGGGGTGTCGCTGACCGTGCACGCCGGTGAAACCCTCGGCGTCGTCGGGGAATCCGGCTCCGGGAAGACCACCGTCGGCCGGATGCTGATGGGGCTCGTCCCCCCGGACACCGGCCGCGTCGCCCTCGACGGCCGCACCTGGACCGAACGCACCGGCGCCGACCTGCGCGCCGCCCGCCGCCGCGTCCAGATGATCCACCAGTACCCCCTCGGCTCCTTCGACCCCCGCTACACCGCGCGGCAGCTGATCGAGGAACCCCTCCGGGCGGCCCGCACCCCGCGCGCCGAACGCGCCGCCCGCGTCACACAGTTGCTGGAGCACGTCGGCCTCGACCCCGGCATCCTGGAACGCAGGGCCCGCGACCTGTCCGGCGGCCAGCGGCAGCGCCTCGCCATCGCCCGCGCGCTGGCCCCCCGCCCCGACGTCGTCGTCTGCGACGAACCCGTCTCCGCCCTCGACGCCTCCGTCCAGGCCCAGGTCCTCGACGTCCTCGTCGACATCCAGGAACGCCTCGGCGTGGCCTACGTGTTCATCTCGCACGACCTCGGCGTCGTCCGGCGCCTCAGCCACCGCGTCGCCGTCATGAAGGACGGCCGGATCGTCGAGGAAGGACCGGCCGAGCAGGTCTTCCGTTCCCCGCGCCACCCCTACACCAGCGCGCTCCTCGCCGCCGTTCCCCGCCGGCACCGAACCGGACGAAAGCCGTTCTGAAGCGCCGCTTAACCGCGCTTGCCCACCGCTTCGGTGCTCCCTAGCGTCGAACTCCCACGGCCCGAAAACCGTCGGAATTCCCGCGTTCCGCACCCGTTCTAAGGACGAGAAGGAATGGCAGAAGCCCCGCCCTATCCCCAGCCGCGCACCTGCCCCTATCAGCCCCCCGCCGGATACCGGGAGATAGCCGAATCGGGACCGGTCCTCAAAGTCACCCTTTTCGACGGCCGGGAAGCCTGGATGGTCACCGGATACCAGGAATCCCGGGAGATCCTCACCCACCCCAACCTCTCCTCGCTGCGCACCCACCCCGGATTCCCCATCGTCGCCCCCCGGTTCCGCTCCCAGATCGCCCGCAGCCTCGCCCTGATCGCGATGGACCCGCCCGAGCACGACACCTACCGGCGCTACCTCAACCCGCACTTCAGCCTCAGACAGGTACGCCGGATGCGGCCCGAGATCGAGAAGATCGTCTCCGGATTCGTCGACCGGATCATCGCCCAGGGGCCGCCGGCCGACCTCATCCCGCTGCTCGCCGTACCGCTGCCGTCCCTCGTGATCTGCCGTCACCTCGGCGTGCCCTACGAGGACCACGAGTTCTTCCAGGAGTCCAGCGGCAAGGTGATGCTCGGCACCGAGGAGGAGTCGGCGAGCGCCGCGCAGAACCTCGTCGACTACATCGACGGCCTGGTCACCCAGCAGATCAAGGCCCCCACCGAGGGCCTCCTCGGACAGCTCGTCACCGAACGCGTCCTCACCGGCGACATCGGGCACGCGGAACTCGTCTCCATCGCCCTCGTCCTGCTCATCGCCGCCCACGAGACGACCTCCTCGTCCCTGGCCCTCGGCGTCATCACCCTCCTCGAACACCCCGAACAGCTCGCCAGGCTCCACGAGGACCGCGACCGGCTGCCCGGCGCCGTCGAGGAACTCCTGCGCTACATCGCCACCACCGACCTCGTCGCCACCCGCATCGCCAAGGGCGACATCGAGATCGCCGGGCACCTCATCCGCGAGGGCGAGGGCGTCCTCGTCTCCGGCACGCTCGCCAACCGGGACGAGAAGTTCCACCAGCGGCCCGACGACTTCGACGTCCTGCGCCCCGACACCCACCACGTGACCTTCGGCTTCGGCATCCACCAGTGCCTCGGCCAGAACCTCGCCCGCCTCGAACTGGAGATCGCCTTCCGGGAACTGCTCACCCGCATCCCCGGCATGCGGCTCGTCGGAGACGTGGACCAGCTCCCGATCCTCGGCGCGGGCACCGTGCAGCGCGTGCTGTCCCTGCCCGTCGAGTGGTGACCGCGATGCGGCTGCACGCCGACCGGGAGTCCTGCATCAGCGGGGGCCGCTGCATGGCCACCCTCCCCGAGGTGTTCGACCAGGACGACGAGGGGCTCGTCGTCCTGCTCACCCCCACCCCCGCGCCGGAGCACCAGGACAGGGCCCGCAAGGCCGCCTACCTGTGCCCGGCACGCGCCATCGACATCACCGAGGGCCCGTCCCCCGACTGACCCGCCCGGAGAGACGAGAAGAGAAGAGACGACAGCATGCCACCCCAGCCCGTGGAGCCCGCGAGACTCCCGTCCCTCACCGGAATGCGCTTCGCCGCGGCCTTCCTGGTCTTCCTCTGCCACTCCTTCGTCCTCGGCTACTTCCACCCGGACGTCGAGGCGACGCTGCGGCCCTACGCCTTCGCGATCGGCTGGCTCGGGGTGGAGTTCTTCTTCGTCCTCAGCGGCTTCGTCCTCACCTGGTCGGTCCGGGAGGGACAGCCCGCCGGCCGGTTCTGGCGCCGCCGCCTGGCCAAGGTCTACCCCAACCACGTCGTGACCTGGACCGCCGCCCTCGGCCTCGCGCTGTGGGCCGGACAGTCCGTGGACCTCGTCAAGCTGCTGCCCAGCCTCTTCCTGGTGCACACCTGGTACCCCCGCCTCGACCTCATCCTCTCGATCAACGTGGTCACCTGGTCGCTCGCCTGCGACCTGCTGTTCTACCTCGCGTTCCCGCTGCTGTACGCCCTCGTCCGGCGCATCCCCGCGCACCGCCTGTGGTGGGCGGCCGGCGCCCTCGCCGGGGTCGTCATGCTGCTGCCCGCTCTCGCGCACGCCTGGCTGCCCGGCACGCCGAAGCTGCCGGGGCAGGACATGTCGCTCACCCAGAACTGGTTCCTGGTGTCCTTCCCGCCCGTGCGGGCCCTGGACTTCACGCTCGGCATCGTCATGGCCCGCATCGTGCGCACCGGCGGCTGGATTCGCCTCGGACCGGTGCCCGCCCTCGGACTGCTCGCCCTCGGCTTCGCCGTCCAGGTGTCCCAGTTCCCCGGCGTGTACAGCCTGACCGCGACCATCGTCGTCCCGCTGGCGCTGCTCATCCCGGCGGTGGCCACGGCCGACCTGCGCGGCGGGTTCTCCCCGTTCCGCGGCCCCGTCCCGCAGTGGCTGGGGACGGTGTCCTACGCCTCCTACCTCGTGCACTTCCTGGTCCTCGCGTACGTCCACGTCGCCCTCGGCAGCGGACGGTCCTGGGACGTGGTGCCGGCGACGGGCCTGTTGGCGGCGCTGTTCGCCCTCACCACGCTGCTGGCCTGGGCGCTGTACCGGCTGGTGGAGGAGCCGGGGATGCGGTGGTGGGGGCGGCCGGGGGCGACCCCGGAGAAACGGGCCGTCCTCACGGGAGTCCGGCCGAACGCCGAACACGACTGAACGCCGAAAACGACGGAAGGGAAACACGTCGTGCTCTCTTATCCCCAGGACAGAGCCTGTCCTTATCAACCGTCCCCCGGATATCAGGAAATCGGCCGGAGCGGACCGCTGCACAGAGTGTCGCTGTGGGACGGATCGTCGATATGGATGGTCACCGGACATGCCACGGCAAGAAGTCTCCTCTCCGACCCACGGCTCTCGGCGGACCGTTCCCGGGACGATTTCCCGGTCGTGCTGCCCCGGTTCGAGGCACCCATCTTCAAACCGATCGCCATCATCGGATTCGACCCGCCGGTACACGACATCCACCGCCGTATGCTGGCACCCGACTTCAGCCTCAAACACGTCCGCGACATGCGCGGCGGCGTCGAGGAACTGACGGAGCGGCTCGTCGACGACATGCTCCGCAAAGGGCCGCCGGCCGATCTCGTCGAGGACTTCGCCCTGCCGATCCCGTCCATGGTGATCTCCCAGCTCCTCGGCGTGCCGTACGAGGACCACGCGTTCTTCGAGGCGAAGACCGTGGGGCTGCTCCAGGCGCGGGACGCGGCCGGCGCGGAGGCGGCGGGCCAGGCGCTGTGGGACTACCTCGACGAGCTCATCAGCGCGAAGGAACGGGCGCCGGGCGGCACGGACGGGGTCCTCGGCCGGCTCGCGGGGCGGGTGGACGGCGAGGACCTCACCCGCGAGGACCTCCTGCGGATCGCGCTGGCGCTGCTGATCGGCGGCCACGACACGACCTCGCAGATGATCGCGCTCGGTGTCGTCACGCTCCTCGAACACCCCGGCCAGCTCGCCGCGTTGCGCGCCGCGCCGGCGGAGGCGGTGCCCGCGGCCGTCGAGGAACTGCTGCGGATGGTCTCCGTGACGGACGTCTCGGGGGTGCGCGTCGCGAACGAGGACATCGAGATCGACGGCGAGGTCATCCGCGCGGGGGAGGGGGTGCTCGTCTCCTCGTCGATGACCAACCGGGACCCGGCGGTCTACGCGGACCCGTACACCTTCGACATCCACCGTGCCGCGCGCGGCGGCGGCACGGCCTCGGGCCGCCAGCACCTCACGTTCGGGTTCGGCATCCACCAGTGCCTCGGCCAGAACCTGGCCCGGATGGAACTGGAGGTGGCGTTCACGACACTCCTCGCCCGCGTTCCCGGCCTGCGCCTCGCGGCCCCGGTGGGCGAACTCCCGTTCCGCAGCGGCGGAACCATGCAGGGCGTCCACCGGCTGCCGGTCGAGTGGTGAGAGGAGAGACGACGATGCGGGTACACGCCGACCGAAGCCGCTGCATGGCGGCCGGGCACTGCGCGGTCACCGTCCCGGGGGTCTTCGACCACGGGGACGACGGACTGGTGGTCGTGATCGACGAGAAACCGGGCGACGAGTTCCTGGAGGAACTCGAACTGGCGGTGGGGCTCTGCCCG
This sequence comes from Streptomyces sp. NPDC004539, assembly GCF_040610055.1. Classification (NCBI taxonomy): domain Bacteria; kingdom Bacillati; phylum Actinomycetota; class Actinomycetes; order Kitasatosporales; family Streptomycetaceae; genus Streptomyces; species Streptomyces sp. NPDC004539. The sequence goes on along the minus strand of NZ_JBEXLS010000025.1, from coordinate 34,507 downwards.
TCGAGGGCGCTGTCCCTGTCTCCGGAGTAGTGAGGGTGGGTGGAGGGAGAGGCGGGGCGTCGGGCCGTCAGGGTTCGGCGCGCTGGGGCGGGGGCCGGGGGCGCCGGGCCCGGTGAAGGCGGCGCGGATCGCCTCGGGCCGTCGGGGCTCGTCCGGCCGGGGCTGGTGGGCTGCGCCCGGGACCCCGTTCCGAGGCCGCCTTTCCGTCCCGCAGCAGCCAGGTCCGGTGTCCTGAGGCGTGCGGGCACGGCGCATGGCGGGGCGTCGCAGCCGCCGGGCGGGGGAGTGGCTTCCCGCTCGGCGGCTGTCGCGCGCTGTTCGGTGGTCGGGGGACCCGTGCGGCGGAGCCGGGGCAGGGGCGCGCGAGACGCGGTCCGAGACCGGGCCGTCGTCGCGTCCGACGGCGCCGGAAGCGGTACGGACGGCTGCCGGCGCCGGGTGGGTGGCGCCGTTCTCCCTCACTCCTCGATGTACGCCAGGCTCTGTTCGTTCCAGCGCGTGCCGTGGACCTCGGCCGCAGGTACCGCCGACTCGATCGCGGTGAGGTGGGCCGGGGTGAGGGCGAGGGTGGGGGCGGAGGAGTTCTCGTCGAGGTGGGACGGGTCGCGCGTGCCGGGGACGGGGACGACGTCCGGGCCCCGGTGGTGGAGCCAGGCGAGCGCCAACCGGGCCGGGGTGGTGCCGAGTTCGTCGGCCAGCGCGGTGAGGCGGTCGGCCAGCGGGAGGTTGGCGGCGAGGTTGTCCGGGGTGAAACGAGGCAGGCCGAACCGGCGGAAGTCGCCCTCGCCGAGCCCGTCGGCCGAGCGGACCGCACCGGCCAGGAAACCCCGGCCCAGCGGCGCGTACGGGACGATCGCGACGCCGAGCCGCCGGCACACGTCCACCACCTCCCGCTCGATCCCCCGGGACCACAGCGACCACTCGGTCTGGAGCGCGGCCACCGGCGCGACCGCGTGCGCACGCGCCAGGGTCTGCGCCCCGACCTCGCTCAGCCCGAACTCCCGGATCTTTCCCGCCGACTTGAGCGTGGCCAGCGCCCCGACCGTCTCCTCGACGGGCACGCTCCGGTCGAGCCGGGTCAGCGTGAACAGGTCGATGTGGTCGACCCCCAGGCGGCCGAGGGACGCCTCGCAGCTCGCCCTGACGTACGCCGCGTCCCCGCGCACCCCGGTGCCGACCCCGGGACCGGGGCGTACGACACCGAACTTGGTGGAGATCACCGCCTCGTCGCGGCGGCCGGCGATCGCCTTCCCGATCAGCTCCTCGTTCGCGCCGTGCCCGTAGACGTCGGCGGTGTCGAGCAGCGTGACGCCCAGGTCGAGCGCGCGCCGGACGACGGCGACCGCCGTACCGGGGTCGACCGGGCCGTAGAACTCGGACAGGCCCAGGCAGCCGAGGCCCTGGGCGCCGACCGTCAGGGAGCCGATGCGGCGGGTCGGAGGCATCGGGGCCGTCATTTCCGGTACAGGACGATCGAGGACTCGTACTCGGTGTGCGACTCCTTGACCAGCGGCCGGAACTGCCGGAAGCCGATCGCTCCGCGCAGCGGCCCGCTGACCACGACCGCCGGGAACGTCGCGTGCTCGCCCTCCGTCAGCCGGGCGTCGTCGACGAGCCCGCCCGCGCGGACGACGTTGCCGTCGTCGAGGGTGATCTCCTCACCGAAGTAGGCGATGAAGTGCCCGTCCTCCTCCCGCCGGTACAGCATCCGGCCCGCGCCCTCGGTGGTGCCGATCCGCGTCCCGTCGGGGCCGAAGATCTCCAGCCTGACCGTGGCGAAGTCGTTCTCGGTGGGGGTGGTGCCGGTGGGGTCGGGGTTGTTCGACTCGTACGCGACCACCTTCTCCCTGAGGTCGCGCAGGATGAGCGACCTACGGCTGTCGCGGAGCGCGCCGGCCTCCGAGGAGACCGTCTTCGGGGGCGTCGCGACGAGAGGCGTGAGCCAGTCGGACAGGACGTGCAACACCACGATGAGCCCTCCTGATACGGGAAGCGCCGGTTCCCGACGACGCTAGGAGGGCCCCCTCAAGCGGATCTAAAGGCGCCGGACGCCCGCTCAGCCGCCCGGTGCCTGCGTGATCAGCCCCTCCAGGATCAGCCGGAGGTGCCGGTCGCTGCGGTCCCGCCCGCCCGGCAGGGCGTTCTCCCGCACCCAGGCCGCCCCGCTGAGCAGGTCGAACAGCTCGTCCGGCGTGAGGTCGGCGCGCACCCGGCCCGCCTCCTGCGCGGCGCGCAGCAGCCCCGCCCCGCTGTCGTGCATCGCGGCGCAGGCGGCGTGGGAGGGCGTGCCCTCGTCGTACATGCTCTGCGTGAGGATGCCGACCAGCCCCCGGAAGGTGCTGAAGTGCCGTACGGCGCGGCTCATCCACTCCGTCAGCGCGTCGAGCGGGTCGTCCTGTCCGGCCAGGCTGGTGGCGTGGGTGACGAGGTCCGCGAGGCCGTCCCGGGTGGCCGCCTCGACGAGGGCGGCGCGGGTCGGGAAGTGCCGGTAGAGGGTGCCGATCGCCACGCCGGCCTGGGCGGCGATGTCCTCCAGGGAGGCGTCGGAGCCCTCCGTCTCGAACGCCTTGCGGGCGGCGGTGAGGATCGCGTCGTAGTTGCGGGCGCCGTCGGCCCGCTTGGGGCGCTGTGCGATGTAGGGCGGGTTGTCGGTCACGGGGCCTCCACTTGACTACCTGAGGTCGCCTCAGGTTAACTCGTCCACATAACCTGAGGCAGTCTCAGTATAGAGCTCCGCGCCGCACGTCCCGCGCGGACCGTCCCCACAGCTCCTTGCCCCTCGTGGAGAGCCCATGACCGCTCAGACCGTTCCCGGTGACATCCCCGCGGATGCCGCGCCACCCCGCACCCCCTGGGCCCTCGCCCTCGCCGCCATCGTCGGCGCCGAGTTCATGCTGCAACTCGACGGCACCGTCGTGAACGTCGCCCTCCCCACCCTCCAGCAGGACCTCGGGGCCACCGTCACCTCGGCGTCCTGGGTGCCCAACGCCTTCCTCCTCGCCTTCGGCGGACTCCTCCTCCTCGGCGGCCGGCTCGGAGACGTCCTCGGCCACCGCAAGGTCTTCCTCGGTGGCATCGCGCTCGTCGTCGTCGCCTCCCTGATCGCGGGCCTCGCCCCCAACATGGAGGTGCTCCTCGTCGGCCGCGTCCTCCAAGGGGCCGGCGCCGCCGTCGCCGGACCCACCGGACTCGCCCTGCTCGCCGTCGTCTTCGAGGGCGAACGCCAGCAGCGCGCCTTCGGCCTCTACTCCACCGTCACCGGCCTCGGCGCCTCCGCCGGCATGGTCCTCGGCGGCGTGCTGACCTGGGCGGGGGACTGGCGCTGGAGCCTCCTCGTCAACGTCCCCGTCGGCCTCGTCATCCTCCTGATCGCCGGCAAGGCGCTCGGCCTCAAGGACGGCCCGGTCACCCCCCGTCCCCTCGGCCTGCCGAGCGCCGTGCTCGTCGGCGGAGCCGTCACCTCCGTCGTATACGGGTTCGTGCACGCGGCCGAGAAGGGCTGGGGCGACATCTCGACGATTCTCCCGCTCGGCGTCTCGGCCGTCCTGTGGATCGCGCTGTTCGCCGTCGACTCGCGCAGCGCGCAGCCGCTCCTGCCGACCAGGATCTTCACCGACCGGGTGCGCGCCGGCTCCTTCCTGAACCTGCTGCTGCTCGCCGCCGTCCTCACCAGCTACCTCATCTACCTCGTCCAGTACCTCCAGAACGTCCTCGACCTCAACGCCCTCCAGAGCGGCCTCGCCATCCTGCCCTTCGGCGTCGCCCTGCTGCTCACCACCCAGGTCCTCACCCAGCACCTCGCGAAGATCGACCTCAAACTCCGGGCCATCGGCGGCCTCGTCGTCGTCCTGGCCGGCGTCGCCTGGCTGGGCCTGCTCGACGGCGACAGCTCCTACGTCACCGGGGTCCTGCCGCAGATCGTGCTCGTCGGCGTCGGTGTCGGCGTCGCCATCATCCCCTTCAACATGATCATCCTGACGACGGCCCCGCCCGAGTACGCCGGAGTGACCGCGGGCGTCCTCCAGACCGCCCTGACCGTCGGCGGCTCCGTCGGCCTCGCCGTCCTGCTCATCCCCTTCACCGCCGGCGACGGCGCGGTCGCCGACACCATCTCCTCGGTGTTCCTCTGGGCCGCCGCGCTCACCGCGCTCGCGATCCTGGTCGCCGCCCTGTTCTGGTACGGCCCCGGCGCCAGGAAACCGGCCGCCCAGACACAGGACTGACACCCCGTTCGCGGCATCCGGGAGGCCGGGACACCCCACGTCCCGGCCCCCGGGCACGCCCGAACGGGGCTTCCGTGAAGGTTGTGTTGCAGGACGGCCCCCGTTCGCCGCATCTCCTATGCTGTTGAACGCCCAGCGGTTTCCAGGACCCGCTGCGCATCCGAACCGCAGTGACAGACCGCGGAAGGAGACCGGCCGGCATGGTCACCGCCCTCGCACCGAGAAACGCCCGCACCACCGTCCGCCGCACGGAACTGGAAACCCTCAAAGAGCTCGTCAGGTCGGCGGCGGCCGGCCGCGACGCCACCGTGGAACTCACCGGAGACCCTGGATTCGGCAAGACCGCCCTGCTCACCGCCCTCGCCGCCGAAGCCCGCGCCGAAGGACTCGTCGTCCTGCGCGGCCTGTACACCGGAGCGGCCGGCGAACAGACGCCGTTCTGGCCCCTGGTCGAGGCCCTCGGCGGCCTCGACACCCCCGGCGGCCCGCAGTCGCCGGCGACCGTACTGCTGCGCCGGCTCGCCCAGCCGCCCGAAGACCCCGACGCCCTCGTCCCGGCCGGCCGCGGACTCACCCACCGCTGCCAGTACTTCGCCGAACTCCGCGCCCTGCTCGCCGAATGCGTGGCCGCCGCCCCCCGCGGACTGCTGCTCGTCCTCGACGACTTCCACTGGGCCGACCCCTGCTCCGTGGGGCTCCTGGAGACCCTGATCCGCCGGCCCGTCGGCGGCGGCCTCGTCACCGTCGTCGCCCACCGGCCCCGCCAGGCACCGGTCGGCCTGCGCCTCGCCGTCCGGCACGGCGTGGAACTCGGCACCGTCGAGGAGATCGGGCTCGCCCCACTGACCCTCGCCCAGAGCGCCGAACTCCTCGGCACGGCACCCGACACCCCCGCCCTCGGCCGCCTCCACGCGCGCAGCGCCGGCAGCCCCCTCTACCTCACCGCCCTCGCCGCCGACAGCACGTCCGACGACCCGGCCCACCTCGCCGTCCGCCGCGACCTCGAAACCCGGCTGCTCACCGAGTGCGCGCCGCTCACCCCCGCCGAACGGCTCGCCGCCCACGCCGCGGCCGTCCTCGGCGCCGCCTTCGACGTCGAGACCGTCGCCGCCGTCGCCCGGCTCGGCCACGACGAGGCGTGCCGGCTCGTCGGCTCCCTCAAGAGCCGCGACATCGTCCGCACCGTGCCCGGCGGCCTCGACACCCTGACCTTCCGGCACGAACTGCTGCGCCGGTTCCTGTACGCCGACGCCGACGCCTGCTGGCGAGTCGAAGCCCACCGCCGCGCGCTCACCCGGCTCGCCGCGCTCGGCGCCCCGCCGCTCGACCTCGCCCCCCACGTCGTCCACTCCGCGACCCTCGCCACCCCCGCCGACGGCGCCGTCCTGGCCGCCGCGGTGAAAGAGGCGCTGACCGCCGGAAGAGTCGCCACGGCCGCCCGGTGGACCATCTTCGTCCTGCGCCTCCGGCGCGCCACCGGGGAACGGAACACGCCGGGAACGGCCGACCGCGACCTGTGGCTCCCGGTCGTCAGAGCCCTGGCCGCCGAGGGGGACGTACCCCGGCTGCGCGCCCTCGTCCGGGAGATCCTCGCCGCGCACGCCGGGCTGCCCGCCGTCGAACGGTTCGCCGCCGTCGGCCCGCTGGCCCTCATCCAGGCGACCCTGGGCCTCGCGGACGAGGCACAGGGCATGGTCACCCCGCTGCTCGCCGCGCTGCGCGGCACCGGCGCGCAGGAGGCCGCCCTGCACGTGCAGTCCCAGCTGATGTGGGTGCTCGTCGGCCGGCTCCCGCCCCGCGCCGACGTCGAGGTGCTCGCCCGCTACACCACCGCCTCCCCGCTCACCGTCGGCGGCGCGCTCGCGCTGCGCGGACTGAGCGCCGTCTTCGCCGGAGACCTGTGCGCCGCCGAGAGCCACATGGGCGCCAGCGCCCGCATTCTCGGCGCCCTGGACTCCGCGAGCGGGGAAGCGACCGACGCCTTCGCCGAGTACCTCCTCGTGCTGGCCTGCGCCGAGTCGGCGATGGGCTGGTACGGCTCCGCGCAGGCGCACGCCGAGCGCGCGCTCGCGGAGGCACGGCTGCGCGGCGACGCCCATCTGCGGCCCGTCCTGCTGAACGTCCTCGCCTACGTCGAGTACCAGTCCGGCCGGATGTCCGAGGCGCTGGAGACCGCCCACGAGGCCCGCGCCGCCGCGTACGCCGCCGGCCGCGACCACCTCGTCACCCTCGCCACCGCCGTCACCGCCGCCGCCTGGGCCTGGCTCGGCGACACCGGACCGCGCCGGCCCCACGGCACGGCGCACCGGGCGGCCGACGAAGAGGTGCCCCGGACCACCGTCATCGCCCTCCTGCACGCCGAGGCGGCCCTCGCGGCGGGCGACGGCGAGACCGCCCTCACCCTGCTGATGCCCGCCCGCGACGCCCACCGGGTCCCCGAACCGCCCCCGATCCTCGCGGCCCGCGTGTACGAACTCCTCGCGGCGGCGTCCGCGGCCACCGGCGCCGACGCCGACGAATGGGCGGAACGCGCCGCCGCCGTCGCCGCCACGGTCGACGTGACGGAACAGCGCGGCCACGCCCTCCTCGCCCGCGGCCACGCCCTGCTGGCCCGCTCGCTCCACGAGCAGGCCGCCCGCTGCTACCACGAGGCGTACGGGCTGCTCGGCGAGACCTCGGCCGGCATGCGGGCCCGCGACCTCGCCCGCGCCGCCGGCCTCGCCGGCTGCTCCCACGAGAGCGCCGACGCGGACGCGCTGGCCGAACTCACCCTTCGCGAACGGGAGGTGGCGGAACTGGCGGGGGAGGGCCTGAAGACCCGCGACATCGCCGAACGCCTCCTCGTCAGCCCGCGCACCGTCGACGTCCACCTCACCCGCATCTACAGCAAACTCGGCGTCAACACCCGTGCCGCCCTCGTACGGCTGATGGCTCGCGCGGCCTGAGCGGGGGCGCTTCGAGGACCGCTCGGGCTCCGGCACGTCCGCCGGAGCCCGTCGCCTCAGCTCGCCGCGGGCAGGTCGAGCATCCGGTCGGAGGTCAGGATGGCCTGGTGGAGCCGGCGCAGTGAACGGTGCGGCTCCAGGCCGAGTTCGGCGCGCAGCACGCGCTGCGCCGAGCGGTAGACCTGCAACGCCTCCGCCTGCCGCTCCGAGCGGTACAGGACCAGCATCAACTGCCGGTAGAACGACTCACGCAGCGGATACTGCGCCGTGAGCGTGCACAGCAGCCCGATGACCTCACGGTGCCGGCCGAGCGCCGTCCGCGCCTCGACCGACAGCTCCAGGCACTGCAACCTCTCCTCCTCCGCCCACGCGGTGAACGCGGTGAGCACCGGCCCCTCCGCGACCCCGTCCAGGACCGGCCCGCGGATCAGCGACGACGCCCGCTCCAGACTCTCCAGCGCCTCCTCGTGCCGCCCGGCGGACCGCAGGCCGCGGCCCGTCCGCATCGCCTCCTTGAACTCGGCCACGTCCCAGCCGGCCCCGCCCAGCCGCAGTTCGTAGCCGAGCGGCCGGGTGACGATCGCCCCGCCCTCCGTGTCGCCCGCGCCCGCCAGGAACTTGCGCAACTGCGAGATGTACACGTGCACCGCGGCCGAGGCGCGCCTGGGCGGGCGGTCCCCCCAGAGCTCCGTGACGAGCTGTTCCTTGGTGACGGCCCGGCCACCGCCGATCAGCAGGGTGGCCAGCGTCGTCTCCACCTTCGGGGCGGACAGCGAGTGGCTCTGCTCCTCGTGACGGACGCGGAGCGGGCCAAGGAGTTCGTAGCGCATCGGGTCCCCGTTCAATTCCAGAACGCACGTTTGGTTTTGTGCGGTGATTCACTGTCATCTCTCCGTCGCCGTCCGCGCATCAGGGAATGTACGTACGTACCGCGTGTTGGCCGAATCTGGCGGTCGCCGGCAGTCCGAGACAAGCCCTGAAGGGGCCGGCTTTGGCCGCGCTTTGGCGTACGAGGGGACAGTGGCGGGATGTCACTGCTCCTTCGGCGTTGCCTGACGGCCCTGGTGGAGGCGTTCGTGGCCTTCGGCAGCCACTGGGTCCACATCCCCGGCCCACCCCCCGACTTCAGCGATCCCGCCCCCGGTCACCCGGAACGGCTGTGCCCCTGGTTGCCTCCGACAGAGCAGGAACGCGCCATCTGGGACGACGTCGGAGGGTGAGGGCAACCCGGGCCGGCGGGGAAGGCTCTCGGGTGCGTGGCGGAACGCTGTGGGTCGGCCGACGAGGAACCGCTCACCCAACGATCCGGCAACGCAGAGCCCGTGTGTCCGCTATCTCGATCGCGGAACTCGTCATGCTTAGGTCCCGGGTTCGAATCCCGAAGGCGGCCATCTCTGAGGCCGGTTCAGATACCTTCCGGCCTGGCTCTTTGCTTTGCCGTGATGCGGTGTGTGAGAGCGGCGGGGGCGACGAACAGCGGGTCCTCGCCGCCCTCCGGTATCCGGGCCGGTCAGCTCTTCGGTGCGGGCCGTGAGCGTCTGTCCGTCGAGGTGTTCGAGGACGAAGACCTGGCTGGGGGAGAGGAACGCGCCGTTCAGTTCGCAGCTCGGGTTCTCGGTGGTCGCGCCGGCCAGGACGACCGTGCCGTCCTCCACGTGCGGCAGGAAGCCGTGCTGTCGGGGGCGGTTGGCGCGGTGGATCTCGGCCACGAACAAAAGGGAACTCCAGCCCCGGGGCCGGCGCTTCCCGGCGTCGCGGAACACCTGGCGCACGTCCGCGACGCCTGCGAAGGTCGCCGGCAGCGGGGCGAAGACCAGACCGGCGGCATCGGCGAGGAGACGGGCGGTGGTGGTCTTCCCGCGGTCCGGCGGCCCCCACAGGACCATCGGCACCAGGTGTTGCCTGCGCGCCACCGGGACCGTCGCCGTCGAACGGGACGAGCGCGGGGCTGGAGTGGGCATGGGGGTGGGCGAAGGTGGTCGGGGCGGGCGGTCAGGTCCGCGCGGTGGGGCGTCGGCTGTGGGGTACCGAGTCGAGTGCCAGGTCGTAGGAGTCGGTGACCAGGTCCTCGATCAGGGCCGCGGTGATGCCCCGGCCCGCGCCCACGGAGATCCAGTGCCTCTTGTCGAGATAGCGTCCGGCGGTGATCGACGGGTACGCGTCCTGCAACCGCCGCCCGTGTTCCGGCTCCGCCTTGACCGTGACGATCCGCTCACCGGGATCGTCCGTGATGATCAGGAAGACCTTCCCGGCGGCCTTGTAGACGTCCAACTTCTCGGTGAAGGGGCGGCTGCTGTCGGAGCCGGGCAGCGCCTCGGCCGCGCGGCGTGCCGTCTGCTGCAACCGAAGCCCGGTGAGGGTCATCGCGGGGCCTGGTCCGCCTGTGCGTACGTTGCCGGGTCCACCGGCTGCCGTGCCTTCGGGAGCCCCGCGACCACCAGCCGGTAGGAGTCGGTCACCAACTCCTCGACCAGGCCGCGGTCGAGAGAGTCGCCGCCGTGCAGGGTGATCCAGTGCCGCTTGTTCATGTGGTAACCAGGGGTGATCTCGGCGTGCTGCTCGCGCAGCGCCGCCGCCTCGTCGGGGGCGGACTTGAGGATCACCAACGGCTCCCCGGCGACATCGGTCATCAGCATGAAGACCTTGCCGCGCACCTTGTGCACGTCCCACTCCGAGCCGAAGGGGTGCTCCAACGAGGTGCCGGGCAGGCCCTCGGCGCACTCGGCGCCCAACTGCTGCAACTCCTTGCCGTTCATGACATCCAGCTCCTTGCTCCGCGTACGACGGGACTCCACCATCGGCAGGCCGCCTGTTCCGTTTCCCGGCCGGCCTTTCGCGGGCACTCACCCGAAGAGTTTCTACTGCCTGTGCGCAGGGGCACACCCACGGTCCGGCGGCGCCTCACGGTCAGGAGGCGATCTTCTCCGTCACGGTCTGGGAGAACGCCCAGTTCGAGTGCACGATGCGCCACTGGTCGTCGATCAGGCGGTAGCCGTGGGTGGCGTTCCAGGCGCGGAGCTGCTCCTCCTTGCCGTCCTCGTCGAGGACGAAGGTCTTCAGGTTGTAGCCCAGGACGGCGAAGTCGCCGCTGTCGCTGACGTGGACCTGCGGATTGAGGTACTCGCTGCGCACGATGTGCGGGTTGGAGTAGATCGAGTCGATCCACTCGACGACCTTGTCCCGCCCGACCACGACGTTCTCCAGGATCGGGTCGAAATAGCTGACCTCCTCCGCGAACCCGTCGAGGTAGCCGCGATTGTCGCCGGCGCTCCACCGCTCGTTGAAGGACTTCTCCAGCTCGATGATGGTCTTGCTGATCTCTTCTTTGTCGACGCTCATGCCATGTCCCTTCCATCGGCCCGACTGCCCGGCGCTCACCAGCCATGATTCCCCCGGGTTGGGCATATCGGGCGGTAGGCTGCGGACACATGATGGTCAGCAGCAGACACAAGGGCGGAGTCGAAGTATCCGCCCCTCCCACAGGGGCACCCACCCCTCTGTACGGGTTCCAGCCCCCGGTCGGCACCCCGTACAGCCTGGAGGTCACCACCATCGAGGACTTCTTCGCCGACCACGACGCCTGGCCCTGGAACCCGCCCCGTCCTGGCCGGGCCACCTTCCACTACCTCATCCAAGTGACGTCCGGCGTGCTGCACCACGATGTCGACCACATCACCCGCACCGTCACCCATGGCCAGTGGCTGTGGGTGCGCCCCGGACATACCCTCTGCTGGCACCCGCCGGGCAGCGCCAGGGGTCCGTTCATCCTGTTCGAGTCGGCCGTCCTCGGGGCCGAGACGGCCCGCCTGCTCGCCCCCGTCACCTCGCACGACGCGCCCGCTGTCCTCACCCCGCACCCCGACGACGCCCCCTGGGCCGAACGAACCGCCCTCCAACTCCTCGACGAACACCGCGCCCTGGGCCGGCGCCCCCTCGACCTCCACCACGCGCTGCGCCGCAGCTTGCTGGAGGCCCTGTTGCTCCGCCTCGCCCACAGCCCCAGCGCCCCCACTCTGCCTCCCGCTGCCCCCGGTCGTCGGGCCACGGTCTACCGGAACTTCCTCGACGCACTGGAACTGCACTTCCGCGAACAGCACCGGGTGGACGACTATGCCCGCCTGCTCGGCTGCTCGGTCCGTACCCTCACCCGCGCCGCACAGGACACCGCCGGAACCGGAGCGCGGCAGGTGATCGACGAGCGCCGCCTCCTCGAAGCCCGCCGCCTCCTCGGCCCCGCCCGCTGGACAGCCCGCGCCGTCGCCGCCCACCTGGGCTTTCCCGACGCCGCCGACTTCGGCCGCTTCTTCCGCAACCGCACCGGCCTCACCCCCGCCGCCTATGCGGCACGGGCAGACCAGCAGGAAAGCGGCTCCAGCCCGTGCGCCGGCCCGGGACATTGAGAAGCCAGTCCGAGCGGCCCCTCCACCACCGGTTCGACGTCGGCACGGGACCGTCCGCCGTCTACAGCCCAGCTCCGGGCTCGTCCAGGACCACGGTCCGCAGAGGCCGGTGGCCCTTCTCGTCGAGCTGGGCGAGTCCGCGGTCGTAGTCGACGTGGATCGAGCTGCATTGGTTGACCGTTGAGCTGCGGACCGGGGCGGGGAAACGCGGGAGAACATGTCGGTGTGGCCCGCCGAGCGGCTGCTGGTCGAAAGCCGTGTACGTCAGCCTTCGTTTGAGCCCTGTTGAGCAGTCCACCGGCTGTCGTCCAGCGGCATGTCGATCACGGATCGGCGTCCCGTAGCACGCCCGCGCCGTCCTGGAGAGGCATCCCGGCTCCCGCCCTCGTCGCGTCGCTGCCCCAGCTGGCCAGCAGTCGTAGTGCCTGCGAGAACGGGGAGTCGGGTTCGGCGTGGTACGTCACCAGCATCTGTTCGTGGTCGTCGGCCAGGTGGAACGACTCGACGCGAAGGTCGAGTTCGCCGACGAGCGGGTGGTGCAGGCGCTGGATGCCGTGGCACTTGTCCTTGACGTCGTGGGCGGCCCACAGCCGCCTGAACTCCTCGCTCTTCACGGAGAGTTCACCCACCAGTGCGGACAGCCGAGGGTCGTTGGGATGGGAACCGGCGTCCATGCGCAGCTGAGAGACGACGTCGTTGGCTTTGTGCTCCCAGTCCACGAACAGGTCTTGGTACTCGGGCCTGAGGAACACCAGCCGCGCCCAGTTCCGCTCGTGCGCGGGCAGCTCGGCCCAGTCGCCGAAGACCGCCGCGGCCATCCGGTTCCAGGCGAGGATGTCCGAGCGCCGCCCCACGAGGATCGCCGGGCCGCCTTCCATGGTGTCCAGCAGCGTCCGCAGGGGGCCCCGAACCTGCTGGGTGCGGCCGGCCGGCTTCTTCTTCTGCCGTTTCGGCTTCGTCAGGTGTGTCAGGTGGGCGTGCTCGGCGTCGCTCAGCCTGAGCGCACGGGCGATGGCGTCGAGGACCTCCGCCGACATGTGCTGCCCATCGCCCTGCTCCAGGCGCGTGTAGTACCCCACCGAGACGCCGGCCAGTTGCGCCAGCTCCTCGCGGCGCAGGCCCGGCACCCGCCGGCGCCGCCCGAAGTCCGGCAGGCCCACGTCCTCCGGCTTCAGCCGGGCCCGCCGGGTGCGCAGGAACTCACTGAGCTCGGCACGCGGGTCCAGAGCGCCGTCGGCGGGCTCGTGGACCGGTCCGGGGTATTCGTCCATGCCTTCGAGTATCTACGGCCGGACGCACACCAGCCTGCCCAAGCCAGTGGTAGGCACAGCGGATGTACACAAAGCTGTGACCTGGGCGAATACCGGATCGTCGAGCACGCTGGAGATCGTGTCCGGCTGGAATGCGGTCGCATCCTCGCCTTCGCGGGGACAGCTCGGACCCTCTGCGTCGCAGACCTTCATCCCGTTTTCCTCCGTATCGCAGAAAGATAGAGCCCCATGACTGTCGATATTTCGCTTTTCTCCCCCATCTCTCTCGGGAAGATGGAGCTCGCCAACCGCGTCGTCATGGCGCCGCTGACCCGGGTCCGGGCCGGTTCCACCGGCATTCCCGGGGAGCTGATGGCCAAGTACTACCGGCAGCGGGCGAGCGTCGGGCTGATCATCACCGAGGGCACCTACCCCGACCACGCGTCGCAGGGGTATGTCGGTGAGCCGGGCATCGCCACCGATGAGCAGGCGGCCGGCTGGCAGCGGGTGTTCGAGGCGGTGCACGCCGACGGCGGTCGCATCTTCCTCCAGCTCATGCACGCCGGCCGCGCCACCCACCCCGACATCAACGCCGGTCGCCGCATCCTCGCCCCCAGCGCGATCGCCATCGACGGCAAGACGTTCACCGAGAAGGGCGAGCAGCCCTACCCCGTACCGGAAGCGATGACCACCACCGAGACCAGGGCAGCCCTGGAGGACTTCGTCACCGCGGCCCGCCGGGCCGTGGAGGCGGGAGCGGACGGCGTGGAGATCCACGGCGCCAACGGCTACCTGCTCCACCAGTTCCTCGCCCCGGGGGCCAACCAGCGCACCGATCAGTACGGCGGCTCCCCGGAGAACCGGGCCCGTTTCGTCGTCGAGGTGGTCACGGCGGTCGCCGAGGCCGTCGGTGCCGAGCGGGTCGGGCTGCGGATCTCGCCGGAGATCGTCCTCTCTGACGTCTTCGAGACCGACCGGGACGACGTCCTGGCCACCTACGGCACGCTGGTGGACCAACTGCGCCCGCTGGGCCTGGCCTACCTCTCCGTCCTGCACACCGAGCCGGGCGGTGAGCTGGTCCAGGAACTGCGGCAGCGCTTCGGCGGCAAACTGCTCGTCAACAGCGGCTTCCTCGGAGGCCAGACCGTCCGCGAGGAGGCGATACAGCGGATCGAGGCCGACCACGCCGACGCCGTGGTCGTGGGCCGGGCCATCATCGCCAACCCCGACCTGGTCCAGCGCTGGCGGGGCGGGCACCCCGAGAACGAACCGCGGCCGGAACTGTTCTACGCACCGGGCGCGGAGGGCTACACCGACTACCCCTTCCTCGAAACGGCTTGAGGCCCACGGTCACGCCTGTCCATGGGGCATCCCCACTCACCTCACCCATGGACAGGCGCTCGACCGACGACACCGCGCCCGCTGCCTCCGGTGGGAGAGGCCGGGACGGCACACGTCGCGGTGAGCGGGGACGGCGATCTGGACGCCGCCGCCGACCTGGTGGTGACACACGTGGCGTCAACCACCCGGACGTCCCGCCGACCCCGACGGTCGTCCAACGCCTGGCGGTGCCCAGCGGCGCACGACCGGGCCCGACACGAGGGAGCGCCCTCCGTTTGTCCGGCGTCGATGAAGGCGGGAGCCGAGCCACTCAACAAATTCACATTGCGCGCGGAAAGAAGGACCCCGGTCCCGTGGGCTGACATGCTCACCTCCTCCGAAGGAGGTGGCTGTGACCTCGATCGCGGAACCCCTGGGATCACCCGCGCCTGTCACGGGTACGACAGCGGGACGGCTCGCGGACCTCGCCGCCCGGCACGAGCGCTCCCTCGCCGGCGGCTCCCCGTCCGCCGTCGCCCGACAGGCCGCCCGAGGCCGGCTGACCGCGCGCGAACGTCTCGCCAGGCTGCTCGACGAGGACTCCTTCGTCGAGACCGGCGCGCTGGTGTGCACCCGGGGCGGCACCGACGTCACGGTCTACGGCGACGGCGTGATCACTGGCACCGGCACCGTCGACGGACGCCAGGTGTGCGTCTTCGCGCAGGACGCCACCGTCCACGGCGGCAGCATGGGGGAGGCGTTCGGCGAGAAGGTCGTCGCCACGATGGACCTCGCGCTGAAGATCGGCTGCCCGGTCATCGGCCTCAACGACTCCGGCGGCGCCCGCATCCAGGAGGGCGTGCCCGCGCTCGCCCTCTACGCGGAACTGGCCCGCCGCAACGTCCAGGCATCCGGCGTCATCCCGCAGATCTCCCTGATCATGGGGCCGTGCGCGGGCGGCGCCGCCTACTCGCCGGCCATCACGGACTTCACCGTCATGGTCGACGGCACCTCGCACATGTTCGTCACCGGCCCGGACGTCATCGAGGCGGCGACGGGGGAGCGGACCACGGCCGAGGAACTCGGCGGCGCCCGCGCCAGCAACTCCGTCAACGGCAACGCCCACTTCCTCGCCGAGGACGAGGACGACGCCATCGACATCGTCCGCGTCCTCCTCTCCCACCTCCCCGCGAACAACCACGAGCCACCGCCCGAATACCCCACCGGCCCCGGCGGTCTCGCCCCCACCCCCGAGGACCTGCGCCTGGACGGCATTGTCCCCGACCGGCCCGCGGCGGTGTACGACATGCGGCAGATCCTGCGCACGGTCGTCGACGACGGCGAACTCCTCCAGGTGCACGAGCTGTTCGCGCCCAACATCCTGTGCGCCCTGGCCCGGGTCGAGGGCCGCTCCGTCGGCGTCGTCGCCAACCAGCCGCTGCACAGCGCCGGTGTGCTCGACATCGACGCCTCCGAGAAGGCCGCGCGCTTCGTCCGCTTCTGCGACGCCTTCGGAATCCCGCTGCTGACCTTCGCCGACGTCCCCGGCTACCTCTCCGGCACCCACGAGGAGCAGGCCGGGATCATCCGGCGCGGCGCCAAACTGCTGTACGCCTACGCCGAGTCCACCGTGCCCAAGGTGACCGTCGTGATCCGCAAGGCGTACGGCGGCGGATACGCCGTCATGGGCTCCAAGCACCTCGGCGCCGACGTCAACCTCGCCTGGCCCACCGCGAGGATCGCCGTCATGGGCGCCGAGGGAGCCGTCGGCGTCCTGCACCGCCGCGAACTCGCCGCGGCGGCCGGCGAGAGCGAGCAGGCCGCGGCCGACCTGCGGGCGAAGCTGGAGGAGGAGTACGAGAAGACCTGCGCCAACCCCTACACGGCGGCGGCGCGCGGCTACATCGACGCGGTCATCGCGCCGAGCACCACCCGGGCGCACATCACCCGCGCCCTGCGCACGCTGCGCACGAAACGCGCCACCCTCCCCGACCGGCGGCACGGCAACATCCCCCTGTGAGCGAGGCGAAGCCGTAGCCGCAGCCCCCGGACCGGGACACGACCAGTGACGTGAGGAGTCCCCCCATGCCCTCGCACGCCCTTCCACCCGCCACCCTTCCCGCCTGCCTCGCGCACTGGGCCCGGCACACCCCCGACCGCCGCGCGTTCACCTTCGCCAGCCACCCGTCCCCGGACCTGCACGGCAGACACCGCACGCTCACCTGGCGCCGCGTCGGCGTCCGTACCCGCGCCGTCGCCTCCCGGCTGGCCGACACCGTGGCCCCCGGCGAACGCGTCGCACTTCTTGGCCCCCAAGGTCCCGAGTACGTCGTCGGCTTCCTTGCCGCGCTCACCGCCGGAACTGTCGCCGTCCCCCTGTTCACCCCCGAACTGCCCGGACACGCCGACCGTTTGGCCGGAGTTCTGGCCGACGCGCGGCCGTCCGCCGTACTCACCACCCGCGAAGCGGCCGACGGCGTCCGGGCCTTCCTGGAGACGACCGGCGTACGCACCCGTCTGATCGTCACCGACCTGATCCCCGACCATCAGGCCGACGGCCCGCCGCCTCCCGAGCCGGAAGAACACGCCACCGCCTACATCCAGTACAGCTCCGGCTCCACCCGGTTCCCCACCGGTGTCGAGATCTCCCACGCGAACGTCGTCGCCAACGCCCGCCAGGCACTCACCGCCTACGGCGCCGACGGACGCCCCGTCACCATGGTCGGCTGGTTACCGCTCTACCACGACATGGGACTCCTGCTCAGCGTCGCGGCACCCGTCCTGCGCGGACTGCTGTCCGTCCTCATGGACCCCCTCGCCTTCCTCCAGCGCCCCGCCCGCTGGCTGCACCTCCTGTCCGAACACCCCGACACCCTCAGCGCCGCCCCGAACTTCGCCTACGACTACTGCGCCGCCGCCATCGGCGACGACGACAAGGCAGGACTGCGCCTCGACCGGGTCCTCGCGCTCGCCAACGGCAGCGAACCCGTACGGCCCGAGACCGCCGACCGCTTCCACGCCGCCTTCGCGGGACAGGGCCTTTCCCCCGACACCCACTGCCCGTCCTACGGACTCGCCGAAGCCACCGTCTTCGTCAGCGCCCACCGCCCCGGACACCCGCTGCGCCGGCACCACCTGGACCGCGAGGCCCTCGCGGACGGCAAGGCCCGTCCCGTCCCGCCCGACGACCCCTGCGCGACTCAGCTCGCCGCCTGCGGCGAACCCGTCGGCCAGACGGTCCGCGTCGTCGACCCCGCCACCGCCACCGCGCTGCCCGAGGGAGAAGTGGGGGAGATCTGGGTCCAGGGACCCAACGTCGGGCACGGCTACCTGGATCGCGGCCCGCTGACCGACGAGACCTTCCGGGCCCGGCTGACCCACGAGCCCGGCCCCTGGCTGCGCACCGGCGACCTCGGCACCCTGCTCGACGGTCAACTCCTCGTCACCGGACGCCTCAAGGACCTGATCATCGTCGACGGCCGCAACCACTACCCGCAGGACATCGAGGTCACCGCGCAGACCGCGCACCCGGCGATCCGCCCCGACCGGCTCGCCGCCTTCGCCGTCCCGGCCGGACGACTCCCCGCCGGCCGGGACACCGCCCCCGGCGCCGTGCTCGCCGCGGAGTCCGCGGTGATCGTCGCCGAACACGCCCGCGGCCTGCCCGCACCGGCCCGCGACCCCGAGGAGGTCGCCGCCGCCGTACGCGCCGCCGTCTCCGCCCGCCACGGCCTGCGGCCGGCCGACGTCCTGCTCGTCGCGCCCGGCACGGTCGCCCGCACCTCCAGCGGCAAGGTCTCGCGCACCCTGACCCGGGCCCGCTACCTCGACGGCGACTACGAGCGTCCCGGGCGAGGCACGCAATGAGCGCGACGCCGGACGCCCCCGCCGGACTGCGGTGGCTCGTCGTCGAACGGATCGCCCACTGGTCGGGCCTCAGCCCCCAGGACATCACCGGGAACCGGCCGCTCGCGGAACTCGGCGTCTCGTCCCGCGACGCGGTCGCGATCGCCGGGGAACTGGCCCGCGTGCTCGGCCGGGAACTGCCGACGACCCTGCTGTGGGAGACACCGACCGTGGACGAACTGGTCACCGCGCTGAGCGGCGGCACGAGCCCCGGCCCGCGCACCGAGCCCACTGTCCGGCCCGGCACGGACGACGACGAACCGGTCGCCGTGGTCGGCGTCGGCTGCCGCCTCCCCGGTGGCGTACACGGGGCCGACGACTACTGGCGGCTGCTCGTCGAGGGAACCGACGCCATAGGCCCGGCCCCCGAGGGACGCCGACGCCGCTTCGTCACCCCCGCGCCCCCGGACGCCGACACCCCGGCCGGATACCTCGACGACGCCACCCTCACCGGCTTCGACTCCGCCTTCTTCCGCGTCGCACCGCGTGAGGCGGACGCGATGGACCCGCAACAGCGCATGCTGCTGGAGGTGGTGCACGAGGCCCTCGACCACGCCGCGATCCCCGCCGCGTCCCTGGCCGGCACCGCCACCGGGACGTACGTCGGCATCTCGGCCCAGGACTACGGCCGGCTCACCGGCACCGACCCGGCGTCCGTGGACCCCTCGGCGACCACCGGCGCCGCCGCCTCGGTCGCGGCCGGCCGGATCGGCTACGTGTACGACCTGCGCGGCCCGAGCGTCGCCGTCGACACCGCCTGCTCCTCCTCGCTCGTCGCCGTCCACCAGGCGTGCGCCGCACTGCGGAGCGGCGAGTGCGACACGGCGCTCGCCGCCGGGGTCAACATGCTGCTGTCCCCGGTCGTCACCGCCGCCTTCGACCGCGCCGGGGCGCTGGCCCCCGACGGCCGGTGCAAGCCGTTCTCCCGGTCCGCCGACGGCATCGGGCGCGCCGAGGGCTGCGCCGTCGTCGTCCTCAAACGGTTCGGCGACGCCCTGCGCGACGGCGACCGGATACTCGCCGTCGTCACCGCCACCACGGTCAACTCCGACGGCCGCTCCAACGGCCTCACGGCACCCAGCCCGACGGCCCAGCGCACCCTCCTGGAAACGGCCTACGCACGCGCGGGAACCCCGCCCCGGACCGTGGACTACGTGGAGGCGCACGGCACCGGCACACCGCTCGGCGACCCCATCGAGGCGAGCGCGCTGGCCGACGTCCTGGGCCACGGACGCGACCCGGACCAGCCGCTGCTCCTCGGCTCGGTGAAGAGCAACCTCGGCCACCTGGAGGCGGCGGCCGGTGTCGCGGGCCTGGTCAAGACCGTCCTCGCGCTCCACCACGGCGTCATCCCCGGCTCGCTGCACTGCGACCGGCCGGCGCTGGACGACGAGCGGCTGCGCGTGGTCACCGAACCCGAGCCCTGGCCCCGCTACAGCGGAACCGCCACCGCCGGAGTCTCCGCCTTCGGGTTCAGCGGCACCAACGCCCACGCCGTCCTGGAGGAATGGCGCCCCCGGCAGCCGGCCGCACGTGCCCCGCTCGGCCCCGACGCCGTCCACCTGACCCAGCTCAGCGACGCCGACCCGGCCCGGGTCCGGCGCACCGCCGCCCGGCTCGCCGACTGGCTCGACACCCCCGGCGGGCGGGCCGCCCGGCTCCAGGACATCGGACGCACACTTGCTGGGCGCACGGACCGCGGCCCCGCCCGCGCGGCCCTCGTCGCCCGCGACCACGACGGCCTCGCCGACGCACTGCGCGCCCTGGCGGCCGGCCGCCCCCACCCGCGAGTCGCCACCGGAGACCGGGACCGCATCGGCCCCGGCCCCGTCTGGGTCTTCTCCGGCTACGGCAGCCAGTGGACCGCGATGGGACGTCAACTGCTGCGCCGCGAACCCGCGTTCGCCGCCGCCGTGGAGATACTGGAACCGGTGCTCGCCGCCGGATGCGGTATCTCCCTGTACGAACTCCTCGACGACTGCGCCGAGGACGACCTCCGGCGCGTGGAGACAGCCCAACCCCTCCTCTACGGCACCCAGTTGGCGCTCGCCGAACTCTGGCGCTCCTACGGCGTCGAACCCGCCGCCGTCATCGGGCACTCGATGGGCGAGGTAGCGGCGTGCGTCGTCGCCGGCACGCTCGACCCCGCCGACGGCGCCCGCGTGATCGCCGTCCGCTCCCGGCTGCTCGCCACGCTGCGCGGTGGCGCCATGGCGGTCGTGGACCTGGCCGACGACGAACTCGGCGTCCTGGAGCGGGAGTTCCCGGGAGTGCACCTCGCCGTGCACGCCTCGCCCAGGCAGAAGATCGTCACCGGCGAGGCGCCGGCCGTCGCACGGCTCGTCGCACATCTCACCGCCCGAGGGCGCGTGGCCCGCGCCCTGCCGGTCCAGGGGGCCGGGCACTCGCCCCAGGTCGAACCGCTGCTGCCCGAACTCACCGCCGGCCTCGGCTGCATCCGGGGCCGCACCGACGGCGCCGTCCGGGTCTACTCCACGGTCCACGACGACCCCACCCACTCCTGCGCCTTCGACGCCGGGCACTGGGCGGCGAACCTGCGCCGCCCGGTCCGGCTCGCCGGGGCGCTGGCCGCCGCAGGGGCGGACGGACACACCGCGTTCATCGAGATCTCCCCGCACCCCGTCCTCCTGCACCCCCTCGCCGAGACCCTGCCCGACGCCCTCCACCTGCCCACGCTGCGCAGAGGCGACGACCCCGTCGGCACGTTCCGCACCCAACTGGCCGCCCTGCACGCCGCCGGCCACCCCCTCCCGGCCCGCTCCCGCCACCCGCACGGCGAGGTCATCGACGTCCCCCTCCCGCCCTGGCACCACACCCGGCACTGGTGGACGGCCGACCGCACCACACTCCCGGCCACCGAGACACCAACCCCACCGCCACCGGCGAGCGGCGGCGGCACGGTCACCGAACGGCTCATCCACCAGATAGCCACGGTCACCGGCCACCTCCCGCAGCAGATCGGCCCCGACACCCCGCTCGCCGACCTCGGCCTGGACTCCCTCATGGCCGTCCGCCTGCGCGAGGCCACCGTCCGTGAGTTCGGCGTCACCCTCGCCCTCGGCGACCTGCTGGCGGCCGGCACGGTACAGGCCGCCGCCGACGTGATCGCCCTCGTCCCGCACGACAACCGCTGGACACCCCTGCCGGCCCCCATCGCGCCCCGGGCCGCACCGATGCCCCACCCCCTGCGGGCCCTCCGGCCGGGCGGCGACCGTCCTCCGCTGATCCTGGTCCACGCCGCCGGCGGCAGCGCGGACGTCTACCGCCCGCTCGCCGCACTGCTGGCACCCGGCCAGCCCGTGTACGGCCTGGACCGCGCCGAGGAGGCGGACACCGTCGACGCGAAGGCGCGGCTGTGCGCCGAGGCGATCCGCAAGGCGTGGCCCGACGGCCGCTACCGCGTCGGCGGCTGGTCCTTCGGCGGATTCGTGGCGCAGGAGACCGCCCGGCTGCTCGCCGCCGAGTTCGCGGCCCCCGACGCCGTCGTGCTCATCGACTCCGTACGCCCCCTGCCCCGCCCGCCCGGACGGACCGCGTGGGACGTGGCCCGAGAGCACTTCGAAGGGTTCGCCGCACACGTCCTGCGCACCTACGGCGCACGACTGGACCTGCCCTACGAGGAACTCGCCGGGCTCGACGACCGGGCCCGCATCGACCGGGTGCTGGAGACGCTGGGCGAGGCCGCCGACGTC
Organism: Streptomyces sp. NPDC004539; assembly: GCF_040610055.1. Classification (NCBI taxonomy): domain Bacteria; kingdom Bacillati; phylum Actinomycetota; class Actinomycetes; order Kitasatosporales; family Streptomycetaceae; genus Streptomyces; species Streptomyces sp. NPDC004539. The sequence continues at coordinate 12,750 of NZ_JBEXLS010000025.1, read as the reverse complement.
CCGGCGGCGGCGCTGCGGCACCAGCGCGCCTCGTACCTGGACCTGCGTACGGGCGAGGCGCACACCCCCCGCCCGTACGACGGCCGGGTCATCCTCTACCGCGCCACCGAACCCGCGCCGCACACCGTGCGCGACCCGGCGTACGAGCGGTCGGACGACACCCTCGGCTGGGACGAACTCTGCCCGGACCTGGAAGTCGTCCGCGTCCCCGGACACCACCTGTCGCTTCTCGACCCGCCGCACGCCCAGGCCATCGCCGACCACCTGAACCGGGCGCTCGGACCCCGGACGGCCTGAGCCCCCCGACTCCCGGCCCGCCCCGAATCACCGCCCCCTATCCCGATGCCACCGAGCACCGGGTACGCCACAAGGAGCCGCCCGCCATGTCCGACCGACCGTCCGCCTCGTACCGGGGCCCGTCCCGTCGTACCGTCGCCAAAGCCGCCGCCCTCGGTGCCGCGGGCGTCCTCGCCGGGGCCCGGCGAGCCTCGGCCGCCGTCATCACCGTCACCCGGCTGGGACCCCGGACCTTCGACCTCGGCATCCCCTCCGCCGCGCTGGGCCGCACCGCGCCCGTGCGGATCATCCTGCCCACCGCCTACACCGCCCGCCCGGACAGCGTCTGGCCGGTGCTTCACCTGCTGCACGGAGCGCACGACGACTACACCTCGTGGACCCGCGAGACCGACATCGAGGCGTTCACCGCGAACCGGGACCTGATCGTCGCCATGCCGGACGGCGGCCCCACCGGCATCCCCACCCGCTGGCAGACCGGCCCCGACTACGAGACCTTCCAGCTCCAGGAGGTACCGGCGGCCCTGCGCGCCGGCTACCGGGCCTCGGGCGTCCAGGCCGTCGCCGGGGTGTCGACGGGCGGGTACGGCGCGATGGCGCACGCGGCCCGTCATCCGGGGACGTTCGCCGCCGCCGCGTCGTACAGCGGAATCCCCGACACGACCGTGCCCACCATGCCCGCCATCATCCAGGGGATCGTGGCGCGGGAGATCCTCAACCCCCTGTCGCTGTGGGGCGATCCGACGCGGGACTCGGCGACCTGGCAGGACTTCAACCCCCGGGCCCGGGCCGAGGCCCTGCGAGGCACCGCGCTCTACGTCTCCGCCGGCAGCGGCAGTCTGTCCGGCGGCCTCGACACCGTCATCGCGCTGGCGCGGCTCGTCACCGGCGGCGTCGCGGCCGTGCTGCCCGGCGCCCTGGAGAGCCTGGTGGCGCCCTCGACCCGGAGCTTCGTCACCGTCCTCGGCCAGCTGGGCATCCCGGCCACCCAGCACCTCTATCAGGGGGGAGGCCATCAATGGAGCGACTGGAAGGGGGAGTTCACCGCCTCCTGGCCGGTCCTCGCGGGAGCGCTCGGCCTGCCCGTCTGACCCGCCGGAGCGGTCGGGGACGCCTTTGTCACGCACGGACAACACCCCGGCCCCGCCTTGTAACTTCGGTACAGGGCAAGGGAGTTCACCGGAGGGATATCGTCGGTCGCGCCGCTTGACCGACGGTAGGAGCGATCAGCATGGACCCCTTCGGTGTCGTCCCGCACCGGCTGGCAGACTTTCTGCGCCCGCGTCTCGCCGAGATCGTCGGCGAGGTGGAGCGCGAGGTGCAGCTCCAGGTGCCGGAGTACGCGCGGCCGGGCGACGACGCGTACGTGCGGACCATCAGAGCCGGCGTCACCCAGGCACTGAGCCTCTTCGTGGACCGTGTCGCCGGCTCGGGCCACGACCGGGCGCAGGTGGCCCACACCTACTACGAGATCGGTCGGGGCGAATCCGGCGAAGGACGCGGACTCGAAGTACTGCAAGCCGCGCTGCGTCTCGGCGGGCGGGCCGCGTGGCGGCACATGATGAGAGCCGCTGACGAACTCGCCCTGGACCCCGGCGAGGTGGCCGCGCTGGCGGACGCCGCCTTCACGCACATGCACGAGATCATGCAGGCGGCCACCGAGGGCCACACCGAGGCCCGGCTGCGCAGCACGGCCGAGCTGCAACGGTGCCGCAGACGCCTGCTGGACCTGCTGTTCGCCGATCCGCCGGCCTCCGCCGAGGCGATCGAGGAACTGGCGCGCACCGCACGCTGGCCGCTGCCGCACCGCGTCGCCGTCATCGCGGTGGACGAGACGGTCGAGGAAAGCGATGAACGGCTCCTGCCCACCGGGGTACTGGCCGACCTGAGCGCGAGCCCCGGACGCCTGGTGATCCCCGACCCGGACGCGCCTGGCGTCTCGCACGGACGGTTCCTCGCCACCCTGCTGCGGGGCCGCCCCGCCGCGGTCGGCCCGACGGTCCCGCTCTCCCAGATCGCGGACTCGCTCCGCTGGGCGGCCCGGACTCTCTCCTTGGTACACCGGGGCGTCCTGCCGGGCGAGGGCGTGATCCGGTGCGCCGACCACCTCTCGACGCTGCTCCTGTACGCGGACGAACCCCTGGTCCGCGCACTGTCGCGGCGGGTTCTCGCGCCGATGGCCGGTGTCCCGGAGTCTCAGCGCGACCGTCTGGAGGAGACGCTGCTGGCCTGGTTACGCAGCGGCAGCAGCGTCGGCGACGCCGCCCTGCGGCTGCACGTCCATCCGCAGACCGTGCGCTACCGGATGCGGCAGCTGGAGAAACTCTTCGGTGACACCCTGCGGGACCCGGAGACCCGGTTCGAGCTGGAGCTGGCGCTGAGGGCCAAGACGGTCCCCGGTCCACCTCATGAGCGCGGCCGGCCGGTTCCGGAACTCGTCCGCCCTCCGCTCTCCTCCGTGCGCGCCACCGGCGGTTGAGAGCCGCACCGTTCAGCTGTCCGGGGCCAGACAGGCCGGGAGGGGGCCGGCGGGCGGGGCCGGGTCGTCGAGGCAGGCGGAGGCGCGCTCGGGGCCGAGGAAGGGGGCCAGCACGGAGAACGTCAGGCTCGGCAGCAGACCGGGCAGCTCGTCCGTACGCCCGGCCGCGATCCGCCGGTGGATCGCGGAGTAGACCCCGCCGACCAGGATGTCGACCAGCTCCTCGACGGGAAGGGGCGGCCCGGCCTCGGGCAGGTCGGTGAAGAAGTCCCGGAAACGGGCCAGCAGTTCCTCGCGCGCCTCCCACCCGGCGGGGCCGACCGCGTCGATCTCCACGATCGCCATCGCCGCGAACGCGGGCGCCCCGGCGAGGATGTCCAGCAGCGCGCCGAGCCCGGCGCGCACCCGGCCCGGCCAGTCGCGCGCCCCGGCGTGCGCGTCCTCCATGGCGCTGACGACCATGTCCGTGCCGTATCGGTGGGCGGCGAGGAAGGCGTCCTCCTTGCCCTTGAAGAGCTCGTAGAAGACCGGCCTGGTCACGCCGGCCGCCTGGCAGATGTCGCTGACCCGGGTCCGGGCGTACCCGGCCTGGGCGACCGTGCGGACGACACCGTCGAGCAGCCGGTCGCGCTGGTTGGCGGCGACCACCTCGGCCGGGGCCCGGCGCGGTCCCCGCCGCAGTGAGCGCTCCGGGTCGCGTCCCGCGCGGGTGCCGGGCAGCACCGGCGTCGACGGGTCTGTTGGCATGGCTCGTCCCTCCCCGGGAACTCGCGCGCATCCGGTCGTGCGAACCGTCTTGACTTGAATACCCGTCAGGTTTACAACTCTCACAGGTTTTCCACTCGCGCGGACCTGCGGCCGGAGCCCCGTCGGAGCCGACAGTGTCACGCACCCGCAAGGCCGCCAACAAGCCCTCCCCGTGCCTTTGACGTCAGGTCGGAGACACGTACCGGTCGAGGCGTTCCCGTACGTCCCGGAGCGCCCTGCGCGGGTCGCCACCACGACCCCTCCTCGCCACTCGCACTCGTACCAGGGGCCTCACATGCGCAGACACATCGCCCTGCCCACTCTCGCCGCCGCCCTGACGGCACTGGCACTCCTCCCGGTCCATGCCGCCTCGGCGGCCGGCACCGTCCTCACCCACGGCAGCGCCGGCGGCGACGCCGTCTCCGTGGGCGACGTCCTCACCTCCTCGCTGGCGAGCGGGACGAAGGCCACCCTCGCCACCAGCAACAGCGGCACCTCCGGCATCTCCTGCACCGGATCGACGCTCTCCGCCACGGTGACCTCGAACCCGGCGGCTCCGGGCAGCGCCACCGAATCCGCGACCTCCCAGACCTTCAGCGGCTGCACCAGCAACGTCTTCGGCGTCACCGGGGTGAAGAGCATCACGGTCAACGGCATGCCCTACACCACCTCGGCGGCCTCGGACGGAACCGTCACGGTGACCCCGGCCCCGGGCGGCACGATCCAGACCACGGTGGTGCTCTCCACCCTGCTGGGCTCGATCACCTGCGTCTACCAGGCCCCCGGCCTCGCCGCGGTGAGCTCCAACGGCGACAACAGCCTGGCCTTCACCAACCAGCCGTTCACCAAGGTCTCCGGCTCGCTGCTGTGCGCCGGCAACGGCTACTTCACGGCCGTCTACGCGCCCGTGGCCGACAGCAGCGTCAGCGGTTCCCCCGCCGTCTACACCAACTGACAGCCCGTCCGAGAGGACTCCCCGTGAAACTGCTCCGCCTCCGAGCGCTCATGGCGATCCTCGCGATCGTCACCTCGATCACTCTCGCGGGCTCCGCGCACGCCGCCTCCGGCAACCCCTACGAACGCGGGCCCGCCCCGACCGAGGCGAGCGTCACCGCCGAGAACGGCCCCTTCGCCGTCGCCTCGGTCGTCGTACCGTCCGGCAGCGGCCAGGGCTTCAACAACGGCACCGTCTACTTCCCCCTCGACAGCGGCCAGGGCACCTTCGGGGCCGTCGTCATCATGCCCGGGTTCGTCGCCCCGCAGGCCGAGATCGCCTGGTACGGGCCTCGGCTCGCCTCCCAGGGCTTCGTCGTGATGACCCTGGACAGCAACGCCCTGTGGGACTTCCCGACCGACCGCAGCAACCAACAGCTCGCCGCGCTCACCTACCTGACGACGCAGAGCGCGGTGAAGAACCGGATCGATCCCCGTCGTACGGCCGTGATGGGGTGGTCGATGGGCGGCGGCGGCACGCTGGAGAGCGCGGCGAGCACCCCGTCCCTCAAGGCGGCCATCCCGCTCGCGCCGTGGGACCTCGTGAACGTCTCCGGCCAGATCACGGTTCCCACCATGATCTTCGGTGCCGACGGCGACACCGTCGCCCCCGTCTCCACCTTCGCCCTGCCCGCCTACAACGGGCTGACGAACGTCCGCGACAAGGCGTTCGTCGAACTCAGGGGCGCCGACCACTTCACCTTCGCCAACCCCAACACCACGGTCGCCAAGTACAGCATCGCGTGGCTCAAGCGCTTCGTGGACAACGACACCCGCTACGACCAGTTCCTCTGCCCCACCCCGAACGACCCGAACACGGTCGTCTTCCTCGACACCTGCCCGTTGTAGCCTCCCGGGCATGCGGCGGGCAGGGTGGGTCTCGGCCCACCTGCCCGCCGCGTCGTCCTGGACCAGGTGCGGGCTGCGACGCCGAGACCGGCGATCGGGTCGGTCACCTCCGGTGATCTCCCTGGCGCGAGTGGGGAGGTCCTCGTCGTCCGTGACGACGACATGGGCCGCGTCGGCGTCCAGGAGCACCAGTCTTGGGAGCAGGGGTGGGGGCGGTCGTGGGTGGCTGAGAAGAGCGTCTGAGTGCCGGTCGACGGTAACGATTCGGCAACCCGTAGGGGTGGGCGCACGCTAATGTTCGGGTCGGAAACGTCGTCCGTTGCTCCGCCTTCCGTCGCGCGTCCATGACCTGACCGTTCTGTGTCACGTCGTGCGTCGGTGGATGAGAACCGGTGCTCCGCGTGGCGCTTCCGTGAAAGAGGGTCTGCTCCCTTGAACGCTCCCCCCACTCCGCTCGTCGTCGCGGAACGGGACCAAGTCGCAGACCAGATGGTCTCTCTGACACTCCGTCACTCCCAGGGTGACCTGCTGCCGGAATGGCAGCCGGGCGCACATGTCGAGCTGCTCCTCGACGACGGCCTCGCCCGCACCTACTCGCTGTGCGGCGACCCCGCCGACCGCACCGCCTGGCACATCGCCGTGCTGCGGACCGCCGACAGCCGAGGCGGTTCGGCGTACGTCCACGACGAACTGCACCCCGGTGTCCGCCTCGACGTACGCGGCCTCCGCAACAACTTCCCCCTCCAGCCAGCGAGCCGCTCCCTGTTCGTGGCCGGAGGCATCGGCATCACCCCGTTGCTCCCGATGGCCGCCGCCGCGCAGGCACAGGGCGCGGAACGGCACCTGCTGTACGGCGGGCGCTCCCGTACGTCGATGGCGTTCACCGACCGGCTCGCCGCCTACGGCCCGCGGGTGATGTTCCGCCCGCAGGACGAGCACGGCCACCCCGACCTGGACGCCTTCCTCGGCGAGCCCGACGAGGACACGCTCGTCTACTGCTGTGGTCCGGAACCCCTCCTCGCCGCTGTGGAGGAACGCTGCCGCGTCTGGCGGGACGGGGCGCTCCAGACGGAGCGGTTCCGCGCGCAGAAGCAGCAGCCGTGCGCGCCCGGTCCGTCCTTCGAGGTGGTCTGCGCCGACAGCGGCGTCACCGTCCAAGTTCCCCCGGAACACAGCGTGTTGTCGGCGGTCCGGGCGGCGGGGGTCGATGTCCCGTTCTCGTGCGCCGAGGGTATCTGCGGCACTTGCGAGACGGAGGTGCTGGAGGGCGAGCCCGACCACCGTGACTCCTTCCTCAGCGCCGGGGACCGCGAGTCGGGGGAGACGATGCTGATCTGCGTCTCCCGCACTCTCGGCCCCCGCCTCGTCCTGGATCTGTGACCACCGAAGGACCGAGCCCTGCGCGGAGCGGCCACCCGGCTGCGAAGCCGCCGCCGACGCCTGGCGGCGCGTCGAGACCCTCTTCGCGACACATCCGAACGACCCCCACACCGAGAAAGCGGAGTCATGAGCGCCACCGAGACCGAGACCGCCGCACAGACCGACACCCCGCCCCAGGACGGCTGGCACGTCGACGACCGCTGCCTGAACTGCAACATCGCCCGCCACACCGCGCCCGGCCTGATCGGCACCGAGCCCGGCGGGGACTACGGCGGCGTACGCTCCGTCATGATCCGCCAGCCGGAGACCGAGGAAGAGACCGAGCAGCTCTACCTCGCAGCGCACGCCTGCCCCACCCGCTCCATCCACCCGCCCGCCGAACAGTGGGACGCGGACTCGGACCCGTACCCCAAGGCGCTGGACGAGAACGTCTACCTGTGCGGGCACTCCTCCCCGCAGACATACGGCGCGACCTCCTTCCTGCTGCGCCGTCCCGACGGGACCGCGATGATGATCGACACCCCGCGCTGGCGTCCGGCTCTCGCCCGCCGCTTCGAGAGGGAGGTCGGCACGGTCACCGACGTCCTGCTCACCCACCTCGACCACGTCGCGCACGGCCGCAAGTACGCCGACGCCTTCGGCGCCCGGCTGTGGATTCACGAGGGCGACCTGCACTCCCGTCCCGACGCGGACTCCGTCATCCGGGGGCTGGAACCGGTGGAGATCGGACCGGGCGTCATCGCGTACCCGTTCCCCGGGCACACCCCGGGCAGCGTCCTGTACGTGGCCGACGACACGTACTGCTTCACCGGGGACGCCTTCTACTGGTCGCACACCACCAAGGCCCTCGACGTGTTCGAGAGCGTGGTCTACGACTCGATCAGGACCACCGGCGTCTCCCTGGCCCGCGCCGCCGAGGAACTGACCTTCGAGTGGGTCCTGCCGGGCCACGGCGACTTCAAGCACCTCCCGGCCGAGGAGATGCGACAGCGGATGCGCGGGCTCGCCAAACGCGTGAAGTCGTACCCCGAATTGGAAGTCCACTACGGCAAGGTCCGCTGGTGACCGCCTGACCCCGGACGTCCGTCACAGGCCCGGGGCGGGGACGCCCCCTGCTTCGACCCGCTCGGCATCCTGCTGTCCGGCACGGGCCTCGCCCTGATCGTGTTCGGGGTCCGGAACGGCAAGGCGTACGACTGGGGCACGATCGCGGGCCCGGTGACGGTGCCTCAGGTCATCGTCACCGGGGTGATCCTGCTCGTCGCCCTCGTGCTGTGGCAGCGGTACACACGCGGCCGGCCCCTGCTGCCCCTCGCGGTCTTCCAGGACCGCAATTTCTCCGTCAGCGCGCTGGTCACCGCGTCTCTCGGGTTCTCGATGACGGGCATGTTCCTGCCGCTCGTCATCCACCTCCAGACCAACCTCGGCCTCATCCCCGCGCAGGCCGGCCTCCTCACCGTCCCCATGGCCCTGCTCTCCGCGACCATGGGACCGTTCATCGGCCGCCTCTCCGACCGGGTGAACGCGAAGTACCTGGTCGTGGCCGGACTGCTGGGCATGGCCGCGGGCCTTGCACTCGTCGCGACACGCACCACGTCCACCGCCCCCTCGTCAGCTCTCATCCCCGGCCTGGTGGTCTGCGGCCTCGGCATGGGCCTGGTCCTCGTCCCCCTCAACAACACCGCCATGCGAACCGTCCAGCCCGAACTGCGCGCCACCGCCTCCGGCGTCTACTTCACCGCCCGCCAACTCGGCGCCGTCCTGGGCAGCGCGACGACCAGCCTGTTCCTCCAATCACGCACCACCGCGGCCGTGACCGCCGAAGCCCGCGACGCCGCCGGCGAACTGCCGGCTCCCTACCCGAACAGAGTTCATGGACACCTGAGCGCGCGAGCGGGCGACCGAACCGGCATCAACAGCGGCACAGGGCTGAGCGGACTCCCCACGTCCCTCACGGCCCACGCGGACGAACTCGCCGAACACGCGCTGCGCAGTGGCCTCGCCCAAGGGGCGCGAGCGGCCTACGTACCGCTGATCGTCGCGCTGCTGCTCGGGGTCGCCGCCGCGACAACGCTACGGGGATCGACCCGAAGTCGCGGATCGGACGCCTGACTTCGTGGCTCAGCGCTTCTCACCGCTTCTTTGCGCTCATCGCACTTCCCGTTGCGCGGCCCGTGTACATCAGCACGTCGAATCCGCCGGTCGGACAATCCTTTACGTGATGGGTGAAACGGTACCGAACCATGTCGCCAAGCGACAGGTCGATCATGCGAACTTCGCGCGCCCCCTGATAGTTCGACAGTAAACTGGATCACGGCCGTGAAGGCCGCATCAGGAGGGAATGAGCATGAGGAATTCAAGAATGCGCGGCGTGATGATGGCAGCCGCAGCGAGTGCTCTGGCTATGGGCGGAGTACTCGGCGCCGCCGGGCAGGCGGCAGCGATAAAACAAATCAATTTCTTGACGTGCCAGTTCAGCTCAAAGTATCTGACCTTCACCGTTGAGCAGAAGAGCCTTGGCGGACGGCCGAACTATTATCAAGTGTGCTATGCGGACGCGGGATACACCAAAGTCAACATCCAGAAAGTGGTCTCCGTCAGCGCCGGCAACAACAGCGGAAACTACGTGTGCACCATCGGGAAAAAATCCTGGGTCCTCCCCTTCAAAAAGGGGGAGTCGGACACCTTCCGCGACTATTGCACGATCAAGTTCATCACCATCTTCTGAGCGTCTTTCACTCCGCGTCGCAGTTCCCAGCTCGACGTACCGCACAAGCTGTCCATGAGGGCCCGCCGACGACAAGTTGGCGGGCCCTCATGGGGTGCTACCTGTCCGACGAGGACAAGGTTGTGCATGCGGGCGATGCCGAGCATGGCCTGGTGGACGCCCTCGCCTTTGAGGCGGCAGTCGCGGAGGGTTTTGCACGTCTTCCTTCGTGCGAGGACATGCTCGACGCGGGCCCGGACCTGCTTGTGGGACTTGTCGTGTCCCTCTTTCCAGCCGGGGAATGTGGTGTGGTCGGGTAGTGGGTCGCCGCGCCGGTTGTAGTGGCTGACGGGTGCCCGGGTCTGGTGGAGGGCTCGCCAGTGGTGCTGCCGCAGGTGGCAGGTGGGTTCTTGGCGGCCGACGAGGGCGGTGGCGGCGAGCACGCCGGCGTGTGCCGGGACGGTCAGGCGGATCAGCGGTAGACGCTCGTCTCTCGTGCCCGTCGGGCTCTTCCCTGCTCATCGCCCAGCCCGGTGATCTGTTTCGCCTGCTCGTTGTTCTCCTCGATCGTCCAGCGCACTCAGGCCTGGTACACAGCCTCCGCCAGGGCGGCGTCGGGGCGGTGGTGGACGAGGAAGCAGACGTACTCGAAGTCCACACGCCCGCCCGCGAGCTGCTTCTTTTCGATGGAGCGGCGGATGAGCAGGTGATGGGCGAAACCGTCGGCGGGCTGCCGGCCGGGCAGGACCACGTCGAACCAGGTCCAGTCGTAGTGCCGCTGTCCCTTGGAGCCGTCGCCCTAGCTGCGGCGCTCCCACCGGTCCCGGGCGGTCGCGTAATGCAGCAGGTCACCGGCCTTGGCCACGCGGGCTGGTACGGCTTGCCGGGCGGGGTCCTTGTCGTAGTCGGCGTCGGCGGTCACCCAGGCGAAGGGCAGCTCGGGTCCGACGGCACCGCGCAGCATGGCGATGCCCGGCTCGGGCTTGGTGGCGAAGGCAATCGCCTCAGGCACCCCGGCGCTTCCTGGGCCCAGACGGCGGACAGGTGCAGGCGCCGGTCGAAGAGGGCGTGCCCGGCTACGGCGGCGTAGGTGAGCATCACCATCACCTGGCAGTTGCGCACGTCCCCGGTGGACCCGCAGTGCTGATCCTGTTGGCGAAATCGTCAGGCTGCTGTGGGTAGGGCTTGGTTGGCGCGATGATGGGTCCATCCCCCGCGGGGACAAAGTCAGATGAGGTGATGGCGATGTCACTACGTCCTCACGACCCCCTTCCAGTACCGGACTTGACCGCACAGATCGCGCGGGCGGCCTTCCCGGACAGCTGCCTTGGCATGCGCCTGCGCGACGCCCTGGGGCCGGTCTTTAGTGACGACGACTTCGTGGATCTGTTCCCGCGGCGCGGTCAGCCGGCCCTGTCGCCGGGGCAGCTGGCTCTGGTGTGCATACTGCAGTTCGCCGAAGGACTGTCCGACCGCCAGGCCGCAACCGCAGTCCGGGACCGGATCGGGTGGAAATACGCCCTCGGCCTGGAACTGACCGACCCCGGCTTCGATTTCTCGGTGCTCTGCGAGTTCCGCGCCAGGCTCATCACCGGCAAGGCCGAGCGCCGTGTACTCGACCGGCTCCTGGAACTGTGCCGGGACCACAATCTCCTCGGCAACGGCGGAGCGGCGCGCACCGACTCCACCCACGTGCTGGGCGCGGTACGCGTATTGAACCGACTGGAGCTGGTCGGCGAGACCGTGCGCGCCGCACTGAACGCCCTGGCCGTCGCCGCTCCTCGCTGGCTCGGCAGCTGGATGCCCCCTGTGTGGGCCGATCGTTACGGGCACCGGGTGGAGAACCACCGGCTGCCCCAGACCGACGCCGGGCGGCTGGCCTTCGCGACGGCGGTGGGGAGCGATGGCGCGGTGATCCTGGCCCAGGTCGACGCCGGCAGCGCCCCCGCCGCACTGCACGAGCTCGAGGCGGTGCATGTCCTGCGGGCCGTGTGGCTGCAGCAATACGACCTTGCTGCCAACTGTCCGCGCTGGCGCGTGACGGAGGAACTGCCACCGTCGCAGGAGCGGATCGCCTCCCCTTACGACGTCGAGTGCCGGTATGCGATCAAGAGGACCACGAAGTGGACCGGTTACAAGAGCCACCTGACCGAGCACTGCGGGCCCGACCGGCCTCACCTGGTCATCAATGTGGAGACCACCGACGCTTCCCAGAGCGACCAGAACATGATCGCGCTTGTCCACGGCCGCCTCGACGAGCGTGGCCTGCTGCCCGACGAGCACCTGGCCGACACCGGCTACATGGCCGCGACCACCCTCCTCGACGCAGCCCGCGACCACGGAGTCCGCCTGATCGGTCCGATGCCACCGGACACCAGCTGGCAGGCCAAGGCCAGGGAAGGGTTCGACGTCACCGCCTTCGTCATCGACTGGCAGGGCCACACCGCGGTCTGCCCTCAGGGAGCGGTAGCCCGGCGGTGGCGCCAGCAGCTCGACAGCCGCGGACACCCCGTCATCCGGATCCGGTTCCCCGATCAGGACTGCGCGGCATGCCCCGTACGCAACAAGTGCACACGGCGGACCAGCGAACCACGCGACCTGGTCCTACGACCGCAAGCCCAGCACGAGACCCTGCAGCGACACCGGCAGGAGCAGGGCACTGCCGCCTGGCAGGAGAGCTACGGCAGACGGGCAGGAGTGGAGGGAACGATCTCCCAGGCCATCAGCGGCCCCGACATCCGCCACGCCCGCTACCGCGGCCTGGCCAAGGTCCAGCTCCAACAAATCCTCTCCGCCGCCGCCCTCAACCTCCTCCGCATCGACGCCTGGCTCACCGATACGCCCCTGGCCCAGACCCGAACCTCACGCCTCGAAGCCCTACCCACAGCAGCCTGACGATTTCGCCAACAGGATCAGTGCTGGTGGGCCACCCCGACCGACCGCGTCCCCTTTTTCTGTGTCCAGTGCAGCGCGGCGCGCCCGGCCCTACGGCCATCGTCCAGCCCTTCTTGCGGCTCAGATCCGACAACAGAACCTCGATCAGGTCCGCGAACACCTACACGCGGCTCCGGCCGCGCGAACAAGTGCCCCGACCCTCCGGTGAGCGAAGCCAGTTCCTCCGCCCATCGCCTCGGTAGTGGAGGAAGCCAGGAAGCCCGTGGTCTCGCTCCGGAAGGACAAGGCGAACCACTGAGCGTTTTCAGCGCGGCCACTGATTCCCAATCAGGTTGTCAAGTGGCTGTGGTGACATGCGGTGAAGGCGTCATGTCGCTGCGGCACCGGCGCGGGCAGCGGCGGTCTC
>NZ_JBEXLS010000024.1:0-180800 GCF_040610055.1 Streptomyces sp. NPDC004539 | reverse complement strand
GGCGCATTTTCCGCAAAGCCCGCATCAGCCCCAACCGACTCACGTCAATCGTGAAGGCGGTTCTCACCCTTGAGCGTCACCGCTGAAGATCCTTACTGATGGTGTCGGCGTGCGCCCACGTACAGACAGGCGGGCGCACGCCAGCAGAAGGTGCTGACCGATGTCTCCAAGTGCCCGATAAATCAGGGACCATGGTCCGCGTACGGTATGGCTCAGTGCAAGGAGAAGGAAGCCAAGGAGAACAGGCGCAGGACACTAGAGCCGCTCCGCCGCAGATCAGCGGAACAACCGCTGCCAAAGACCCCAAGCTTCCCAAGCCGAGGGCTCCGACGCAGTCGTCACGGCTCGGTCGTCGAGGCTTGCCCTGATCGACGGAGAGCAGCGTGGTTGAAGCCCGGAGGGGGGTACCGTGGCACACGCGCGCCTGATCGGTCGACGCACCAGACGTCGTAGCTGACTTTCGTGGGTGACCGTCCAACCGTTCCCCGTGGGGGCGGGGAGCGGAGCGCGTGCACCACAGCCGCACCAGATAGGGCGGGAAACAGCGGGGAACCACGAGGAAAGCGCCCGAGGCCGAGAGAGCCGAAGCAGCACCGTTCGCCCAGGTCAGAGCCAGAATCGTCCCTAAATGATCGCAGCTTCCCAAGCTGAGAGTGCGAGTTCGATTCTCGTCACCCGCTCCAACACTGAGGCCCAGGTCAGAGACCCGGGCCTTTTTGCTGTGCGTGGTCGTTCAGTTGTCGCCTGCCAGATTCGTGCCAGAAGGCCCGGGGTTGGGACCGTCGCCAGGTCGGCAGTCAGGCAGCTGCTCCCATGGTCGCCGGGAAGGCGGCCGGGATGACCGCGGCGGCTCGGTAGGTGATGCCGTGGCGCTGCTGGCCGTTGAACACCGATTCCCACGGACGGGCCACCAGGCCCGGCAGCGAGAGCGGCGAGCCGAGTATCAGGCCCTCGGAGACGCCACCCCCGGGGATGGTGACCTTGACCAGCGACGACTCTCCGTCCTCGATTGGGCCCGTGGCGCGCGGTGCCGTACCAGGAGAACGTGGCCGGGGGGGGCGAGGACCTGTCGCTGGACTACCAGGCGTTGATGGCCGTTGCCCACCTTCAGGTTGACGTTTTAGGGAGGAGTAGTCGTCGTCCCCGGGGTTGATCATCGTGCCGCCCCTCAGGCACGCCAACTCTCAACGTGTTCCCTGAGGTAGTCGGCGAGTTCGGGTGGATGGAGTTCGAGCTCTCTCACGGCTGACGCGTCCAACGTGACTCGCACCGGTGAGAAGTCGCCTGTGTCGGGATCATCGAGTTCGGGGCCGTTGCGGCGGTCGAGATCCATGTCCAGCACGTCAGCGCGGAAGAAGTGCTGGACGACGCTGACCTTGTCACCCGGCTCGGTCAGGGTCAGGAACTCGGTTGCCGGGCCGATCGTGGCACCGATCTCTTCCATCACTTCACGACGTAGGGCCGCCTCAAGGTCGACATCCTCAGCTTCAACGCCCCCACCGACGGTCGTGTAGTAGGAGGTGGCGCCCGGCCATCCTCGGCGCAGGAACACCAGCTGGCCGCCGTCGAGCAGAACCGCACGTACGTTGTGACGGACCTTCATGAATCCGACGGTAGCGTGCCCACTCCGGTGAGCAGGCCCGAACTGAACAGATCAGAACGGGCAACAGCGGCGGGGAATCACAGGGAAGGCTGCCGAGCCCGAGAGCCCCGCTCATCCACCGTTCATCCCGGTAAGCGCCTGGACCGCCCCCAAGCGTCCGCGACTTCCCAAGTTCGTGTCCCTCATGAGCTGCTCGGCGAGCCGCGAAGGGCGGGCCTCGATGTCAGAGCCGCACGGTACGGTCCGGCCTCATGGCTGAGAGACCGACGACGAATTGGCGCAGGTGCATAGCCCAGGAGGCAGCGGAGCTTGCCGCCGGCACCCTGGATTCCGACTGTGCGTGCTTTGCCGACCTGTTCCCCGATGAGCTTCTGTCGGCAACCGATGCCGTCCTGGACACCTTCGAGGCCGAGTTGCCCGCACTCGCCGAAGGAGACGGCGAACACGTCTTCGCCGCGGTGCAGCGCGTCGTCCTGGCCCTGAACGCGGTGAACGAAGCTCACGACGAGTGCGCCTTCGAGACCGATGAGCGCGAGCAGTTGTGTGCCTACATCGACGAGGCCCTCACCGAGCAAGGGGTCGACGTCGAGGCCCTGACCGCCAGGCGCGGACTCGGGCGACACGAGCTCACGGACCAGTGGCGGGACTGGTGAACAGGCTGCCGTCGTGACAGGTCAGGGCCTGCGACACCAACAGTCAAGGCGGCTAGGTTGAGGTCGTGGACGAAGAAGCGATCACCATCAGCCTCACGCACGATCAAGCACTCGTGCTGTCGGACTGGCTCTACCAAGTCATGTTCCAGTCCGACGACCTTCAGGGGATCGTGCGCGACCGAGCCGTCTGGTCCCCGATCTACACCCTTTCCGGAACGCTGGACACGACGCTCAGCGAGATCTTCATGCCTGACTACGGCCCGCGCCTCGAAGCGGCCAAGGAACGCCTCCGCGCCGGCCTGCACGGCGAAGCCGACGAGTCAACGGCGCTGAGCGGGGAATCACGGTGACAGGGACTCGGTCTGAAGATGCCGTCATCCGGCCGTTCGTCCAGGTCAGGGCCCAAGCCAACCCCAAGTGATCGCAGGTTCCCAAGCTGAGAGTGCGAGTTCGATTCTCGTCACTCGCTCCACGACAAGACCCAGGGTCGACGACCCGGGGGTTTTATTGTTCGAGCAACCCCCGAAGAGAGCCGGGGAGCGCAGCAAGAGCCGGGACGAGGTCCGGGAGGCCCCCCGTCAACCGTCGCTCCCGGATCTCCATCCCCGCCGGTCCGCCACCAGATCGCGCATCGCGCGTTGACCGGGGTATGAGTGAGCAAACCTGGGCGGCGCCGGCGGGCATGGTCCACCTGTCCGTCCGCCTCGCGGACCTGCATCGGCGACAAGACAGCTGGTACGGGTGGGTCCGTGCGTCCGCTCTGGCTCACCTGGCCGCGACGCCGGAGGCGGCTGCCGCGCTCAACAGCCTGCGGGGCTTTCTGCCTGACAGCCCGGAGAACCGGCGTCTCGAAGTCATGCTGCGTGAGCGGCCGGAGGACTTCGGGGCCGCGGGGGAGCCGCTCGTGCTGTGGGCCGAGCACATCGCGCCGCGTGTGCACCCGGACAACAGCAGGATGACCTTTCAGCTGGAAGGACTGGAATGCGTGAACGGATTCCAGACCCTCTGCCTCATCGCCCGTCTCGCCCTGGAACTGCCACCCGGCCACCTGGACCGGGCGTTCGCCCGGATCGACATCGAGACCGGACCTCCCGAGGAGAAGAAGCGACTCCGTCGCCTCCACTACGAGTCACACCTCTACGCCAACGCGATCCGCCCGCAGGACAACCTGGCCCGCTGCGAGCACCTGGCGCGCATCGCGGCCCAGTACCGGCAGGACGGCATCCGTTTCGACTGCCGCCGAGGGATCATCGCGGGGCCCCACTTGGCCAACGACCACGGCATCGCCACGGTCTTCCGTGCCCTCGCCTGTCTCCACCCCTCCTCCGGCCCCGAACTGATCCACACCGTCCGCACACCTGAAGGGCTCGACACCGTCTGGGCCGACCTCGACGGAACGCGGTATCGCAGTCTGATCCACGGCGCCGTGGATGCCCTGGGCGTCCAGCGAGCCGTCGAAACCTACACGACCGCGCTCGAAGTCATCGCCCGGTCGGACACCTCTTCCGTCAGGGCGCATCAGCACCTCGTCAGGTACGCCCCCGATCTGATCGTCTGGGCCGCCGGTCGACGGCTGCCGTTGCACGAACTGCACGTCAACGGCCGCCACCCCTTCAACTGGGGTGCCGTGAAACAGGACGAAGGCTTTCACCGCACCGTCAAGGCCGTGGTCAAGGACGCCGTCGACGCTTACGCGGCCATGTATCCGAAGGACGGCTCGCGGCAGAGGAAGTACAAGGACGAACTCGAACGATTCGACGTCTGGTCGGCGATCGCCGAGCAGCTGTCACGCTGGGCCAGGCTCTGACGGCGAGGGCGGCCAAGCGGTCGGGGCAAGCGCTGATATCCCGCCGAACCACCCTCACAAACCCCGCCCAACTGCCAAACTGCCCCGCAGAAAGGGGTACGACATGGGATTCGGCTTCCGCGTCGGTGTGCCAGGGATGAGTGTGCGGGTGTCGACGCGGGGTGTGCGTGCCTCTGTCGGGCCGCGGGCCGCGAGGGTCAGTGTCGGGACCGGCGGGGCGAGGGTGTCGTCCGGGCTCGGCCCCTTCTACGCGTCGAGTTCGCTCGGTGGTGGGCAGCGGCGGACGAGTACGCGGCGGACGACCGGATCGCGGGCGGTCGCTCCGTCGGCCGCGCAGTGGGAGCGGGCGCGCCGGCAGGCGGAGCGGGCCCGGCAGGAGGCGGAGCGGGAGGCCGCCGTCGCTGAACTGCGGGAGCTGAGGCGGCGGATGACGAGTGTGCATCTGGAGTCGTTTCCGGTGGCACGTCCGCCGGTCGTGCCGAACTCGCCTCAGTTGGGGCTGCCTTGGGCGCTTGCCGAGGCAAGGGCGTTCCATCTGGAGGGTGTTGGGCGGCTGGCCAGGGCGCAGAGGGGGACGGCGAGGCAGCGGGCGGAGCAGGACGCGCCCGTCTATCTGGCTGCGGAGACAGCCCGACTCCGGGAGATCCAGCGCCAGTTGACTGCGGAGGCGGATCACTGGTGGCGGGCTCTGCTCGCGAATGACGAGGACACCGTCTGCGAGGCGGTGAACTCCGCGTTCTCCGACAACCCGGCCGCCGGGTGTGCCGTAGGGGTGGACGGGGATGTGCTCTCCGTCGTCGTACGGCAGCCGGATCTCGACTCGTTGCCCGATCAGACGGCCGGGCTCACGCCCGGCGGGCGTCCGACGTTGAAGAGGCTGACCAAGCGGGAACGGGTCCTGTGGTGGCTGACGGCGCTGGGGGCCAATGTGGTCGCCACGCTGAAGGAGGGGTTCGCGACCGCGCCGGGTGTCATGGCGATCGATCTCGCCGTGCTGACCCGGCTGCCCGACACACAGCGGCTCGGCTTTGTGGCGTACGGCCGTTGGACGCGGCAGGCGGTGGAGTCGACGCCGTGGCGGGAGCCCGAGGACGCGCTGCGGTTCCAGGACATCGGGCAGGACGTCGTCTGCTCGGTCTCGGCGACGGCGTCGGGCAGCGGCGCGGTGAAGGCGCTGAGTACCGGGAGCGTGCCCGGACTTCAGAGCTTGCTCGACCATGCGCAGGACGAGTCCGATCTCGACGTCGCTCTCGGCGCCGGCGCACCGGACGACGGCCGGGCCGTGCTCGCCGATCCGTATCGGATCAGGCCGTTCGCCGAATGGCGGCGGGAGGCGGGATCGCCCACGCCGGTGGCCGGTTCCGTGGCGGCGGGATCGCCCACGCCGGGGGCCGGTTCCGTGACGGCGGGATCGCCCACGCCGGGGGCCGGTTCCGCGACGGCGGGATCGCCCACGCCGGGGGCCGGTTCCGCGACGGCGGGGCCGCCTCCGGTGCCCGCGGCCCCGCCCGTCCTCCCCGCCTCGCTCGTCCCCGGCCAGACCCTCGTCCTGCCCGAGGACGCCTGGCAGGGGCTGAGTATCGCCTTCGGTTTCGCGGGGGCGGAGGCGGACCTCACGCTCTTCCTGACCGGTGAGGACGGCCGGGTGAGCGCCGACGAGGACTTCGTCTTCTACCACCAGCCGTTCGCCGCGGACGGTGCCGTACGGCTTCTGGGCAAGCGGCAGGAGGGGCCGTGCCGCGTCGAACGCGCGACCGTTCATCTGGCTGCCCTGCCCGAGCGGGTGCGCCGCGTCGCCGTCGCGATCAACATGGACGTCGACACCGGGCTGAGCTGCGGCTCCCTCACCCACGCCGCGCTGCACCTGGACTGCGTGACCGGGGCGGCGTGGGCGTTCCGGCCGGCGGCGGACCCGGACATCAGAGCCATGGTCGTCGTCGAGCTGTATCGGCACACTGTCGACGGCTCGCCCGTGTGGAAGCTGCGGGCGCTCGGGCAGGGATGGGCGGACGGCCTCGACGGGCTCGCCAGGGCGTACGGGGTCGACGTCGAGTGAAGTCGGCGGGGTGCGGGTAGCGCCATCTCCCGTACTGAGGAGTGGAGTTCGGTCCCCGCCTCGCCCAAAGCGCCCCGGGCCCACCGGCATCGCTCTCCCCCACGCACCCGTATTTCCCTCGGAGTCCCCAACCCTCCCCCCGAACTCCCCGTCCCCCAGGCCCTACTGTGATCCCCACACCGCAAGCCCTGGAAAGGACGCCCCCTGATGACGCCCCTGAGCACCGGGGACCCGGAGTCGATAGGCGGATACACGCTCCTCGGGCGGCTCGGGGCCGGCGGTATGGGGGTCGTCTATCTCGGGGTGTCCGCGTCGGGGCGGCAGGTGGCGGTGAAGCTGGTGAGGGGGGCGTACGCGGAAGAGGAGGAGTTCCGGACGAGGTTCCGGCAGGAGATCGCGGCGGCCAGGCGGGTGAGCGGAGCGTTCACCGCCCCGGTCGTCGACGCCGATCCGGACGCCGAGCGGCCGTGGATGGCGACGCTGTACGTACCGGGGCTCAATCTCGCCGAAGTCGTGCAGAAAGAGGGCCCGTTGGGGCTGAAGGGGCTGCGCGCTCTGGGGCTCGGGCTGACCGAGGCGCTGCGGGACATCCACCGAGTCGGCCTGGTGCACCGGGACTTGAAGCCGGGGAACGTCCTGATGACGGAGGACGGACCGCGGGTCATCGACTTCGGCATCTCGCGCGCGGAGGACCATCAGAGCCTGACGACGACGGGGCGGATGATCGGTACGCCGCCCTTCATGTCGCCGGAGCAGATGGCCTCGCCCCGGGACGTCACGCCCGCCTCGGACGTCTTCTCGCTGGGCTCGCTGCTGGTGTACGCGGCCGTCGGCGCGGGCCCGTTCGACTCCGACAGCCCCTACATCACCGGCTACCAGGTGGCGTTCGGGGTACCGGACCTCGCCGGAGTGCCGGACCCGCTCCTCGGCATCGTGGAGCGCTGCCTCGACAAGGACCCTGCCGCGAGGCCCGAGTTGACGGTCGTACAGCGCGTGCTCCAGGAGCTGCCGGAGACCGGGAGCGACGACCGTCCCACGGTCCCCGGGGGCCGCCGCGCCGCTTCTCCGGCAGCGGTGACGGCGGTGACAGCGGTTACTGCACCAACGCGTACGACGCCGGCGGCGGCAACGCCGACTTCTGCGACGCCCGCGGTCCCGCCCCCGACGACCACGGCCCCCGAACCCCCCGGCTCCGCCTCCCGCAGGCGGCGCCTCCTTCTCATCGCCCTGGCCGCCGCCCTCGCCGTGACGGGCCTGTCCGTCGGCCTGGGCCTCACCCTGTCCGAACCCGAACCGGATGCCCCCACTCCCGGGCCCACCACCCGCACCGCGTCGCTCCCCGCCGGCTGGAAGCCCTGGCAGGTAGCTCTCAGGTACGACGTGAAGGGCATCCCCCTGGACTACAACACCCCCGGCTGCGTGACGAAGGACAACGCCCTCTACTGCGGGGGTACGGGTTTCACGGCCGCCCGGCTCGACGCGGCCACCGGCCGCACCCTGTGGCGCGAAGGCACCCGCCCGCAGGGGGTCCGCCCGATCGGCGTCCGCGACGGTCTCGTCTACACCTACGAGGAGCCGGACGACTCCGTCCGGCGCCTGGTGGCTCTCGACACCACCACAGGCGAACGGAGTTGGCAGCACGACATCAGCCGGTCCGAGCCGGCGGTCCCGTACGGCGCCGGGTTGCTGACGCTCTCCCCGGACCACTCGGAGTTCGTGGCGTACGGCCCGTCCGGCAAGGAGTTGTGGCGGGCACCCTCGTTGGACGACTACTGCACCCCCTCGGTACTAGGGGATGTCCCGTACGTCCTGTGCGAGCAGGGCACCGAGCCCGGCCAGGCGCCGGTCGAGCTGATGACCGTCGCGGCGGACAGCCTCACCTCGCTGGCCACCCTCCCCCAGAAGTCCCTGGCGCTCGGCGCGGTCGAGGGGCGCCCTCTGTTCCTCGCGCCTCAGACCACGAAGGACGTGTACGAGGCAGGGTACGAGCGGCCGTACAACGCGCTGCTGAGCGTGGACCCGGAGACCGGGAAGGTCACCCGCGTGCCCTTCGCGCGGGCGCTGACGGGGGCGGCGACCCTGGTGGACGGGGTCGTCTACTTCGCCCGGTCGGACGGGACGGTCACCGCGGTGTCGGCGGCCGACGGCAGACAGCTCTGGCAGAAGGTGACCGACGTGGAGAACCTGTCCGCGCCGGTCGTGTCGGCGGCGTACCGGCGGGTGTACTTCGCCAACCGGTTCGGCCGGCTGCTGGCGCTGGACAGCCGGACGGGGGCGGAGGTCTGGCGGACCTCCGCGCTGGACGATCCCGGGGACAAGACGGAGAACCATCCCCCTCAGGTACTACTGGTGGGGGACGCGATCGTGGCGACGGCGGGGGACACGGCGTTCTCCCGAAGCCCGGACGGACCGAAGTAGCCCTTTTGTCCCACCGGACTGCTGCCGTCTCCCCCGTACCGGCCTCTCCAACCCTCCCCATGTCCCCGAAATCCCCCGGATATGTCCGTGATCCGTAACGGAGGGAGCGCCGGGGCGCCGGAGCCCGTCATGTCAGGTGGCCGCAAGGTGACCGGGCACCGGCGGCGAACTGGGCGAGAGTGGGGCGGACATGGCGCGGCACAACAACGGGCGGGGTTGGTACACCAAGGTCGTGGGTGCGGCGCTCGGCGTGACCATACTCGCGGCCGGAGCGGCGGCATGGTCCGCGCAGGCCGGTGTCGTGGGCGGCGGGTCGGCGCCCAAGGCGGGGGCGAGCGCGTCGAGTTCGGCTTCGGCCGGTGCCGCCGTGAAGGCCGTGGACATCAGCATCGCGCACGCCTCGGACGCGGGGCCGCGCGGTGTGAACATCACCATCGACGACGGGCCCGACCCGGTGTGGACGCCCCAAATGCTGGACATCCTCAAGGAGTTCGGGGTGAAGGCGACGTTCTGCATGGTGGGGACGCAGGCGCAGGCGCACCCGGATCTCGTGAAGCAGGTCGTCGCGGCGGGGCACCGGCTGTGCGACCACTCGGTGTCGCACGACACCTCCATGGACAAGAAGTCCGAGGCGTACCAGTCGCAGCAGATCCTCGACGCCGAGCGGATGATCACCGAGGCGTCCGGGGGCGTGCGGCCGATGTACTACCGGGCACCCGGCGGGGCGTTCACGCCGTACAGCCGCAAGCTCGCCGCCTCCCGGGGGATGCGTCCGCTGGGCTGGAACGTGGACACGAAGGACTTCGAGCGGCCGGGGACGGACGCGATCGTCGCCACGGTCGAGCGGGAGCTGCCGAACGGGCCGACGCTGCTGTTCCACGACGCGGGCGGGGACCGGTCGGAGACGGCCGCGGCGCTGCGGAGGGTGCTGCCCCGGCTGAAGGAGGAGGGGTATGTCTTCGGGTTCCCGGTGCGGTAGGACCTGAGAGGTACGGGGCTCCCCCTGAGGCGTACCAGCAGCCACTTGCGGCAATGCTTAGGCAAGGCTTACCTTAGCTAACTGCACCACCCAGGGTCCGGACCGTCACCGCGGTCCGCCCGCGGCGAGCGCTTCACTGTCGCAGCCTGGCCGTTCGCTGCCGGAACTCCGCCATGGGACCCGCACTTGAATCACGCCACGTTCGGTCTGTACGACCCTGCCCGCGACCACAGCGACTGTGGCGTGGGGTTCATCACCCGCCTCGACGGGGTGCCGAGTCACGACGTCATCCTCAAGGGCCACGAGGCCCTCTGCGCCATTCCGCACCGCGGCGGCAAGTCCGCCGAGGGGGTCGGGGACGGCGCGGGAGTGAGCGTCGACCTGTCGGTGGAGTTCTTCGGGGCGCTCACCGGGACGCGGCTGGAGGCGGGCCGCTTCGGGGTCGCGAACTGCTTCGTACCGAGCGAGGCTGCGCCGCGTGAGAAGGCGGTGCGGCTGGTCGGCCGGTGCCTCGCCGAGGAGGGGTTCGAGACCCTGCTCGTCAGAGACGTACCCGTGGACCATTCGGTGGCCCGCCCCGCCGCCGAGAAGTACCAACTCCCCCTCGTCCAGTGGGTCTTCCGCGCCCCGGAGAGCTGGGGGCGGGCCGAGGTCGACGCCGCCGCGCACCGCGCCCTGCTCGCCGTCGAGAAGAACGCCTACGGCGACGACACGTCGTACGCCGGTCTGTACCCGCTGTCGCTGAGCGCGCGTACACAGGTGCTGAAGGGGCGGCTCAACTCCGGTGAGGTGATCGGGTACTTCAGGGATCTCGCGGACCCCCGGCACTCCGTCCGCACGCTCTACTTCCACACCCGCTTCTCGACGAACACCGAGCCGCACCCCACGATGGCGCAGCCGTTCCGGCTGATGGCGCACAACGGGGAGCTGAACACCGACCGCAAGAACCGGCTGAGCGACGAGGCCCTCGCTCGCGCCCGGACGCGCAGCATCGTGCGCCCGCCGGGCCAGTCGGACTCCAGCCGGCTCGACCAGACGCTCCAGAGCCGGGTGTTCGACGACGGCCTCGACCTCGTGGAGGCGGTCGTCTCGCTGATGCCGCCCGCCTGGGAGAACGACCGCTCGTTGCCGGACTCCGTGCGGGACATGCTGGAGTACTTCTCGCTGTACGAGGAGAAGAACGACGGCCCGGCCGCCGTGATCTTCAGCGACGGGGACGTCGTCGGCGCGCGCCTGGACCGGCTGGGACTGCGTCCGCTGCGTACGGTCGAGACGGCCGAGTACCTCGTCGTCGCGTCGGAGGCGGGCCAAGTCCCCTTCCCCGACGCCGAGGTGGTGCACCGGGGCCGGATCGAGGCGGGCGGCATGCTCGTCGTCGACCACCGCACGGGACGCCGGATGCGCACGCGCGAGATCCTCGACGCGCTCGCCGCGCGGCGGCCGTATCCCCAACTCCTGGAGCGGGCCCGGGTGAACCTGGACGACCTGCCCGCCCCCGACTACAACCGCGGTGCCACGACGCTGGGTTACGACGGTGACCTCACCCTGGCCGGGCGGTACGTCGCGTACTCGCTGAACCAGGAGAGTTTCCGGTTCATGCTCGACCCGATGCTCGCCGACGGGTCGGAGCGGATCTCGGCGATGGGCTACGGCAACGCCATCAACGCGCTCAGCGACACCGAGGGCGGCATGGCGAAGTACTTCTCGCAGCGGTTCGCCCAGGTCACCAACCCGCCGCTGGACAGCATCCGCGAGGCCGACGGGATGAGCATGCGGGTCGCGCTCGGCCCGAAGCCGGACGGGACCGGGAGCGCCGGTGGACGGCAACTCGTCCTGTCGTCGCCGGTGCTGGGCCACCTCGACATGGTCCGGCTGCGCGACCAGGGCGTCGTCCCCCTCCAGCGGTTCGGCATGCTCTACGCCCCTGTCCCCAGCCAAGAGGACGCCAACGCCGACGCGTTGCGCACCGCCCTCGACGAACTCTGCGACGCCGTGCAGAGGTTCGCTGCCGAGCGGGGCGGCATCGCACTGCTCAGCGACCGGGCGATCTCCTCGACTCGGGCCCCGCTGCCGGTGATCCTCGCCGTCGCGGCGGTGAACCAGCGTCTGATCGAGACGGGGCTGCGGCTGCGGGTCTCGCTCGTCGTGGAGAGCGGGCAGCTGGCGTCATCTCACCACGTCGCCACGGCACTCGGGTTCGGCGCCTCCGCCGTCTACAGCCTGAGCGCGCGGCTGCGGGCCGAGGAGAAGTACCCGAGCGCGCCCGCCCCGGCAGGTGAAATCACCGCCACCGACCGGGCGTTGGCCAAGTTCCGCAAGGCGGCCGAGAAGTCCCTCGCGAAGACGATGGGCCGGGTCGGACTGTGCACCGCCGAGAGCTACATCGGCGGCGAGTTCTTCGAGCCGAACTACCTCGACACCCGGGACGACGTGTTCGCGCGGATCTTCCCGCACATGGAGGCGCCGGTCGGCGGGGTCGGGTTCGCGCGGATCGCGCAGGCCGCGACCGACTGGCACGAGCGGGCCCGTGCCGTGCGGAACGAGCAACAGGTGCCGCTGCTGGGCCTGTTCAAGGAGCGGTCCGACGGCGCAGGGCACTCGTTCGGCGTGAACGCGGTACGCGGGTTCGGCGGAATGACCGAGGAGCGGCCGGAGTTCGCCCGCGACGGTGACTCGGACGCGCTGCGGCTGCTCACGCTCGGGCAGCTCGACGACGCGTTCGGCATCACCGACGCGGCCTACCGCGAGACCGGGTACGACGCGCTCAGCGACGCCGAGATCGACGCGTTCCGGATCACGCCGGGGTACCGGGCGTTCCTGCGGACCACACACGAGGAGCGTTCACGCCGGCCTGCCGCGCTGCGGGACGTCCTCGCGTTGCCGGCGGACGTGACGGGGATGCGGACGGCCGAGGAGTTCGCGCGGGAGTTGGGGCGGTTCTCGACGACGGGGAACGCGAGTGTGACGGTTCGGGGGGTGGTGGTCGCGTCGGCGAGCGGTAGCACTTCAGCAAGTCCCTTTGATGCGAGGACTGTTGGGGTACGCGCTGCCGACACCGTCCGTCTCCGCCTCGCCTCCCCCACCCCCGACCCCACCGCCCATCACGCCGCCCTCGCCGCCGGTCTCGCGCTGGCCCACCCGGGCGAGGTCGAGACGCTGGAGGCCGGGCCCGACGGTGTCACCGTCGTCGTCACCGGTACGGCCGCGCGGCTCGTCGCGCTCCTGAGCCCGGCCCCCGACAGCGTCCCCCTCGACGAGGTGCAGCCGGCGCACGAGATCACGCGTTCCCTGGCGTCCGGCGCGATGAGCCACGGCGCGCTGGTGGCGACGGCGCACGAGGCGGTGGCGCACGGTACGAACATGGTCGGCGGGATGTCCAACTCCGGTGAGGGCGGGGAACATTACTCGCGCTACGGCACGATCAGGGGTTCGCGGATCAAGCAGTTCGCGTCGGGCCGGTTCGGGATCTGGGCGGGGTATCTCGCGGACCCGATGCTCCAGGAGCTGGAGATCAAGATCGGGCAGGGCGCGAAGCCGGGCGAGGGCGGGCAGTTGCCCGCGCCGAAGGTCACCGTGGACATCGCGGCGGCGCGCGGCGGGACGCCCGGCATCGAGCTGATCTCGCCGCCGCCGCACCACGACACCTATTCCATCGAGGACTTGGCGCAGTTGATCCACGACTGCAAGGCCGCGCGGGTGCGGGTCGTCGTGAAGCTGGTGTCCTCGGAGGGCATCGGCACGATCGCGGTCGGCGTCGCGAAGGCGGGCGCGGACGTCATCAACGTGGCC
The DNA here is from genome assembly GCF_040610055.1 of Streptomyces sp. NPDC004539. NCBI lineage: Bacteria > Bacillati > Actinomycetota > Actinomycetes > Kitasatosporales > Streptomycetaceae > Streptomyces > Streptomyces sp. NPDC004539. The sequence goes on along the minus strand of NZ_JBEXLS010000024.1, from coordinate 167,495 downwards.
GGAAACACCGGCGGTACGGGTGCGGCGGCGGTCACCAGCCTCAAGTACGCGGGCCGTTCGGCGGAGATCGGTGTCGCCGAGGTGCATCAGGCGCTCGTCGCCAACGGCCTGCGGCAGAAGGTCGTCCTGCGCTGTTCCGGCGCGCACCAGACCGGTGGGGACGTCGTCACCTCCGCTCTACTGGGCGCCGACAGCTTCGAGTTCGGGACGACCGCGCTGATGATGCTGGGCTGTGTCATGGCGAAGAACTGCAACGTGAAGTGCCCAGCGGGCCTCACGACGAACCCCGAGGTCTTCGAGGGCGACCCGCGTGCGCTGGCCCAGTACCTGCTGAACATCGCGCACGACGTCCGGCAGATCCTCGCCCGGCTCGGGCTGCGTTCGCTGCGGGAGGCCCGGGGCCGCGCCGATCTGCTGCAACTCCTGGACCACCCGGCGAGCGTGGGCCGTCTCGACGTGCGCAGGCTGCTGGCGTGGGTGCCGGAGAAGACCGTGTCCGAACCGGAGTACCTGGAGAAGGACTTCACGACCGACGACGCCCTCATCGAGCACGTCCGGGCCGCGCTGCTGGAACGCCGTGAGCCGTCCGTGCTCGTCGAGGGCGTCCAACTCGGCAACAGTGACAAGTCCGTTGGCGGGCAGCTCGGCATCGATGTCGAACGGCTCCTGAATCACAGGGACTTGGCGGGCTTGAGGGACGTCCCGGCCGTCCTCACCGACGACCGGGGCAGGCGGCGGCTCGTCGACGGCGCCGTACGTATTCGTACGAGTGGGTCGGCCGGGCAGTCGTACGGGGTGTTCTGCAACGACGGGATCACCCTCGAACACACGGGGACGGCGAACGACGGGGTCGGGAAGAGTCAGAGCGGTGGGCGGATCGTCGTGCGGGCGCCGGGTGGTGGGGATGCCGGGCGGGGCGGGAACGTGCTGGTCGGGAACTTCGCGCTGTTCGGGGCGACCGGTGGGCGGACGTTCGTGCAGGGCGAGGCCGGTGACCGGTTCGCGGTGCGCAACTCCGGTGCCACGGCGGTCGTCGAGGGGCTCGGGGACTTCGGCTGCGAGTACATGACCGGCGGGACGGTGCTCAACCTCGGCGGGTTCGGCAAGGGTCTCGGCAACGGGATGAGCGGCGGATTCCTCTACCAGTACGACCCCGAAGGGGAGTTGGCCGGACGGGTGAGCGGCGACTCGCTGCTCGTGTTCCCGGTGACGGAGACCGAACACGGCGCCTTCCACGAGGAAGCCGTACGCCTGCTGCTGAGTTGGCACGTCGAGGCGACCAACTCGCCGCTCGCCGCACGCCTCTTGGAGAACTGGGAGGCCGAACGGCGTTATGTCTACTGCGGGATGCCCCGCTCGCTGCTCCTGTACCAGGACGCGACGGAGATTCTCGCGGCGGCGACCCGGCCCCAACTCCTGGACGAACTCGCGACGTCGATCGCCTCCGACAAACTGCGGGCGTTCAAGGTCGACTACCGGGACCGCCGCACGGTCCTCGACGGGCGGGCGCCCGCCTTCGGTGACCGGGGCAGCGACGACATGTTCTCGCTGCTGTCGTCGTACACCGTGCTCGGTGTCGCGCAGGACCTCGCGCTGAAGCGGGTGCCGGGGGCGAGCGGGCCGGACGATCCCCGGGTCGCCGCGGCCGTCCGCAACCTCGTCCTCACCGAGGACTTCTTCGTCAAGCAGCGTGTCGTGAAGTACCTGCGGGCGGCCCTGGAGCGGTTCGACGACGGGGAGTTGGCGACGCTCATCGCGATCAAGCGGCTCGACGACTACAAGTCGGCCCTGCGGCAGCGCAACAACCTGAGCGTGGACGCGCCCGGTACGTACGGCTGGATTCTCCACCAGAACACCAAGAACGCAGGCCGTGTACGGGCCGCCCGGTTCGACGAGTTGCTGGCGAACGCCGCGCTCGCCGACATCGCCGGACGGCTCGCCCCGCAGGCCCCGACCGAGGCGGTGACCGCATGACCGTCATGCCCCCGACCGGCACGCTGATCCCGGCCGACGCCCCGTTCTCCGCCGCACAGGAGGCGTGGCTCGCCGGGTTCGTGGCGGGAATCGCCGCCGCCGGACGGCGAGTCGAGGGCGAGGCGCCCGCCGCACCCGCCGTGACGGTCGACGTCCTGTACGGGACACAGACCGGCAACGCCGAGTTCCTCGCCGGTGAACTCGTCGCCGGTGCACGGCGGTTGGGGTTCGGTGCCGCGTCCGTCGCGCTCGACGACGTGACGCCCGAGCGTCTCGCCGCCATGTCGTACGCCCTCGTCGTGACTTCCACCTACGGCGAGGGTGAGATGCCGGACAACGCGGGGTTGTTCTGGGCGGCGCTCCAGACGGACGCGGCACCTCGGCTGGAGGGGCTGAAGTACGCCGTGCTCGGGCTCGGGGACCGGGGGTACGACGAGTTCTGTCAGGCGGCGAAGCTGGTCGACACCCGGTTCGAGCAGCTCGGCGCGGTGCGGCTGCACGAACGGGCCGACTGTGACGTGGAGTTCGAGGAGGACGCCGCCGCGTGGACGGCGGGGGTGCTGGAGCGGCTCGTCGCCGAGACCGGGATCTCCACGGCGTCCTCGGCCTCGGCCGCGCAGCAGCCGGCGCCCCGCCCGGCCCGCTCCCCCTGGAACCGGCGCACCCCGTACCCCTCGCGGCTCGCCGTGAACCGCCTGCTGTCCAAGGCGGGCAGCGCGAAGGAGATCCGGCACTACGAGTTCGACCTCGGAGACAGCGGGATCACGTACGAGGCGGGGGACGCGCTGGCCGTCGTCCCCGTCAACGACGACGCGCTCGTCGAGGCGCTCGCGGAGTTCCTGGGCCACGGCGGCGACGCACAACTTCTGCATACGGAACGGGAGATACGCGTCCCGTCGAAGGAGCTGATCGCCGACCTCGTCGAGCGGGCGCCGCAGAGCGAGCTGGCCTCGGTCGTGGCGCACGGCGACCGGGCCGATCTGGAGTCGTGGCTGTGGGGCCGGGACGTCCTCGATCTGCTGCGGGACGCCGGGGCGGGCATGCTGACGTACGACGAACTCCTGCCTCTGCTGCGGCCGTTGCAGGCACGGCAGTACTCGATCTCCTCAAGTCCCCTCGCCCATGCGGGCCGTGTGCATCTCACGGTCGCGTCCGTGCGGTACGGGCGGCACGGCGGTGTCGCCTCGACGTACCTCGCGGACCGGGTCGGTGCGGGCGGCGACGTGGGGGTGTACGTCCAGCCGAACGCCTCCTTCAGCGTTCCCGCCGACGACGTCCCGATCGTCATGATCGGGCCCGGCACCGGGATCGCTCCCTTCCGCGGGTTCCTCCACGAGCGGGCAGCGCGAGGTGCCGCCGGGCGCAACTGGCTGTTCTTCGGCGACCAGCACCGCGCCCACGACCACGTCTACGAGGACGAGTTGACCGAACTGAGCCGTCGGGGCGTACTCACCGAGCTCGACCTCGCGTTCTCCCGGGACCAGGCCGAGAAGGTGTACGTGCAGACCCGGATGCGGGAGCGGGCACGGGAGTTGTACGCGTGGCTGGAGGACGGGGCGTACGTCTACCTCTGCGGTGACGCCTCCCGGATGGCGAAGGACGTCGAGGCGGCCCTGCTCGGTGTCGTCGGCTCGCAGCGGGGGCGTGGGGACGATGACGCCGCCGAGTATCTGGCGGGTCTGCGGCGGGCCAAGCGCTATGTACGGGACGTGTACTGAGCATGGACGGGTGTTCGTTCGAAGGGTGCTGCGGCGGTGGGAGGGCGCGTCTCCTCGATGCCCGTATGCCCGCGCTGGCCCGGTGCCTGACGCTCTTTCAGTATGTCCAGGCCGTCACCGAGGGGCCGGTGGCGCGGATCGACCAGGCCGGTTGCTACTCGGTGCCGACTCTGCGGGGTGAGGCGTTCTCCGTGCGTCCGGGCGGAGTCGCTCTTCGGCTCGACGGGGAGGCCGTCGACTCCGCGGTGCTCGTCCAGGACGAATCAGGCGGCGGGGCGGTCGAGTTGCGGCTCCTCGACCAGGGTGGGCGGACGGTGCATCGGGGGCGGCTGCTCTCCGAGGGAGACCGGCTGCTGGCGGGGCTCGTCGAGGGGGTCGGCTCGGCGGCTGGGGTGTCGAACGGGCTTCCTGAAGTGCCGGGTTGGGAGGACGGGGACCAACTCGCTCAGTTCGACGCGGTCTTGCGGGACGGTGGGGTCGAACGGCGAGTCGGGTTCCCTCGGTACCGGGGCGAGTGTCGGGAGGTCGACGCCGGCGTCGTACCCGCCGTCTTCGATCACCTGTGCTCCGTCGAACTGCCCATCGGGATCGGCGTGTTCGCGCCGGGTGTCATGCAGGCGTGCGCCGGTCCCGTGCACGTCACCGATGTGACCTCCGGGGGGCGTCTCTTCGCCGCCGTCGGCCAGGGTTCGGTGGAGTTCGACCTCACCGGCGTCCACACCTGCCGCCTCGTCCGCTCCTCCGCCGCGCACGGGCCGACCTCGGCGCTCGAACTCGACGACAGGGAAGGGCGTTGCGTCGCGGTGATCACTCAGTTCGGGATCGTGGGGGAGGCGGTGCACGAGGCTTGGGAGCATCTTGCGGCTTCGCTGCCGGGGAGTTGAGCCGACGCGGCGTCCTGAGGCGGCCGGCGGCCTGAGTCGGCGCGCCGGCGTCGCTCTCAGGGTTCGACCGCGATGACCGTCCCCGGTTCGGCCGCTCCGTAGAACCACTTGGCGTCGGTCGAGCCCAACGTCAGCCAGCCGTCGGCTGTTTCGTGGGTGGCGATGCCGTCGGTGCCGTAGGAGTCGGTCGCGCCGAGGTAGACGGGGCGGCGGTCGGCGTCGAGGAGTTCGACGGCGGCGGAGAGGACGGCGTTGTAGCGAGTGCCGTCGCTGCCGTTCGAGACGGTCAGGGTCTTGGCGCCGGGTTTCTGGGCGATGGTCAACGGGCCGTTGAGCTTGAGGGGTTGATCGAAGCCGGTGACCACTTTCATGACGCGGTCGCCGACGGTCAGGGTGTTCGCCTTGAGGTCGATCGTTCCGGCCGAGGGGAGGGCGGTGACGACCGAGGGCGAAAGGGTGGGAGTCGGCACTGCACTGGCGGCGGGCGGTGCGGCCGGGGAGTGGTCGCGGGGTGCCGGGGTTTCGGTGGCCCGGATCAGGCCGAAGGCGAGGAGGGCCACGGCAGCGGCCGTCGCGCTGAGGGCAACTGTCGTACGGCGACGGGCTCGTCGGGTCGCGCGGGCGCGGATCTCGGGGCCGGTGACGGTGGGCGGCGTCTCGCGAGCGGACGCCAACTCGTGCAGCGCGCGGGTGAGTTCATCCGACACGGCCGTTCTCCTTCCTGGCCGTACCGCTCCGCGCCTCGTCCTGCGCCTCGTCCACCACGAGGTGTTTCGCCAACGCCGCGCGGCCCCGGGAGAGTCTGGCCTTGACCGTGCCCACGGGCGCGCCCGTCTCGGAGGCTACCTGCTCGACGCTCAGGTCGCACAGGTGGTGCAGGACGATCGCCATCCGCTGGGGCGGCGGGAGTTGGCGCAGCGCGGCGACCAGCGCGGTCCGGTCGGGGTCGGGACCGGGTGCGGACTCGGGCGGCGGGGTCCGGCGCACCAGCTCCAGCCAGCGTCGCGCCCGGCGCCAGCGGCTGACCGCGAGCCGGATCGCGACCGTGCGTATCCACGCCTCCGGCGCCTCGTCGGCGAGGAAGTCCTTACGGCGGTTCCAGGCGCGTACGAACGCCTCCTGGACGACGTCCTGCGCCTCGCCGTGGTCCCCGGTGAACGCCGTGAGCTGGCCGATCAGCCGGGGGAACGCGGTCGCGTAGAACGCGTCGAACTCGTCCTCGGTCATGCCTCCGCCGGAAGTCTGGAATTGCCGTGCAACCTGACCGTCCTCGCCGTGCGTACAGGTCCCGTAGGTCGCGTACATCGAAACACAACCCAAGAGGAAGACGTCGCACACCAGTTCCGGGCTCCCTTCGCCCCCGCATCCAAGGACCGCCCAAGTGCCTTACTCACACGACGACTTCGCCGCGTACGTCCGATCGCACCGGAACCGGCTGGTCACGACCGCGTTCCTGCTGTGCCAGGAGCGCGGCGAGGCCGTGGAGTTGGTGCGCGACACACTGGCGAGAACCCACGTCCGCTGGCGGCGCATCCCCCGGGACGACATGGACTTCTATGTACGGCGGTTCCTCGTGAATCGGTATCTGCGGCGCCGACACAGCCTGCGGCGCGGCGAGTTGGCGCGGCTGTCCGCACGGCAGCGGGTGGTGCTCGTACTGCTGCACCGGGAGGGGCTCGGCGAGGTCGAGACGGCCCAGTTGCTCGGGTGTTCGGTCGGCGCGGTCAGGAGCCGTGCTCAGCGGGGGCTCGCGGTCTGCGGTGGGCGGGAACGGCTGCTTGAGGTCTTCGCGGAGGTGGCACGCCGGGACGGCGAGGACGTGCCACTGAGCGAGGCGGACGTCGTGCGGCGTGCGAGAGAGTTGCGGCGTCGGCGGATCGGGGTGGGGGTGGCGGGGTGTGCGCTGTTGCTCACTCCGCCGATGGTGTTCGTGGCCGGGCAGGTCGGGTTCGGGGGGTTCGGCGGGGTGAGTGCATCCGACCGGGCGGGGGCCCGGGTCGGTGGTGTCTCGCCGGGGCCGATACGGCTGGTCGCGCCCGGTGAACGCGTCGAGCCGGTACCGGGGTTGAAGGTGTGGCTGACCTCCGACGGCGAGCACTGGTCGACGCCTCAGGCTGCCGTCCCCGCGGGAAGTCCGCAGAACCAGCGGGCAGTTTGGGCGCGGGTTCAACTGCTGTACGACGGACGGTACTTCGTGGCCGGGCGGTACGAGGGGCTGTCCGCCGATCCGCGTCGGGTCGAGGTGTCCGTCGGCGGGGAGGTCCTCGTCGGGACGGTGCTGACGCTCGCGGGCGGGCCGGGGTGGGGGGTCTGGTACCTCCAGAAGCCTTTTGCGGCAGGTGAGTTGAAGGAGGCCATCGGTGGGGACGGGCTGGCGGTGACGGTGTACGACGCCGGTGGGCGAGCTGTCGCCCGGTCCGGTGGGGGTGGGTGAGGTGACGGGTGTGGCCGAGGAGGGGGTCGTACGGAGCGGGGAGGACTCCGTACAAGGGGGTGAGGAGGCCGTCCGAGGTGAAGAGGGGGCCGTGCGGAGTGGGGAGGGTCGGCGTCGGCACTCTCGGCGGCTCCGTATCCCGTTGCGTCGTCGGCTCCGCCGTACCCGGGGGCGCTGGCTGCGTCGACTCCTCGTGGCTGTCGGGGTGTTGATCGGCGTGTTGTGCGCGGCGGCCGTCGTCGCCTACCGGTTGACGGAGATTCCCGAGCCGCATCCCGACACCGTCACGCAGAGCACCGTCTTCACCGACGGCCGGGGTGCCTACCTGGGGCGGCGGGGGCCCGTCGACCGGCAGGAGGTGCCGTTGTCGCAGGTGCCGCGCTATGTGCAGGACGCGGTGATCGCCGCCGAGAACCGCTCCTTCCGTACGGACAAAGGGGTTTCACCGAAGGCGATCGCCCGGGCCGTGCTGGCGTCGGTGACCGGGGGCGAGCGGCAGGGCGGGTCGACCATCACGCAGCAGTACGTGAAGAACGCGCTGCTGACCCCGGAGCAGTCGATGTCGCGGAAGCTGCGCGAGGCGTTGATCGCGGTCAAGCTCGACCGCACCCGGTCCAAGGACGAGATCCTCGCCGGGTATCTCAACACCGTTTATTTCGGGCGGGGTTCAGCGGGCATCGAGGCCGCCGCGCGCAACTACTTCGGTGTCGGCACCCGTGATCTCACCGTCTCGCAGGGCGCCGCGCTGGCCGCGATCGTCAACATCCCCTCGTACTACGAGAAAGCGGGCTCCGACCCCCGGGTCACCGCGACGCTCCAGGACCGGTGGGAGTGGGTGCTCGACGCGATGGAGGCGGGCGGGTCGATCTCGGCCGCGCAGCGACAGGCGGCCGTCTTCCCGGCGTTCCGGTTCTATCCGCCGGGGACGACCGAGGGCCAGCGGCAGTACATGATCGACGTGGCGGCGAAGGAGGCCGCACGCCAACTCGGCATCTCGGCGGACGAATTGGCGCGGGGCGGCTACACCGTGCGGACCACCTTCGACCTCGCGCTCCAGGACTCCGCGACCGAGTCCGTGAAAGCCCTCAAGGGCCGCGACGGGACGCTGCTGCACACCGCCGTCGTGGCGATCCGGCCCGGGGACGGCGCGGTGCGGCTGCTTTACGGCGGCGCCGACTACGCCCGGCAGCCGTTCAACGACGCGGTCGACGGGGCCGTCGAGGCGGGTACGGCGCTGGAACCGTTCGCGGACGTTCAACTGGACGGCCCACTGCGGACGTTGAACCGCTCCGCCGCGCCGACCCCGCTGAAGCTGGCCTCCGCGTACGCGGCCGTCGCCGCCGGCGGTGTGTACGCCGCGCCCTACACGGTCGCCGAGATCACCCGGGGCGGGCAGAGGCTGTACACCGCGCGGCCCGAGACGCGGCGGGTGCTCGGGGAGAAGGAGGCGTTCGTGGTGAACGCCACGATGTACGGCCGGCCGCAGCTCGGGGAGGGCGCCGGGGAGGCGTACTTCACCGGTGGGGCGGGCGGCGGCATCACCCGGCGAACCGTCTGGTCCACCCGGATGTCCTCCGAACTCTCCCTGACCACCGTCCTGTTCGCGGACCGTCCCGGCAAGAAGAAGAACACGACCGTCCCCGCCCAACTGCCCAACTCCCCGGCACCGACCGAGGTCGCGCAGGGGGTGGTGGCGGAACTCTGGGGGTCGGCCGGGAGGGGTGTCCGCGACGCCCCCGAGTAGGGCGCGGCGGCTCACCGTGGGGGTGAGCCGCCGCGCCCGGCCGTGTCGACGGCTTCGCCTCGGGCCGGTCACGGGCTTCTGCCGTGACTCGCGCGGCCGTGAGTCAGCCGTCGTGGTTCACCAATGCAGCCGAAGGGTGGAGAGGCGGTCGAGGAGGAGGGTGGAGAGGGTGCGGTGGTCCTGGGCGGAGGGGTGCCAGTCGCAGGCGAGGAAGTCGAGGGGGGCGTCCCCGTAGTACCAGTGGTGGATGCGCGGGTCGCCTTGAGTACTACGGGTCCGGGTGATGCGTTCGACGGTCTCGCGGTAGGGGGCGGGGGTGGAGACCTGGGTGGAGCTGAGGAGGAGGTGCGGGTGGGGGCCGTAGCGGGCGCGGAGTTTGTCCAGAAAGCCGTGGTAAGCGGTTTCGTAGGCCGCGACCAGTTCCGCCTCCGTCGCCCAGGGCTCGCCGGGCTGGAGCGGGGTGGAGAAGTCGTTGATGCCGAGGCCGATGACGACGAGCTGGGGCCGCCAGGTGGGCGGACGCTGCCAGACGTCGCCGTCGACGTTGAGTAACGCCCGGTCGTAGTAGGTGCGGTAGTCCGTGCCGGGGCTGGTGCCGGCGTAGTTGCGGACCATGCCCCGGCCGGAGAAGGCGTTCAGCTGGTGGTCCGCGCCGAGCGCCCGCGCCGTCAGCGCGCCGAAGGAGAGATCGGCGTTCGAGTTCCGGTCGACGCCGCCCACCCCCGAGCAGTCCCGGGTGCCCGAGACATTGCCGTACCCGGCGGTGAAGGAGTCCCCGATGTACTCGATCTGCCGCCGCCGGGCACGCGGCGCGGACAGGATCGCACCCCCGCGCACAGGCAGGAAGCCGCCGAACTTGCCCACGCTCCAAGGACTTTCGGTCCGCTTGACCAGCCGCACGGTGTGTACGGCATCGGCGAGGCCGTCGACCCATGTGGTGGCCCGCCCCGGCGTCACCAGCGTTCTCACGGTCACGCCGTCGATCTGCACGTCGTAGTCGTTGACGGAGTCGTCGAGCACGACACCCACTCCGGTCCCGGCGAAGCGGGCCTCGAAGTGGACGCCGGGCCAGGTGAATTGGACGAACCCGTCGGCGGCCGGCGCCGTCCTGCCCACCGTGCGGTACCGGGCCGGTGCGGTGGTCGCGCGGGAGGCGGTGGCGCGGGACGGGGTGGCGACGGCGACCGTCAGGCCGGCCGCGACGGCACCGGTCACCAACGTGCGCCGGGATATGAGGTGTTGGGCTTCAGAAGGCATGAGGTCGTCCTCGGATGGCGAGTCGAGTGCGGGAGCGCTCCCACGTGGGCGCTGTTCAAGGTGGTCGCGCCACACCGGCCCGTCAACGCCTTCCGCGCATCATCCGCCAAGGTCGTCAACTGCCTTGACTGCAAGCCCTGTTGCTGTTCAGTCCCCCAGCCTCCACGACCGCACGTGCTCCCAACTCAGCGTCGTCCACCAACGGCCCGACCAGTCCTCGCTGCGGGTCCGGTAGAGGGCGACGGTGTCGCCGGGAAAGGCCGGCGGGAACGGGACGGGCAGGCCGAGGACGTACTGCTCGACCTCCTCGTACAACTCCGGCCGTACGTACATGTCGTGGGAGAGGAGGGAGAGGTGGGCGCGGAAGCGGGCCTCGTCGAAGGGGTGCGGGGCGGGGTTCGGGGCGGGTGTCTCCAGGGGGAGTACGGCGGCGTCGACGCGGGCCGCGAGGGCGGTGAAGGCGGTGTTGGGGGTGGTGCCGTCGGCGAGGTGGTGGACGTCGTACACGAGGCCCACGCCCATGCGGCGGACGCCCGCGTTGTGGACGGTGAACGCGGGGACGTCCGCCACTGCGGCGCTCACCGCGTCCACGATCAACTCCTCGGCGACGGGCAGGTGTCGGCTACCCACGAGGGTCGCGTGCGGCGGGAACGCGCCGGCCGAGACGAGCCCGTACTGCGCACGCAGTTGGGCGGTCACGGTGGTCACCGCGGCGCAGGTCGCGGGGTCGGGGCGGAGGTAGACGCCGTAGCGGTAGGGGTCGCCGGGGGCCTGGGCGAATCGGTCCGTGTCGGTCACTGTCCGGCCTGCTTCCGGTAGTCCTGGATCTTCTGACTGGCTTGTTCCTCGGCCGACTTGAGCGCGCTGTCCAGCGGGACCTGTCCGCTGAACGCCCGCTGCATCTGCTGTACGACGACGTCGCGCACGCCCGACATGGCTCCCGTGAGGCAGCCCGAAGTCGCGGTGTTCGCCGGGGTGTCGGCGAACTGCCGGGCGAGGGCGGCGTATTGCCTGTGTCCGGCGAGGAACCGCTTCCACGTCGGGGAGTTGTCGACGTCGGTGTTGATCGGCGCGTACCCGGAGGCCGTCGCGAACCGCTCCTGCGCGGGTGCGGAGGCCAGATAGCTGATGAGCTTCCAACTCGCCACCTGCTCGGCCGTGTTGTGGCCGGCCCGGTCCACCCACATCGCGGCGCCGCCGATGAGCGCGCCGGAGGTCGACGCCGGTCCCGACACCGGGTAGGGCAGTGCGGTGTAGTCCTTCATGCCGGCTGCGGCGAGGGCGCCGATGGCTCCGCTGGAGTTGAGCATCATGGCCGTCTTGCCCGCGGCGAAGGCGGTGACCGCCGCGTTCCCGTCGGTGCCGGTGTCGAGGGCGACGCCGTCGGTGTAGAGCTTCGCCATGGTGCCGATCGCGGCCCGCTGCGCCCCGCTCGTCAGGCTCGACGCCGTGGCCCCGGAGGCGCCCCGGCCGTTGTCCGGCGCGCAGTACGCCACCCCGGCTCCGGCGGTGAGCTGCTCGAACCACCAGCCGTCGAAGGGCTGGTCGATGCCCTTCACGCCGGGGAGCCGGTCGTGCACCTGGCGGGCCGCGGCGGCAACTCCGTGCAGTGTGCCGAGAGTTGTGCGGTCGACGCCCGCACGGTCGAGCAGCTTGTCGTCGACGTACAGCATCGGCATCGAGGTGTTGAGCGGGACGGCGAGCAGTTGGCCGTCCGCCGTGTAGTAACTCCGCGCTGCTGGACGGAGTTTGGTGAGGTCGAGGTCGCCGGGGTTGGCGGCGGCCATGGCCTGGGCGGAGACCGTCCGGCCGGCGTCGCGCAGATAGCCGGTGGTGATGTCGTTGGAGATCATCACGCTCGGTGTCCCGCCGCCTCGTACGGCCGAGGTGTACTTCGCGAGGGCGTCGGCGTAACTCCCCTGGAAGGACGCCTTGACGGTGATCCTCCCGGTGTTGGCGCGGTTGAAGGCGTCGATCTCGGCCTGGAGCGCCTTGCCCGCGGGGCCGCCGAGGCCGTGCCAGAGGGTCACGGTGACCGGTGCCGTCGCCTTCGCCAGCGCCGAGGGGCCGGGCGCCGCCGCGTCGGCCGCCTTGCCGGTGCCGGTTCCGCCGCAGGCGGTGAGGGTGAGGCCGGCCGCGATCAGGCAGGCGGCCGGTGTGTACGGGCGTCTGGGCATGGGAGTTCCTTCTGCTGTAGGGGAGTTGGGAGTCGCGCTCACGTGGTGGGCCCGCTCTGCGGTGGCCTGCTCACGCCGCGGGCCTGCTCACGTCACGGCCCCGTTCGTTCATGTGAGCCCTGCTCATGTGGTGACCCGCGAGGCGAGACCCCGGACCAGGAACCGCTGTCCGAACAGGACGAGCAGCAGAGTCGGCAGGAGCACGACGAGCGTCCCGGCGTAGATCACGGCCGGAGAAGCCGCCTGGTCGACGACGAGCTGCGCCAACCCGACCTGCACTGTGCGCCGTTGAGGCGAGTCGGTGATCAACAGAGGCCAGAAGTAACCGTTCCAGGCGGACAGCGCGCACCACATCGCCGCCGTCACCAACTGGGGCCGCACCATGGGCAGTACGACGTGCAGTAGAGCCCGCAGTTCGCCGCAGCCGTCGAGCCGGGCGGCCTCCCACACCTCCCTCGGCAGTGCGAGGAACGCCTGGCGCAGCAGGAACACGGCGTAACCGGCGGTGAGATAGGGGAGGGTGACGCCGAGGAGCGTGTCCCGCAGCCCCAGCCCGTCCACCGTCTCGTAGTTGGGGATGACCAGGCTCTCCCCGGGGAACGCGAGCGTCGCCAGCACCAGCGCGAAGACCAGGCTCCGGCCTCTCCAGCGCGGGAACACCAGCGCGTACGCCGCCAGCGCCGCGGTGCCGAGCTGGGCCGCCGACTGAAGTGCCGTGACGCTCACGCTGACCAGGTACTGGCGGGTCAACGGCGCCGAGTCCAGGGCCTTTTCGAAGTTGGCGAGGGTCAGCCTGTGCGGGATCAGACGGCCGGCCCCGACGTCCGCCTGCGGCATGAGGGCGGTGACGACGGTGACGTACACGGGGAACGCGACGGCGGCGACGATCGCGGTGAGCCACAACCAGCGCGCCAGCGAGCTGAGCTGATGGCGCGTCATGTCCATCTCCGCAACACCCTGAACTGGACGGCTGTGATGGCGAGGACCAGGAGCAGGAGGACGACCGCGAGGGTCGACGCCGAGCCGACCTGGGGCAGCGCGTCGCCGAACGCTCGCCGGTACAGCTCGTACACCAGCGTCGACGTGGCCCCGGCCGGGCCGCCCCGGGTGAGGACCTGGACCTGCGTGAACACCTGGAGACCGCTGATCGTCTGTGTGACCAGCAGGAACACCAGGCTGGGGCGCAGCATCGGGACGATCACCGAGCGCGCCAGCCGCAGTCCCGACGCGCCGTCCAGTGCCGCCGCCTCGATGACCTGCTGGTCGAGTTGGGACAGGGCGGCCAGCAACACGAGGAAGGCGAAGCCGAATTCGTACCAGGCCGTGGCCACCGAGATCGATATCACCGCCCAGAACGGGGAGTTGAGCCACTGCGGGCCGGTGATGCCGATGTTCGCGAGCACTTCGTTCAGGGTGCCGACCGCCGGTGCCAACAGGCCCGCGAAGACCGCCGACGCCGCTGCCGCGGAGTACGCGAACGGCAGGGAGAGCAGCACGGACGCCACCGCCCTCGGTTTCGCCGCCGCGCGCCGCAGGGGGAGCGCCGCCGCGAGCGCGCCGCCCACGGCCAGGACGACGCTCAGCCCCGCGATCGCCGCCGTCGCCAGCAGGGCCCGCCTCAGGTCGGGGTCGGTGAGCAGTTCGGTGTAGTGCTCCAGGCCGACGAAGACCGTCGGTTCACCGAGGAGGTCGCTGTCGTACAGGCTCAGCACGACGCCTCGGGCCACCGGCCAGTACGCGAAGACCAGCAGGAGGAGCAGGCAGGGGAGGGCCATGAGGGGGCCGGCCAGGGTGGCGGCTCGGGGGCGGGCGCGAGAGCGGGGAGGCGGGTGGAGTGGAACGTTCCCAACAGGCATGTGTGGAACGTTCCCATCGAGGTGGGGTCGAGGGCAGCGCCTTCTCGGTGAACAGTGGGCGAACTGGGGTGGAGGCGGGTCGGGGAGGCGAGCGGTTCAGTGAGCGGCCGGCCGGGCCGCCGGGCGGCTCAGCCCTGCCCCGCCCTCGGCACCCCTGTGCTCCCCCCTACGACCAGAGAGCCAGGCAGTGCCTGGTGATGGGCCGGTGGCCGCTCCCCGTCGAGGAGCTGGACGAGTGCGTCGACCGCCCTGCTGCCGATGAGGTCGATCGGCTGGCGCCAGTGGGTGAGGCCGATCAGGGGGGTCGCGAGGTCGCCGATCGCGTCGTAACCGGTTACAGAGAGTTCTCCGGGGACGTCGATCCCGCGCAGCCGGAGCTGTTCGAGGAGGGCGACGGCGTGGCGGTCGCTGGGGGCCATCACGGCGGTGATGCCGGGATGGCGCTGCACTTCGGCGACCCAGGCACCGGCGGTCTCGCGGTGCGCCCCCGGGATCTCCAGCACGCGGACGCCTCGTTCGAGCAGGCGGCGGGCCATGGCCTGGGTGCGGGGGCCCATCGTGACGGAGGTGCTGTGCGGGACGGTGACGACGGCGACCTCGCGGTGGCCGAGGTCGACGAGGTGGTCGGCGAGGGAGGCGCCGCCGTGCTCCTCGTCGCAGTAGACGCTGGTGATGCTCGGATGCGTCTCGGGCCGGCCGGCGACCACGGTCGGCAGGCGGGCGGCGAACGGGAGGATCTGCTCGCTCGGCAGCAGCCCGCTGCACACGATGAGCGCCTCGACGCGGAGCATCGCGAGCGTCTCCAACGCCCGGTACTCGTCGCTGACTTCGAACCGACCGGACCCGGTGGCGGTGACAACTCGGTAGCCGTGGAAGGCCGCTCGCTCCTGCATGGCGGTAAGGAGGTGGCCGTAGAAGGGAGTTGCCGCGTCACGGACGAACGCGCCGACGGTGTACGTCCGGTGCGCGACCATCGCGCGGGCGGAGGCGTTGACGACGTACCCGAGCTCCTGCGCGGCGAGGACCACGCGCTGCCGGGTCTCCTCCCCCACACTGCCGCGCCCCGAAACGACCCTGGAGACGACGGACTTGGAGACTCCGGCGAGTCTGGCCACGTCGATGATCGTCGGGTTGCGCGGCCGGTCAGCCATCGAGGACGCCTTCGCGGACGAGTACGTCGGTGGCGGCTTCCGCGCCGGTCCACACGTGCGCGCGCCAGCCGTGGGCGCGGGCCGCCTCGACGTTGACGGGGCGGTCGTCGAAGAAGACGACGTCGGACGGCGCCCTGCCGAACCGTTCGTCGGCGCCCCGGTAGACGTCCGGGTCCGGCTTCATGACACCGAGGTCGCAGGAGAAGACGAGCGTCTCGAACCGTCCGCTCCACCCGGCCCGCCGTACGGCCGCCGCGAGGGAGGCGGGTGCGTTGGAGAGCACCCCGAGGGGTGTTCCCCTACGGGCGATCCGGTCCAGGAGGTCCGCCGAGTCGTCCGCGAGCACCGCCCAGGCGGCCGTGTCGATGCGGTCCAGCCGCTCGATCCACTCCGCATCGAAGGTCCGCCCCAGCGCCTCGCCGATCAGACCCCAGTATTCGGTGGGGGTCCCTCCGAGGTCGTACGGGTCCCGGTGGGCCCAGTAGGGGACGGCGAACTCCTCCTCGGGGATGTCCAGGGCCTCGGCCAGCGCGGTCAGGGCCTGGCCGGAGGGGGCCAGGACGCCGCCGAGGTCCCAGACGACGAGGGGGGTGCGGGGGGACGGGGGAGAGCTTTGGGAACGTTCCACGTGCGGATGATAGCGGCCGTGGGGAAACGGGGGTGTCCTCAGGCCGACGTCTGCGGCCCCGTAGGCCCGTACAGCTGAGGTAGCTCTAGGACGCCTGCCAGAGCGTCAGGTCGGCCTTCACGAAACTGATCCCGCTCGACGGTGCGGCAGTCGACTTGATCTGGATCACGAGCAAGCCGATGTCTCCGGAGCGATGCTTGACGCAGATCTCGCTACCGACGGCCGCGGCAGCGAGCGGAAGGTCGCCACGGCTGGTGTCGGCCCGCCCGAGGAGCCGACGGCACATGTCGTACGTGCCGTCACCCGGCTTGCCGTAGACCAGCAACATCGCGCTGGTGTCGCTCTTCAGCGAGCAGGAGGTGTCGCCGCAGACGAGGCGGATGTCTCCCTTGCGGTCCTCCCGCTGCACGGGTTCCGTGAAGCTGATCGAGTTCTCCTCGCCTAGATCCAGCAGGGGATAGGGGTGCCCGAGGATCTGCGGCGGTACGGAGACAGAAGGCTCGACCTCTCCCACCGCCACACCATCGGCGGACTCCTCCGAGACAGCTTTGCCGGAAGCCGACGAGGAAGGGGAGGCGAAGGGCGAGTTCTCGCCCCGCTCCCGGTTCACCTCCATCACCTGCGCCCCCAGCCACATCAACGAGCCCAGCATCGGCAGGGCCATCAGTCCCCCGATGCCCGCGATCAGCCGCCTGCGACGCCGGTCGGCCCGTACTACCTCAGGGGGAGGCCCCCACCGTCTGGTCAGCGGCTGCGTGGGAACCACCTGGGGTACTGCGGGTACTACGGGTACTACGGGTACGGGGTCCGGCGCCGGCACCGGCGGCCCCACGACCTCACGCCATACCTCCGGTCCCCCGGAGGTATCAGCCTCCGGCCCCAGCTCGCGCCGGCACCAGGCGACGACCTCCGCCGGGGTGGCCCGCCGCTCCGGATCGGCTTCCAGGCAGCGCGCGAGGATCGGCCGGAGCTGTTCCGGCAGTACCGAGAGATCGGGCTCGGAGTTCACGATCCGGTACATCACGTTGAGCGCCGGACCGCCCCCGTACAGCGGTTCCCCCAGTGCGGCGAACGCCACGGTCTGGCCGAGCGAGAACACGTCGGTCGCCGGGGTGATCTCACCGGCGGACGCCTGCTCCGGGGCCATGAACTGGGGTGTGCCGATGGCGTCCCCCTGCGTGGTGTGCGCGGTGATGTCGAGGGCCGTGGAGATGCCGAAGTCGATGACCCGGGGGCCGTCGGAGGCGAGCAGGACGTTCGAGGGCTTCAAGTCCCGGTGCACGACGCCGACTTCGTGGATGGCCTCCAGCGCCTCGGCGACGCCCGCCATCAGCCACAGCACCGCCGACACCGGCAACGCCCCACGCCGGGCGACAAGTTCGGAGAGGGAGGGGCCGGGTACGTACAGCGTGGCCAGCCAGGGCGGCACGCCGTCCGCGTCGGCGTCGACCAACTCGGCGGTGTAGGCGCCCCGTACCCGCCGGGCCGCCTTCACCTCGCGGTGGAACCGCCGCCTGAACACCGGGTCGTCGGCCAGTTCCGGCCGTACGACCTTGACCGCGACGGCCCGGCCGCCCTGCGTGTACGACAGGTAGACGCGCCCCATGCCGCCGGCGCCGAGCCTCGCCACCAGCCGGTATCCACCCGCCACTTGAGGGTCGTCCCACTGGAGCGGCCGGAATCCCCCACCCTCGTTCCCCATCGTCGCCCATCCCCCCTGTGTTCGAACGATCAACAGGAGCCTAGACGGCGGGAGACGGCGACGGGGAACGGGGAACGCGCCGAACTCTTCGGTTCCGGCCGCAGCGCCGGCCTCTATCCCTCGGCCGCCGCCTCCCACTCCACCTTCAGCTCACCCCTGCGCCCGAAGCGCTCCAGATGGCTGCCCACCACGCCCTGCACGGTCACGACCATGACCTCGTCGGGGCCGGTCACCTCGATGAGGAGGTGGTCGTCGGCGGAGTGGAGCAGGGCGGAGGCCGTGTCGAAGACGAGGCGAAGGTCACCCTCGGGGGTCTCCTCCGTGGGGATCTTGCGGCCGAGATGGGAGGCGAGCTGCTTGGCGTAGCGGGCGGCGGTGGCGGTGGTGACGTGGGCGCGTGAAGTCGGCATGGGGGGCCTCCGGTATTACGGGTGGACCAGTAGGGGATCGGAGATTGATTTGAATCTTCAAACGACAACAGTAGATCTGTTTCAAACTTAAAACAACCCTGTACGGCTGAGGCCGGGGAAGGAGGGGGCTCCTTCCCCGGCCTCGACGCGCCGGCCGATCGCCCCTACGGGGTGACCGCGTCCGACGGCTTGTGGAGCTGCGGGACGAAGGCCAGCGCGTCCCAGGCGATCGCCGCGTCGCCCGTGCCGTCGGCCGTGGCCGAGCTCAGCGAGACGCTGGGGGTGCCGTGGAACTCGTACGACCCCAGGGAGAGCCAGGTGTTCCTGCCCCCGGTGTCCTGGGAGACGGTCTTCTCCAGGACCGTGCCGTCACCGAGGTCGATGCGGTAGGTCGCCGAGGGGGTGTCGGCCTGGTGGTCAGGCAGGTGGACCAGGACCTGGGCCCGACCCCTAAGGGTTCGGTCGGGGGTCCAGGTGCCGGTGACGACCGAGTCGGTGAAGGCGGGCACCCGGGTGTGGGTCAGCCAGAAGTGTCCGCCGAACCCGGCCCCCAGCTGGTGGAAGTCGATCTTCGAGGGGTAGACCGTGGCCCCGTTCTGCTCGGCCGATCCGAAGGTGAACGTCAGCGTGCCCCGGCTGACCCAATTCCGCTTCCCCGCGCAGGGGTTGGTGGAACCGACGCGGAACTTCACGGTGTTCGGGACGTCGTCGACGATCAGCGCGTTCGGGGGGAGGGTGGAGGTGCAGGCCGCCGGGTGGAGCGGGGTGACCGTCGGCTCCGGGTCGGTCGCCTCGTACTTGAGTACCTCGGTACCACAGGTCTGCGCGCAGTCGGTCCAGGTCACCGGCTCGTGCCACCAGCACTTGAAGTCGTCGCGCTGACAAGGTCCGACGGGCTGGGTGGAGCCCGGCACCTGGTGGGGCTTACCGGTGTCGCAGTCGTTGACGGCCGGTGCGCAGAACGTGTCGTGCGCGGGCTGGGCGTCCGGCGGGCTGCCGGTCGGCCAGGAGCCGACGGTGAACGCGGCGGCGGGCTTGCCGGTCCGCGGGTCGTTCTTCTGGAGGGAGTACGCCGCCCAGCCCATCACCCTTTCGGGGTAGGTCCACAGGTTGGGGGTACGGGAGTCCCCGTACCCCGAGGAGAGGAACATCTCGCGGTCCGCCGGGTAGAGCCCGTTGGCCGGGTTGTTGAACCAGCCGACGCCCCAGGGGGCCGCACTGTCCGTCGTACTCGGCTTGTTGAAGCCGCTGTTGTACGCCCAGAGCGCGAACCACCAGTTCTCCAGGTAGCGGGGGTCGCCGCCGTTGGCGAGTACGCCGTTGTCGTGGAGCTGGTTCCACTTGTCCTGGAGGATGCGCAGACCGGCCGCGATGTTCGCGGCGTAGTCGACGGTGATCGCCTTCCGCTGCTCGGGGGTGAAGGTCGTCGTGTCGGACTTCGCCATGCCGCTGGTGACCTGCGCGATGCCGTAACCGCAGTCCGCACCGGCCCAGTTGACGCTGTGGACGCTTCCGGCGTTGCCGTAGTAGCCGCCCTGGATGAAGTTGCCGCTCTCGCCCGCGGACGCCCGCGTCGTGGCCTGAGCCAGGTTGGACTCCTGGGCGAGGACGCCGAGCATGATCTGGGCCGGAACCCGTCCCCCGCCCTTGAGTTGAAGGGGCGGGAACATGCCCTGCGGGGTGTACGACGCGAGGTCGGTGCCGTTCCAGCCCTTGCGGCGCCGGACGTCGAGCCTGCCTTGGACGGCGAGGTCGGTGGCCCACTCGACCATGGCCGGGGAGGGCTGGAGGGGCTGGAGGTTCGGGTCGTTGCGCGTGACCGCGCAGGCACGGTCGGGGTCGGTGGTGGTGTGGGCGGGGTCGTCCGCAGGAGGCCGCACAGCGGACTCGGCCCCAGCCCCAGTCCCGGCCCCGGCCCCAGCCCCAGTCCCGACCCCGACCCCGGCCCCAGTCCCGCTCCCGCTCCCGCTCCCGCTCCCGACAGGTTCCGTACGGACACTGTCGGCGTGCACACCAGCACCCGCCCCCGCGCCGGCACCCGAACTCGCCGCACCAGCACCGGACTTACGGCCGCCGACCGCCGGCGACCGCGCCGATCCCTGCTCCGGCCGGAGCGCCTCGGGCCGCACCCGGAACACGAAGCCGGCCCCGCTGCCGGTGGCGAGGGCGTCGATGCCGACGGGCTGGGCGGTGCCCGCGTCCGGGACCGCGCCCGGCAGCCTGGCACCCGCCGCTTCCGTGCCGCTGCCGACGCCGGTGAGGGCGAGGGCGCCCGTGGTGGACACCTCGGCGGCAGCGGGTACGTCACTCAGGGCCCGCCAACTCTTCGGCAGATCAGCCCCGTTGAGCTTCTTCCGCGCGTCCTCACCGGTGACGAAGACGTGTCCGCCGGTTCCCCGGACGGCGAGGGTGCCGAGCGCGCCGGAACCGAGCAGCCGGTCGGCGCCGGTGGACGTCACCCGGCGGACCTGAACTGCCTTGTCTCCCGAGGGGACTTGGTAGGCGAGCCCGGTCTGCGCGTCGGGCACCAGCCGGAACGGCCGCCCGGCGGTCCTGGCGAGCGTACGGACGTCGCCCTTGCCGTCCACCGAGACGACGGAGTCGCCGGCCGAGGCCGCGATCCCGTCCGCGAAGGGCACGGCGGAGGTCAACTGCCCTGCCACGGTCTGCTGTCGGACGATCCTGCCGTGCCTGGCGTCGACGGTGAGCAGTTGGGTGTCGTCGCCCTTCGGCCTGGTCAGCACGGCTTGTTCGCCGTCGCCGCAGCCAGGGTTGAAGTAGGCGAGGGAGACCAGCTCCGGGAGCTTGGTCACTGCGCCGTCGGCAAGGTCGACCACGGCGGCGAACGCGCCTTCCTGGAAGCCCTGTTGGTCGTTGGCGGTCTGCCGGGGCGCGTAGACGACGACCGCCTTGTCGCCCGAACCCGTCACGCAGGTCTGCCCGATCCACTGGTCGGTGTCGATGCCGGGCTCGGAGAGGGTGGCGGCGGTGCGCCAGGCGTAGGCGTGCGCGGAGTCGGCGACGAGGACGTGGAGGCCGGTCGCGTCACCGTCGTAGGTGACCATCCGGTCGTCCGACTTCCGCCATCCCGAGGGGAGTTGGGAGGTGTCGGTGACCCGGTCGGAGGGTGTGGCGGCGCCGGACGACGAGGGGCTCGTCAGAGTCGCCGAGGCGAGCGGTGCGACGATCGCCGTGGCCAGCACGGACATCACGCCGGCCGCCGCTATTCGCCCCCGCCTGCTTTTCGGCACTCGCCAGCGGTGCCTTCCTCCGGTGTTTTCACGAAAGACGTGCAACTGGTTTTCCGTTTCCGTCCAGATGCGTCACGCATCGGCGAAGGTGTGGTGGCCGCGCAGCCCTGAGGCGGGGCCGAGGAAACGGAAGTTATCAGTCCTCTATGACCGGAACCGGGCCGGCGATTGCCTTACCGGGCGGTATCCACGAAACATCCACGCGCCGGAAAGAAGCCTTTTGGCATTCCCGAACAACCGTCCGGCAACCGCTTACCCGACGTTTCCGCGACGCAGCGCCAGGTAACCGGCGAGCAGCGCGGCGGCCGTCCACAGGCTGAGGACGAGCGTCCCCGTCCAGGGACCGTAGGCGCGTGGGAAGACCGGGTCGTCCGGCGAGCCGACGAAGTGGGTGATCAACAGGCCCGCCTGGTCGGGGAGATACTGCGCGACCGCGCGGATCTTCGGGATGTTCCCCGCCCCTTGGGAGCCGAGGAACAGGAACGGCAGGACGACGCCCATGGTCCGGGCGGGGGTGCGCAGCACGAAGGCGAGTCCCTGGGCGAGGAGGGAGATCAGGACCAGGTACAGCCAGGAGCCGATCAGGGTACGGATGCTGTCGGCCTCACCCAGCGCAGCTCCCCCTTCGCCGAAGGCGTGTTGGCCGAGGAAGAACGCCGCGACGACCGCGAGGCCGCCGACTGCCGCCGTGGGGAGGGCTGTTGCGAGGAGCTTGGCCGTGTAGAGGCGGGTCCGGTTCGGGGTGGCGGCGAGGGTGGCGTGGAGGGTGCCGGTGGCGTACTCGTCGGTGACGGTGAGGATCGCGAAGGCGGCCAGGGGGAGTTGGGCGAGTGTCAGTCCGTAGAAGCTCGCGAAGAGCGGGTCGGAGGGTCTGCTCGCGCCTACGAGAAGGGCCAGGCCGGCGGCGATCGCGGCTGCGGAGGCGGGCATCCAGAGGGTGGAGCGGACCGTGCGGATCTTCGTCCACTCGGAGTGGACCACGTTTTTCAGCAAGGTCCACCTCGGTAACGGACCGTGTTTTCGGTCAGCTTGAGAAATGCGTCTTCCAGCGAGGAACCGGATTCCGCGAACTCGCTCGTCGGGAGATCCGCGATGAGCCTTCCGCGTCCGATCACCACCAACTGGTCGGCCGTCAAAGCCGTTTCTCCCATCAGATGGCTGGAGACCAGAACAGTGCGTCCTTCGGCGGCCAGTGACGTCAGCAAGGCACGCAGCCACCGAATGCCCTCCGGATCAAGGCCGTTGAAAGGCTCGTCGAGCAGGAGAACAGGCGGGTCGCCCAGCAACGCGGCGGCGAGCCCCAGGCGTTGGGCCATGCCGAGGGAGAATTCTTTGACGCGTCTTCCGGCCGCAGGCAACAGACCGACCTGACGCAGGACTTGGGGCACCCGTGTATCGGGGATGGCGTTGCTGCGCGCCAGCCACGACAAGTGGTCGCGGGCCCGGCGGGCGCCGTGGAAGGCGGGCGGGCCCAGAACGGCGCCGACTTGGCGCAGCGGACACCTCAACGACGCATAGGGCCGCCCTTGGACAAGGGTCTCGCCGGAGTCGGGGCGGTCCAGGCCCAGGATCAGGCGCAACGTGGTGGACTTTCCGGCGCCGTTGGGGCCGAGGAAGCCGGTGACACGGCCTGGCCTGACGGTGAACGACAGCCGGTCCAGGGCGAGTTCGTCGCCGTAGCGTTTCGATAGGTCACAGACTTCGATCATGTGGCGAGGCTAGAAAGGCAGTTGGGAGCGGCGCAGTCCTCGAAAGAGGACTTCCCTGTCGTCTTTCGTGTCATGGCGGCCGGCCGAGCCGCCCCCGTACGCTGCCGGGCATGAGCCGGTTGCCCCTTGCCGCCCCGGTCGTGGTGGCCGTCGACAGTCTGGTGCTGGCGACCGGGTTCCGTGGGCCGATTCCCTTGTGGGGAGCGGTCGTCGGCTACGCGCTGGTGGTCGTGGCCGTGCTGGCGGTGGGCCGCCGTGGTCCGGTGGGCGGGTTCGTCGCGGCAGTGGCGCTGTTCTCGCTGCTACCGGGGGCGTATCTGTCGCTGCTGTGGACCGCCTACCGCGCGGGCCGGGCCCTGTCGTCACGCCGGGACATGGCGGTGACGGCGGGGGCGGCGGGCGCCGGCCTGGTGCTCGGAGCCGCTCTACGGGCCTCCGGTGCGGGGGAGTTGGCGCCGATGGCGACGACGGCCCTGGTGTTCGAGGCGATCCCGCTGATCGTCGGCCGCTATCTGACCCAGCACGAGCGCCTGGTCGCCGCCCTCTCCGACCACAACCGCCGGCTGCGCCACCACCAGCGGGTCCTCGCCGAGCACGAGCGCGTGCAGGAACGCCTGCGGGAGCGCCTGCGCATCGCCCGCGACATGCACGACTCCCTCGGCCAGCGCCTCAGCCTCGTCTCCGTCCAGGCGGCGGCCCTGGAGGTCACCCTGCCGCCGTCGCAGCGTGTGGCGGTGCGCCGGCTCGCCCGCTCGGCGCGTGGCGCGCTCGACGAGGTGTACGGGCTGATCGGCACGTTGCGCGGTGAACTGGAGCCGGAGAGCGTGCGGTTGGCGGAGGTCGAGGGGTTGGTGGAGGAGTTCCGGGCGGCCGGGGTGTGCGTGGGGTTCGTCGAGGACGGCGAGCCCGTGGCGCTGGCCCCGGCGACCTGGTGGGCGGTGTACCGGGTGGTGCAGGAGGGGCTGACCAACGCCGCGAAGCACGCGGCGGGGCGGGAGGTGGCCGTGCGGGTGGAGTGGCAGGGGGACAGCGTGCTGGTGCGGGTGGAGTCCTCGGGTCCCTCCGGAGGACTACGGGGGCTAGGGGAACTGGGAGAGCCCCAGAAGCCAGGGGAGCCACGGAGGCCGGGGGAGCCACGGAGGCCAGGGGAGCCCCAGGAGCTAGGGGACCTACGGGAGCCAGGGGAACTCTCCGCGGTACCGGAAGACACCCGGCCGGACAGCGGCGGGCACGGCCTCGTCGGCCTCGGCGAACGCGTCCGGCTGGCGGGCGGCCTGCTGGACCACGGCCCGCTGCGGGACGGCGCCGGATACCGGGTGCTGGCGATGCTCCCGGCGACCACCAAGCCGGAGGCTTCCACGCGCCCCACGCCGGACACCCCGATCCCGCCGGACACCCTGCACGCGCCGACCGCACCGACCACGCCGGACGCGCCCCCGGCAGAGCCCGCGCCGGCGTCGTACGAACGATGGGGCGCGGCCCGGAAGTTCGCGCTCATCGTCGCTCTCGTCCTGCTGCTGGTCCTCGTGCCCGGCAGCCTGCTGCTGGGGGTGCGCTGAGGTGATCAGGGTGCTGGTGGCGGACGACGAGCCGCTGATCACGGCGGGAATCCGGACGGTTCTGGAGTCGGCCGGCGACATGGTGGTGGTCGCCGAGGCGGCGGACGGCCGGGCGGCGCTGGACGGAGCGGCGGGGCACCGGGCCGACGTCGCGCTGGTCGACATCGACATGCCGGTGCTGGACGGTCTGGCGACCGTGGAGGAGCTCCGCCACCGGTCCCCTCATACCCGAGCGGTAGTACTCACGGCCTACGGGACGGAGCCGAACGTCCTGCGCGCCCTGCGGGCCGGTGCCGCGGGCTTCGTCCTCAAGAACTGCGCCCCCGACGAACTGATCCGGGCGGTACGGGCGGCCCACGCGGGCGACGCCTACCTCTCCCCCCAGGTGACCCGGCACGTCCTGGGCGCGCTGCCCGGACCGGCCCCCGAGGAGACGGCCCGCCGGGCGCGGGCCGCACACCACCTCACCCGCCTCACCCCGAGGGAGACCCAGGTACTGCACCTTCTGGCGGAGGGCCTGTCCAACGCGGGTATCGGCGGCCGGCTCCACATGAGCGAGACGACCATCAAGACGTACGTGAGCCGCGTCCTCACCAAGCTGGGCTGCGCGAACCGCGTCCAGGCGGCACTGCTCGCGAGGGACGCGGGAATCGCGGACCCGCCACACTGAACGACCGCCCGGGGTCAGCCCTCGAAGCGGTACCCCATGCCCGGCTCGGTGATCAGATACCGGGGGTGGGCCGGGTCGGTCTCCAGTTTGCGGCGGAGCTGGGCCATGTAGACCCGTAGGTAATTGGTCTTGTTCCCCCGGGAGATCCCCCACACCTCCTGGAGGAGATACTTCTGGGTGACGAGCCGCCCGGGGTGGGTGACGAGGATCTCCAGCAGATGCCACTCGGTCGGGGTGAGCCGCACGTCCCGCCCCTCCCGTACGACCTTCTTGGCGAGCAGGTCGATGGTGAAGACGTCCGTCTCCACCCGGGTGGACTCGGGAGCCAGCGGCGTGTCCTCCGTGCGGCGTACGGCGGCCCGCAGCCGGGCCAGCAGCTCGTCCATGCTGAACGGCTTGATGACGTAGTCGTCCGCCCCCGCGTCCAGCGCCGCCACCTTGTCCTGCGACGCCTGGCGGGCGGAGAGGACCATGACCGGTACCCGGGTCCACAGCCGCAGCGCCCTGATGACCTCGACGCCGTCCATGTCGGGCAGGCCGAGGTCCAGCAGGACGACGTCGGGCGGGTGCGCGGCGGCGAGCCGCAGGGCCGTGGTGCCGTCGGGGGCGGCGTCGACGTCGTACTGCCGGGCCTGAAGGTTGATCACGAGGGCCCGGACGAGCTGTGGGTCGTCCTCGACCACCAGCACCCGCGTCATCTCAGTGCGCCTTCCTCACTGCCGGGCCACAAGTGCCTTGAGGGCGATGTTGAGTTCGAGGACGTTGACCCGGGGGTCTCCGACGAAGCCGAGGGTGCGGCCCTCGGTGTGCTCGTCGACCAGCTTCTCGACCGCCGCGACGGGCAGATGGTTCCTCAACGCGACTCGGTGGACCTGGAGTTCGGCGTAGGCCGGGGAGATGTCCGGGTCCAGGCCGGAGCCGGAGGAGGTGACCGCGTCGGCGGGCACCTCGGACGGCTTCACCGTGTACCCCGGCACCGAGTTGTCCTTGACGACCTTCGCCTTGGCGTCCTCGACCTGCTTGATCAGCGTCTTGCTGTCGGCCGACAGGTTCGTCGCCCCTGAAAGCAGCAGCTTGTAGCGGGTGTTGACGGAGTTCTCGCCGAGTCCGTTCGCCGGGCGGGACTGGAAGTAGTCGAGGCTGTAGCCCTGTTGGCCGATGAGGGACGAACCGACCACTTTCCCCTGGGACTTGATCTCGGAGCCGTTCGCCTTGTCGTTGAAGGCGGCCTGGGCGATCCCGGTCACCACCAGCGGGTAGAGCACGCCCGTCACCAGCGTCAGCACCAGCAGGGCGCGCAGCCCCGCCCACAGCAACCGGCCTGTGTTCGATACGGAGTTGTTCATGACGGTCAGCCGATCCCGGGGATGAGGGAGATGAGCATGTCGATGAGTTTGATGCCGATGAACGGGGCGATCAGCCCGCCCAGGCCGTAGACCGTGAGGTTGCGGCGCAGCAGCTTGTCGGCGCTGACCGGCCGGTAGCGCACGCCCTTCAGGGAGAGCGGTACGAGCGCGATGATGATCAGCGCGTTGAAGACGACGGCCGACAGGATCGCGGAGTCCGGCGAGGCCAGGTGCATGATGTTGAGCTTGTCCAGGCCCGGGTAGACGGCCGCGAACAGCGCCGGGATGATCGCGAAGTACTTCGCGACGTCGTTGGCGATGGAGAACGTCGTCAACGCGCCCCGGGTGATGAGGAGTTGCTTGCCGATCTCGACGATCTCGATCAGTTTGGTCGGGTCGGAGTCGAGGTCGACCATGTTGCCGGCCTCCTTCGCGGCCGACGTACCGGTGTTCATGGCGACGCCGACGTCGGCCTGCGCGAGCGCGGGGGCGTCGTTGGTGCCGTCGCCGGTCATCGCGACCAGCTTGCCGCCCGCCTGCTCGCGCTTGATGAGGGCCATCTTGTCCTCGGGGGTGGCCTCGGCGAGGAAGTCGTCGACGCCGGCCTCCTCCGCGATCGCCTTGGCGGTCAGCGGGTTGTCGCCGGTGATCATGACGGTGCGGATGCCCATCCGGCGCAGCTCGTCGAACCGCTCCCGCATGCCGTCCTTGACGACGTCCTTGAGGTGGATGACGCCCAACACGCGGGCGCCTTCGGCGTCTTCGACCGCGACGAGGAGCGGGGTGCCGCCCGCCTGGGAGATGCGGTCGGTCAACTCCTGGGTGTCGTCGGCGACTTCACCGCCCTGTTCGCGAACCCAGGCGATGACGGAGGCCGTTGCCCCCTTGCGGACCTTGCGCCCGTCCAGGTCGACGCCCGACATCCGGGTCTGCGCGGTGAAGGCGATCCACTCGGCGTGGCTCAACTCCCCCTGGTGGCGCTCCCGGAGCCCGTACTTCTCCTTGGCGAGGACGACGATGGAGCGGCCCTCGGGGGTCTCGTCGGCCAGCGAGGAGAGCTGGGCGGCGTCGGCGACCTCCGGCTCGGTCGTGCCGCGTACGGGCACGAACTCCGCCGCCCTGCGGTTGCCGTAGGTGATGGTGCCGGTCTTGTCGAGCAGCAGCGTGGAGACGTCCCCGGCGGCTTCAACTGCCCTGCCGGACATGGCGAGTACGTTGCGCTGGACGAGCCGGTCCATGCCCGCGATGCCGATCGCGGACAGCAGCGCGCCGATCGTGGTCGGGATGAGGCAGACCAGCAGGGCGACCAGCACGACCATCGTCAGATGGGTGCCGGCGTAGGTGGCGAACGGCGGCAGGGTGGCGCAGGCCAGCAGGAAGACGATGGTCAGCGAGGCGAGCAGGATGTTCAGCGCGATCTCGTTGGGCGTCTTCTGCCGGGCCGCGCCCTCGACCAGGCTGATCATGCGGTCGATGAAGGTCTCGCCGGGCTTCGTCGTGATCTTGACGACGATCCGGTCGGAGAGGACCTTCGTCCCGCCCGTGACGGCGGACCGGTCACCGCCCGACTCCCGTATGACGGGGGCCGATTCACCGGTGATCGCGGACTCGTCGACCGAGGCGACGCCCTCGACGACGTCGCCGTCACCGGGGATGACGTCGCCCGCCTCGCAGACGACCAGGTCCCCGATCCTCAGTTCCGTGCCCGGGACTTGAGAGCCGTCGACCTTGCGCGCGACGGTGTCGGTCTTGGCCTTGCGCAGGGTGTCGGCCTGCGCCTTGCCGCGTCCTTCGGCGACGGCCTCCGCGAGGTTGGCGAAGACGACGGTCAGCCACAGCCAGGCGCTGATGGTCCAACCGAACCAGTCCGTGGGGTCCTTGAAGGAGAAGGCGGTCGTCAGGACCGATCCGATCCACACCACGAACATGACGGGCGACTTGACCATCACCCGGGGGTCGAGCTTGCGGAACGCCTCCGGCAGCGACTTGAGGAGCTGCTTCGGGTCGAACAGCCCGGCGCCCACCCGGCTTTGGGCGGTGTCGCGCCCGGCCGGGGTGTCCTGGTGGGGTGCGAGGGTGGGAGTGGACATCGCGTCCTCTTGGTCCTTCGTGCGAGTCGTCATGACGCCAGCCCCTCCGCCAGCGGTCCCAGCGCGAGTGCCGGGAAGTAGGTCAGCCCGGTGATGATGAGGATCGCGCCGACCAACAGGCCGGTGAACAAGGGCTTTTCGGTGCGCAGCGTGCCCGCCGTGACCGGCACGGGCCGCTGTTCGGCGAGCGAGCCGGCCAGCGCCAGCACGAACACCATCGGCAGGAACCGCCCAAGTGCCATGGCGAGCGCGGTCGTCGTGTTGTACCAGTCGGTGTTGGCGTTGAGTCCGGCGAACGCGGAGCCGTTGTTGTTCGCGGCCGACGTGAACGCGTACAGCACCTCGGAGAAGCCGTGGGCACCGGAGTTGAGCATCGAGTGCGGCGGTGTCGTCATCGCCATCGACACGGCGGTGAACACCAGCACCAGCGCCGGGGTGATCAGGATGTAGCAGGCGGCGAGTTTGATCTCGCGGGCGCCGATCTTCTTGCCGAGGTACTCGGGCGTACGGCCGACCATGAGGCCGGCGATGAACACCGCGATGATGGCCATGATCAGCATGCCGTAGAGGCCGGAGCCGGTGCCGCCGGGCGCGATTTCGCCGAGCATCATCGACAGCATCGTGATGCCGCCGCCGAGGCCGGTGAAGGAGGAGTGGAAGGAGTCGACGGCGCCGGTCGAGGTGAGTGTCGTCGACACCGCGAAGATCGACGACGAACCGACGCCGAACCGCACCTCCTTGCCCTCCATCGCGCCGCCCGCCATCTCCAACGCGGGCCCGTGGTGGGCGAATTCGGTCCACATCATCAGTGCCACGAAGCCCACCCAGATCGCGGCCATCGTCGCGAGGATCGCGTACCCCTGCTTCACCGAGCCGACCATGACGCCGAACGTCCGGGTCAGCGAGAAGGGGATGACGAGGATCAGGAAGATCTCGAAGAGGTTGGTGAAGGGCGTCGGATTCTCGAAGGGGTGGGCCGAGTTGGCGTTGAAGTAGCCGCCGCCGTTGGTGCCCAGCTCCTTGATGGCCTCCTGCGAGGCGACCGCGCCGCCGTTCCACTGCTGCGACCCACCCAGGAACTGGCCGACCTCATGGATGCCGGAAAAGTTCTGGATCACCCCGCAGGCGACGAGGACGACGGCCGCGAGCACCGCGCCGGGCAGCAGGATGCGGACGACGCCCCGTACCAAGTCGGCCCAGAAGTTGCCGAGTTCACCGGTCCGCGAGCGGGCGAAGCCGCGGACGAGGGCCACCGCGACCGCGATGCCGACGGCCGCCGACACGAAGTTCTGCACGGCCAGCCCGGCCGTCTGCACGACGTGCCCCATCGTCTGCTCGCCGTAGTACGACTGCCAGTTGGTGTTCGTCACGAACGAGACGGCCGTGTTGAACGCCTGTGCCGGGTTCACCGAGGAGAAGCCGAGCGAGCCGGGCAGGACGCCCTGGAGCCGCTGCAACAGGTACAGGAACAGCACGCCGACGGCGGAGAAGGCGAGCACGCCGCGCAGGTACGCGGGCCAGGTCATCTGCGTGTCGGGGTTCGCGCCGATGCCCTTGTAGATCCACCGCTCCACCCGCCAGTGCCGGTCGGTCGAGTAGACCTTGGCCATGTAGGTGCCGAGGGGGATGTAGACGAGCGCCAACGCGCCTATGAGTGCGAGGAGTTGCAGCACTCCCGCGAGTACGGGACCCATGAGGCTCTCAGAACCTCTCCGGGAAGATCAGGGCGAGGACGAGATAGCCCAGCAGGGCGACGGCCACGATCAGGCCGACGACGTTCTCCGCGGTCACAGCCTCGTCACCCCCTTGGCGACGAGAGCCACCAGCGCGAACACCGCGACCGTGGCGACGACGAAGGCCAGATCGGCCATCGCGAGCTCCTGAGAAGGATCGAATGCATCCGCAAGCGGATCGGACGCTTTCGAGCAAACCTCCCGGGACGGCCGTTTCCGACACCTCTTGACGGGTCCCATACGGCGCCGGACGGCCCTTTGACGGGTCCCTTACGGGGGTGACGTCCCCCGCAAGGGATCACTCCCCGGAGCTACGACCGGCGGTAGGACCGACGGGCGGTCCGGCGGCAGGCCCGGCGGCAGGACCTGAGGGGTACGCCCTGAGAGGTACCTCCTGAGGTCTACGGGATCACCCCGGCGGCCCGCAGCAGCTCCGCCGCCTCCTCCGCGGCCCCCGGCGCGGCCAGCAGCAGCGGGGTGTCGTAGGCGGGCAGCCCGGGCAGGGCCACGGCGCCCGCCTCGGTCGCGACGAGGAGCGCGGGGAGGCCGTCGATCGGGTGGAACTCGCCGATCGCGGCGGCCGTGGCGCGGCCCGCCGCGACCTGGACCAGGGAGAGCGCGGTGGAACCCATGACACGGACCGTGCAGTGCCGCTCGGCGAGCGCGGCGAGCAGCGCGTCGAGGCCCGGCCAGTGGCGGTGCGCGGCCCACTCGGTCATGAAGACGTGCCCTGTCAGGGTCGTGTGCGGGGCGGCTCTCAGGGGCGTGCCGTCGAGGAACGCGCCCCCGCCCTTGACGGCGGTGAAGACCTCGCCGCGCCAGGGGTCGGCGACGACGCCGAGCAGCGGGCTGCCGTCGGGGGCCGCGAGCCCCAGGGAGAAGGAGCACCAGCCGAGACCGTGCGCGTAGTTCGTCGTGCCGTCGATGGGGTCGATCAGCCAGTGCGGGGCGTCGGGGACGCCGTCGATGGTGCCGTACTCCTCCCCGACGATCCCGTACGACGGGAACGCCCGGGTGAGGACCTCGCGGACGTGGGCCTCCACCTCCTCGTCCCGGTCGGTGACGATGTCCGCCGGGCCCTCCTTCTGGCGTACCTCCTGAGGACGAGGCCGGCGGATCACCTCCGACGCCCAGTAGGCCAGCTCCGTCGCGACCTCCATCGCCGCGTCGAGATCCACCTCGTCACCCACAGCTCTTCACCACGCCTTCCACGTCGTTGCTGATGATCGCGTCCACGCCCCAGGAGATCAGTTCTTCCCGCCGGACGGCGTCGTCCACCGTCCAGCAGCTCACCTTGATGCCCCGGCCGTGCCATACCCGTACCTCCTGAGAGCTCAGGAACCGGTGCTCGGGGTTGTAGTACTGGGGGCGTACGGCGCCGAGGACCGGCTCGACCGGGGGCTGGGCGCCGTACCAGCTGAGGAAGAGGGTGACGCGGTCGTCCCGGGCCCGGACGGCGGCCATCGCCTCGGCCGAGCCGCAGAACATGGCGCCGGTGCCGCCGGTCTCGGCGAGGGCGGCGACCGCGAGCTCCGGGTCGCCGGTGTCGAGGAGCAGCGGGCGGTCCGCGGTCTCCAGCGCCTCGGCGAGGGTCGGGACCTCGGGGGCGAGGGTGTGCAGCTCGGGCAGGGTGAGGTCGGCGACGCGCTCGGGGCGGCCCCACAGGCGGCTCAGGTCGTCGTCGTGGTGGAGGACGAGTACGCCGTCGGCGGTACGCCTCAGGTCCACCTCGATCGCGTCGGCCCCGGCGGCTCCCGCGAGCCGGATCGCGGTGAGCGTGTTCTCGACGGCGCGTCGGGGGTCGCCCCGGTGGGCGACGGCGAGGGCGCTCACGCGGCGGCGCCTTCGGCATCGTACGAGTGGGCCTCGCCGGCGCCCCGCGCGTCGTACGAGAGGGCCCGGCCGGCGCTCACCCGTACCCGCTCCCCCACCCCGGTCGTACCCCCTGTGAGGTACGACCTGAGAGCCACCCCTCCGGTCTCCAGCCGCAGGACGACCTCGGTGAAGTGGCCCCTGGGGAGTACCCGGCTGACCACCGCGGGGGTACCGTCCGGTGTCCCCATCCGGATCTCCTCCGGGCGGATGCCCACCGTCCGGCCCGGGCCGGCGGGGCCCACGAGTTCCGCGCACCGCAGCAGTTCCGTGCCGTCGGCGTGGCGCAGGACCCCCTGGTCGGCGGTCACCTCGTCGAGCCGGTTGAGGCTGCCCACGAACTCCGCCGTGAAGAGGGTCGCCGGTGTGCGGTAGAGGTCGTCGGGGGCGGCGTACTGCTCGATGCGGCCCGCGTTCATGACGGCGATGCGGTCGGCGACGGTGAGCGCCTCGTCCTGGTCGTGGGTGACGAACAGGGTGGTGATGCCCAGGCGTTGCTGGATGTCGCGGATCTCCTCGCGGACGCGTTCGCGGAGTTTGGCGTCCAGGTTGGACAACGGCTCGTCCAGCAGCAGGAGTTGAGGTCGCAGCGCCAACGCCCTTGCGAGCGCGGTGCGTTGCTGTTCGCCGCCGGAGATGCGGGCCGGGTGGCTGTCGGCGTGATGGGCGAGGCCGACCAGGTCGAGGGCCTCGGCGACGCGCCGTCTCGCCTCCTCCTTGGGGACCTTGTGCATCTTGAGGCCGAAGCCGACGTTGCCCGCGACGGTCATGTGCGGCCAGAGCGCGTAGTTCTGGAACACCATGGCGGTGGGCCGCCGTTCGGGCGGTACGGCCGCGTAGTCGGTGCCGCCGATCTCGACCCGGCCTGAGTCCGGGGTGAGAAATCCGGCCGCCATGCGGAGAGTTGTGGTCTTGCCGCAGCCGGAGGGGCCGAGCAGGCAGACCATCTCGCCGGGTTCCACCCGGAGTTCGAGGCCGTCGACGATCGTCCGGCCGCCGAGGGTCTTGGTGAGACCGGCCAGAACCAGCCCTGAATTCATCGCAGTTGGAACCCTTCGGCGAGGTGGCCGCCCATGATGTGCCGGCGTACGCCGAACAGCAGGACCACGGACGGGACGGACAGCAGGAGCGAGAAGACGGCCGCGACGCCCTCGGGGTAGTTGGTGACCATGCCGTACATTGCGGTCGGCATGGTCAGGTAGACCGGGGCGCCGATCAGCAGGGTGCCCTGGGCCTCGTCGAACGCGGCGAGGAAGGAGAGGATCACCGCGACGAGGATGCCGGGGCGGGCGATCGGCAGGGTGACGCGCCAGAACACGGTGAGCGGACCGGCCCCCGCGTCCCGGGCCGCCTCCTCCAGGCTGCGCGGCACCGAGGAGAACGCCGCGGCGGGCAGCCAGGTCATGAAGACGACGGTGCCGAGGAGTTGGACGATGACGACGCCCCAGAACGTCGTCATCAGGTTCAGCGTGTAGAAGAGCGACGCCATCGCGACGTACAGGCCGATCTTCGGGAAAGCGTTTACAGAGAACAGCGCGACGAGGAAGAAGCGGCGGCCCGGGAAGTCGAAGCGGGAGAACGCGTACGCGGCGGGCAGGCACACGACCGCCGAGAGCAGCGTGGCGACCGGCGCGAAGACGAAGCTCCAGCGCACCGCCGCGACCAGGTCGGGGTTGTCGGCGACGGCCCGCCACCAGCGCAGGGTCCACTCCTGCGGGAGGAGGCCGGGGTAGCGCCAGGTGCCGGCGAACGCGTGCGGGAAGAGCCACAGCAGCGGGCCGAGGACGAAGAGGGCGAGGAGCCCGACTCCCAGTCCCGTCAGGCACTTTCGGAGGATGCGTACGGTCATCGGGTCGCCGCCGCCTTCCTGGCCTCGCGGACGTTGGCCCGGACGTACGCCACGCCGACCAGCGACGCGAGCGCGAACACGACGACCGCCATCACCAGGGACTGCTGGGGCTGGTTGTAGGACTGGAAGGTGTTCGCGAGCTGCACCCCGAGCATCGTCGGGGCCGTAGGACCTACGAGGTAGGGGACGGTGTAGCTCCCGAGTACGGAGATGGTGGTGAACGCGGCCGTGATCACGGCGGGTACGCCCGCCATGGGGAGCAGTACCCGTAGTACCACCTGGGTACGTCCGGCCCCCGCGTCCCGGGCCGCCTCGATCAGCGCGTCGGGCACGGCGGCGAGCCCGGAGGACAGCACGAGGACCGCGAACGGCAGGTTGGTCCACACCTGGCCGATCACCACGCCCCAGATCGTGTAGCTGAGCCGGGGCGCGTGGCTCCAACCCACCGCGTGGGCAAGGGTGGTGAAGGCGCCGTCGCCCGCGTAGAAGGTGAGGATCGCGTACGAGCCGATCACCGCGGGCAGGAACAGCGGGGTGATCGCGAGGGCGCTGACGGCCTTCGCGGTACGGCCGCCGGTGAGGCGCGCGTACAGGGCGACGGTGAGGGCAAGCGCGAACACGGCGACGACGCTCAGGAGGGTGACCTCGACCGTCACCGTCAGGCTGCGCAGGAAGACGTCGCTGGTCAGGACCTCGCGGTAGGCGCCGAGGGTGCCCCACCAGTGGTCGGCGGTGTGCTGGTGCAGGCCGATCGCGGCGATGACGGAGTTGAGGCCGCCGAAGTGGCCGAGCGTGTAGAGCAGGCCGGAGACGACTGGGATGCCGACGAAGAAGGCGACCAGGAGGAGCGGCGGGAGGACCAACAGGCCGCCGGGGCGAGGGCGTTGACTCAGTGCCCCGGCGCCGGGTCGGCGGTTTCGCTTGCCGGCGCGGTGAGTTCGGTTCCCCGCGCCGCCGCCCTGGCCCGCAGCTTCGGCCGGTACGGGGCCCGGGGTCCGCCCGGCGCCCCGTGGGCGTTCCGCGAGACTCACTGACCGGGCACCTTCTGCTGCCACAGGTTGTTCATGTCGTTGCCGGTCTTCCCGGAGTACCCGGGGCGCAGCTTGGTGACGTCAACTCCCGCGAACCGGTCGGCCGTTGCCTTGGGGAGTTCGTTGAGCGGGATCACCGGGTAGGCGGCGAGGTTCTTGACGATCGCGTCCTGCTGGGCCGCCTCCAGGAAGAAGTCGGCGAGCTTCAGCGCGGCCTTCTGCTTGCTGCCGCCCTTGGGGATGCCGATGTAGGAGGCGCCGCCGGTGAAGGTCGGGGAGGAGATCTGGGTGAACTTCACGGTCGAGTCGAGCGTGTGGTTCTGGACGGCCGAGAGGTACATGTCGGACCAGACCGGCGCGAGGGAGATCTGCCCCTTGGCGAGCAGGTCGAGGACGGCCTGGTTGCCGTTGGGGTAGACCCCCTTGCCGTAGACGTACGGGTTGAGGCCCTTGAGGTCGGCGAACCCGGCGTCCCACTTCGACTCCAGGGAGGCGTCGTACCCGGTCTGGAAGGTCTTGAGGGTGGCCGCGTCGAGGTGGCGGTCGAGGGTGGTCTCGACGAACGATCCGCCCGAACCGCCGGTGGAGGGGCTGTTGTAGGCGAACTTGCCGGGGTTGGCCTTGATCCAGGCGACGAGGTCGTCGTACGTCTTCGGCGGGGTCTTCACCTTGGTGGAGTCGTACGCGAGTACTACGGAAGATCCCCGATAGGGGACGGCCGCGTTGTCGACGGGACCCAGGAGGGACTGGTCGACCTTCGCGAGGTTGGGGACGTTCGCGGACGACACCGTTGTCAGGAGGCCCGCGGCGGCGGCGTCCGGGGTGATCGAGGACTCGATGACGTCGTACCCGGCGTCGCGCTTGGTCTTCGCGGCGGCCTGGAGTTTGGCGAGCGTCGCGGCGTCGGCGGTGCCGTGCGCGGAGTAGACGACCTTGACCTGGTAGCCGGGGTTCGCCTTCTCGAAGGCCGGGACGACGACGTCCTGCCACAGCGTCTGGATGTTCGTGTCACCGCCGACGTACGCGGTGAGGTGGTGGTCCGAGCCGCTGCTCGCCGACGCCGACGAACACGCCGAGGCGACGAGGGCGAGCCCTCCGGCGCACAGGACGGCGACCGCCGTACGTGTGGTGCGGGCGGACGCTGCGGTCCGGAGGGGTATCCGGTGGGGCATGGTGGGGCTCCGGGCAATCGATGCGGAAGGGTGCGTTCCGCACGATAAGCACCGCGTTCGGGCGGGCGCAGGAACCTCCGGGTGAACCCGCAATGACGCCTGGAGAGCTAGTTTCTGTCACCTTACAACCCATTTGCACAACTCTTACCGAGGGCCGTCAATCACCCCTCATCGCACCCCGAAGCGGCACCAGTAACACGGCGGAGGTCTCCCCCGCAGGCGAACGCCCCATTCCTCGCGTCCCTCCCAGGTAGCCCCCTACCGTTGCCGCCGGAGGAAATTCACCGGCCTCGTAGGAGTTCGGCCATGAGTGATCGCCCCGAGCCGTCGCGTGCGATGACGGCGCAGGAGGTGGACGGGAAGCTGGCCGCGATGGAGCGGGCGGCGGGTGTGCTGCTGCGGGAGTGGGAGGAGGCGGAGCGCCGGCTGACGGAGCGGAACGAGCTGAGCGAGGCGAGGATCAGGCGGGCACAGCGCACGGGCCGGGTGGCTTCGCCGTTCGAGGCCGAATCCGTCCTGGAATCGGTGCGGTTGAAGCTCGCCGCCGACAGCGCGAAGGGATACGGCGACGCCGTACGGGACTTCGTGTGCTGGTGGGTGGACGCGGCGGGCGCGGCCTGGCAGTCGGCCGCGCTCGGGACGCCGCTGTCGTACACCCGCTGGGGTGCGGTGACCCCGCACACGGTGATGTTCGACGACGAGCTGGCCCTGCTGCCTCGCGCGTCCGAACAGGCGCGCAAGCTGGTCGAGTTGGAGGATTTCCTGGACCCTCCGATCCCGGGTTTCAACCAGCCGGAGGAGCGCCGCCGGCGCCTGTGGGGCGATCTGTGGGCCGAGCGCCGTATCCCGCTGCTCCCCGCCACCGACGAACTGGACGTCCTTCTCTCCCGCACCCCGGAGGCGGCGGCGCACCGGCTGCGGGCCGCTCTGCGGGCGATCATCGAGGCCGCCATGGCCAAGCCCCGCATCGACGAACTGGAGGACAAGGAGGGCCCCTGGGCTCCTTCCGAGATCGCCGAGTACGACCGACTCGACGCCCTGCTCGACGAGTTGACCCATCGCCTCGCCGACTACGCCCGTGTCCTGACGGACGTGCTGCCCGAGGTGCGTGCGGTGAACGCCTGAGGCGTCAGCGCTCCCGGTGCTCCAGCCGGCCGTAGTAACCCCGCAGCAGGAGCTGCTGGTTGGCCTCTCCGCAGCGGGACAGGACGGCGGGCTCGAACATCGGTTCCGTCAGGTTGGGCTGCATGACGCGTTCCAGGAGGAGCGGTCCGAGGACGAGGCAGAGCATCTGGAAGGCCGCCCACTCGGCGTCGGGGCCCTCACCGTCGAGGCCCTCGTCCCCGTACGCCTCGGAGAGGCGCAGGAGTTCGCTGTGCGCGCCCCGCAGGAGGCGGCCGAAGAGCTGGGCGCCGGCCTCGCCGCCCTCCAGCAGGGCGTGCCGCAGATAGCCGCGCAGCACCGGGTCGGCGCCGAAGACCTCGGTGGAGATCCTGCCCAGCGAGGACATCAAGTCCCCTTCGGCCCCCAGGGAGTTGAAGCGCTGCGCGAGGAGGTCGAGGACATGGGCGTCGACCGCCTCGCGCAGCCCCTGTTTCGAGCCGAAGTGCCGGGTGACGAGCGCGGGCGAGAAACCGGCGGCGGCTGCGACGGCCCGCGTGGACGTCGCCTCGAACCCTCGCTCGGCGAAGAGTTCGAGTGCCGTCTGACGCAGCCGGGCGCGGCCGGCGGGGTCGCTCTTCGCGATGTGCTCGTCCATGTGCTCGGCGTGACTCCGGTGTGAGATGGGTCAGTTGGGTTGCGGGTGCAGCAGCCGGGCGAGCAGGTCGTCCAGCGTGACCAGTCCGGTGAGCCGCCCCTGTCCGTCCCGGACGACCGCCAACGTGGCCCGGCGGCGCCGGAGTTGTTCGATCGCTTCGGCGACGGTGTGCTCAGGGGCGAGTTCGGGGACGGGCCGGGACAGGTCGCGGGCGGTGGTGGCGCGGTGCCGGGAGCGGGCGACGAGGGCGTCGCGGGCGTGCACCGAGCCGACCACGGTGTCACCGTCGCGGACCAGCAGGCGGCTGCGGTCGTGGGCGGTGGTGAGCGCGAGGATCGCCTCGACGTCCGCGTCGGCCGGGACCGACGTGATCTCGGCGGCGGGCACCTGGAGTTCGGCGACCGGGACCTGCGGCTCCGTCAGGGAGTTGGTGATCAGCTCGGAGTCGTCCTTGCTGATCAGCCCGATCCGCTCCGACTCCTCGACCAGGTGGGCGAGTTGCTCCCGGTTGTGGACGGACGTCAGCTCGTCGCGCGGGGTGACCCGGAACAGCCGGACCAGCATGTTGCTGATCGCGTTGAGGACA
Organism: Streptomyces sp. NPDC004539; assembly: GCF_040610055.1. NCBI lineage: Bacteria > Bacillati > Actinomycetota > Actinomycetes > Kitasatosporales > Streptomycetaceae > Streptomyces > Streptomyces sp. NPDC004539. Next base: position 128,933 of record NZ_JBEXLS010000024.1, on the reverse strand, counting down.
CTGAGCAGCGGGCGGACGACCTTCACGATGCCCCGGAACATCGGGGACAGCAGCATCGCCGAGCGCTCAGGGTGGGCGATCGCCCAGGATTTCGGGGCCATTTCACCGACGACCATGTGCAGGAAGACGACCACGATCATCGCCACGGCGAACGCGATGCCGTAGCTGAGCGCGCTCGGCAGACCCAAGTCGTGCAGGAGCGGGTCGAGTTCGTGGGAGATCGCCGGTTTCGACACCGAGCCGAGTCCCAAGGTGCAGACGGTGATGCCGAGTTGGGCGCCCGCCAGCATGAGCGACAGTTCCCGCATGCCCGCGAGGGCCGCGCCCGCGCCACGCCTGCCCTCGGCCGCCGCCTTCTCCATGCGGTGCCGTTTGGCCGCCACGAGCGCGAACTCGGCGGCGACGAAGAACCCGCTGCCGACCAGCAGCAACAGGGTCACGAAGAGTGCCATCGGGAAACTCATGACGACCGCACCTCCAGGCGGACCCGCTCCGGGACATGGCGGTCGAGGGTGCGGACGTCGACCGTCACCGAACTCCCGTCCGCGAGAACGACGTTCAGGCTGTCCCCGACGGTCGGGAAACGGCCCAGCCGGTCGACGATCAGCCCGGCGACGGTGTCGTAGTCCTCCTCCTCGGGGAGGTGGACGCCGGTGGCCTCGGCGACCTCGTCGAGACGGCGGCCCGCGTCGACGAGCCAGCCGGTGCCGTCCGCGACGGCGATCTCGGTGATGCGGTCGCTCTCGTCGGCGATGTCACCGACGAGTTCCTCGGCGATGTCCTCGTAGGTGACGATGCCGGCGACACCGCCGTGTTCGTCGAGGACGACCGCGAACTCGTCGTCCTCGGTGCGCATCTGCTCCACCGCGTCGGGCAGCGGGAGCGTGTCGGGCAGGAACAGGGGGCGGCGGGCGGAGGCACCGGCCGTGACGGCCGCGAACCGGTCGGCGGGCAGCGCCATCAACTCCCGTACGCCCAGCACCCCGGCGACGTCGTCAGGGTGGTCGCCGAGCACCGGATAGTTGGAGTGGCCGTGCTTGGCGATGAGTTCGACCGCCTCGGCCAGCGTCGCGTCCTTGCGGATGAAGACGGCGTCGGCACGCGGCACCATCACCTCGTCGAGCGTGCGCTCGGAGAACTCCAGCGCGTGGTCCAGGAGTTGCGCGGTGGCGCCGGGCAACTCGCCCTGTTCCCTGGACTCTCCGATGAGATGGCCCAGTTCCTCCAGGGTCGCGCCGTGGTGCAGCTCCTCGACCGGCTCGATACCGATCTTCCGCAGCAGCCGGTTGGCGGCGCCGTCGAAGACGTGCACCACCGGGCCGACGACCTTCAGGTACGTCAGGGTCGAGCCGGCCAGCGCCTTCGCGAGCCGCTCGGGCACGGCGATGGCGAGGTTCTTCGGGGCCAGCTCGCCGATGACCATCTGGACGACGGTCGCGAGCACGAAGGCGAGGACGACCGAGATCCCGCCGACCGCGCCCTCGGGGACGCCGACGTCGGTGAGCAGCGGTTTCAGCAACGCGGAGACGGAGGGTTCCGCGATGAAGCCGACGACCAGACCGGTGACGGTGATGCCGAGCTGGGCGCCGGAGAGCATGAAGGAGAGGCGTTCCAGCACCTTCAGCGCGCGGGCGGCTCTCCGGTCCCCCTTCTCGGCCTCCCTCGCGAGAGCCAGCCGGTCGGCGGAGACGTAGGCGAACTCCTGGGCGACGAAATAGCCGGTCCCCAGCGTGAGGAGCAGGACGGCCAGCAGGCCGAGCCAGGCTTCCACGGCGTTCATCGGACACCACCCCGCCGGGCGCCGCGCTCAGGGAGACCCGTAGTACTCAGGGTCGGGCGGGATGGTCGGGGACTGTGCCCCGGGGAGTCCGTCGATCTGGCGGACACGCGTTCACTCCTTGATCACAGAAACGTTCACTCCGAACGTTCACCTTGGCAACGATTGTGGCCGAGACCTGGTTCCCGCGCCTGGCGGAGGACCGGCCCCACCTGCCCGCACGGAAACGTCCAGCAACCGTTTTCAGCCGTTCCCGGCACGCGGGCGCGAAGCATCTGCCACGCTCCGCACCACCGACCCTATGCTGCTTCTACTTGAATGTAGAAGGCTCACGTGTGAAGAACTCGCGCGTACCGGCCCGTGAAGAAGGAGTGGACGCCACGATGGTGTTCAAGCGACTGCTCGGCTCGCTCGGCGTGGGCGGCCCCACGGTCGACACGGTCCTCGACCCGGCCCCCGTCCGTCCCGGCGGGGCTCTCTCCGGTCAGGTCCACCTCAAGGGCGGCGGCACCGACTTCGACATCGAGCACCTCACGCTCGAACTCGTCGCCCGGGTGGAGGTGGAGCACGAGGAGGGGGAGAGCGACGGAGCCGTCGTCTTCGACCGGACCACGGTCGGCGGCGGATTCCGGCTGGCCGAGGGGGAGACCCGCAGCGTCCCCTTCACCCTGACGCTGCCCTGGGAGACACCGGTCACCGAGTTGTACGGGCAGCCCCTAGGGGTCGTCCTCGGGGTGCGGACCGAGCTGGCGGTCGCCGGCGCCAAGGACAAGGGCGACCTCGACCAGCTGATCGTCACGCCGCTGCCCGCGCAGGAGGCGGTCCTGGAGGCGTTCGGGCAGCTCGGCTTCGGCTTCCGCTCCGCGGACCTGGAGTACGGCCGCATCGGCGGGACCGGGCAGCAGCTGCCCTTCTACCAGGAGATCGAGATCACACCCTCGCCCCAGTACGCGGGGGTCTTCAACGAGATCGAGGTGACCTTCCTCGCGAGCCCCTCCGGGGTCGAGGTGGTCCTTGAGGCCGACAAACGCGGGGGCTACTCCTCCTCCGACACCCTCGGCCGCCACATCGTCGGCCACCAGGACGTCCGGGACTGGAACGCCGAGGTCGAGGGATGGGTCCGGCAGCTCGCGGAGCACCGGGGGTCGTACGGGTACGGGGCTCCGGGGTATGCGGGGCAGGGGGTACCGGGGGGCTACGGGTCGTACGGGGAGCAGGCACCGTACGGGGAGCACGGCAAGCACGACGCGTACGGTCACGGCGGCGCCGTCGGCCATGAGGAGCAGCGGCGCTCCGGGCCGGGAGTGGGGACGGCCGTCGCGGCCGGGGCGGCCGGGCTCGCCGTCGGTGTCGTGGGCGGGATGGTCGCGGCGGAGGTCGTCGACGAGATCGGCGACTTCTTCGAGGGCGACGACGAAGAGGGCGAGGACTGACATGTTCGGACTCAGTGAGCTGGCGGTCATCCTCATCGTCGTCATAGCCGTCCTGGCCGCGAAGAAGCTGCCCGACCTGGCGCGCTCGGCGGGGAAGTCGGCGCGCATCCTCAAGGCGGAGGCGCGGGCCGCGAAGGAGGAGGGGAACCAGGTGACCCAGGAGGGTGAGGGGGCGCCGCGGATCGTGCAGGGGGAGACGGTGAAGCGGGGGGAGACGCCGCCGGATCAGCGGGGGACGTCCTGAGGGCTGAGAGCTGAGAGCTGAGAGCTGAGGGCCTGGGGAGGGGCGGGACCGGGGCCTGAGCGGCCAGGCATACCTGGGAGGTAGCTCCGCAGGGTGAGGCGTACCTGCGTCGGGAGCCCCTCCTCGGGGGCCGACCCCGTAGTACCCAGGTACACCCAGTACCCGTAGCTCCCAGGTACACCCAAGGTTGGCCCAGCACCCGTAGTACCCGTAGTACCCGTAGTACCTCAGTCGGCCCCGTGCTGGCGGCGGATGCGGGACGCGACCTCGTTGCGTTCCGTCTCCCACCAGGGGCGTACCCGGTCCGGCTCCTCGGAGTGACCGGGGCGGGCGGTGTCGGGGCTCTGCTCGGAGCGGGCGGAGTGGGCGGCGCGGGCGGCCTGTTCCTCGTCCAGGCGGCGGTCGAGTGCCGCCGCCTGGACGCGTTCCGTCCGGGCCCACTGGACGAGGATCGCCAACAGGAAGGGCAGGGCGACGAGTTCGGCGATGCTGAGCATCACGCCGCCGCCGATCTGCTGGTCGTGGCCGACGCTCGGGGCCCAGGCGGGCCGGTGGTGGAGGTACCACGCGCCCGCGATGAGCGAACCGTGCGTCATGACGACGAGACCCGGTACGGCGTCGACGATGCCGTCGAGGAAGACCAGCGCGGCCCGCACGGGGTGGGTGCACCAGGCCGGGAGGGTCTCCTCCCTGGTGAGTACGGGTACGACGAAGAGGCACCCGGCGGCGAGGAGGTTGAGGTACATCAGCTCGTGGAGCCAGCCGACGCGCAGGGCGGTCGAGAAGTACGGCGTGAAGTAGACGGTCAGCTCGGTGAGGAGTACCAGGGCCGTGCTGACCAGCGGGAACGTCAGCGCCCGGACGACCCTCCCGGTCATCGCCCGCCGCAGCCTCCCCGCGGACCGCTCCGGCAGCGCCTCCACCGCCAGCCGCAGCGGGTCCCCGAGCGCGAGGCCGAGCGGGGCGACCAGGTCCAGCAGGATGTTCTGGACCGCGGCGGGCCAGAACAGGACGTGGTCGTAGACGGCCAGCCCGGACATCGTGGCGACGAGGAGCGTGCCGAGGCCGAGCCCCGCGAAGGCGACCGTGCGGACGACCGGCCACCGGCCGCGCAGCCGCAGCACACCCCACCCGTAGGCCCCGCCCAGCACGGCGATCAGCAGCAGCGCCGGAAGGTCGAGCTGCCAGGCGGTGAGGAGGTGGGCGGGGGTAGCGGCGGGCAGGGCGCTCATCAGGGTCGTACCTCTCAGGTATTGCTTCGGGGCAAAACGGTAGTACTACCGCTGAGGTACGACGCACGCGGGCGGGGAGCCCACTACCGGGCCTTGACCTCGGCTTTGCTTGAGGTCACGGGGCGACCGGCACCGGAGTCCTGGGCATCCCGAGCCGTGCCGCCTGCCGCGAGCTGGGACGGGGAGGTGCGCCACGCACCAGTGACCGGGCGGAGAGGGCGGAGAGGTTGGAGAGGTGGAGGCCGATCGGCGTTCAGTGGCCCGCCGGAGGCTCGAAGCAACCGCCCTCCGGATAGGGGCCGTTGGCCGAGACCTGGTAGTTGGTCTTCTGGACGAAGGCGGTGACGCAGGCGTCGTCGTGGACGCGGAGGCCGATCAGGGCGCCCTCGGGGGTGACGTACCGGCCGTCCACGTAGCGGGAGTTCATCGGCTTGACCTGGAGGGTGCCGCCCAGGGAGTGGCCCTTGGAGTCGAAGTGCTGTTCCTCGTAGCCGAGTCCGAGCATCGCCGTGCGGACCGTCGCCGGGTCCCACTCCTTCCGCTGCCAGAGGTCCTTGAGGACGGGTTCGATGCGGGCGGCCTCGCGCCGGGCGTCGGCGGCGCTCGCGTCGGACATCTCACCGGCGATGCGGAAGCCGTTGTTCTCGCGGTAGTGAGGGGCGCCGTCACCGGCTCCGGGTTCCACGTAGGGGGAGGCGGGAAGGGTGGTGGGGGCGCCGGAAGTACTAGGGGTGCCGTCCGGGGTCGTACGGGTATCAGGGGTAACCCCCGCCGCTGCCCCGCCGCTCGCACCCGATGTCGCGTGCTCCTTGCCGCAGCCGCCGAGTGCCAGTACGGCGACGACGACCAGGGCCGCTGTCGCGGCGCCCTTCCTCATGGATACCTCCAGCATGTCCATGCCCCCCATCACAGGCCGGACTTACCCTAGAGGGCCACGCCAGTCCTGTCCTGAGCAGCAGTACTCAGCGCGCCCCCGACAGCCCGCGCTCCAGCACCCCCTTGAGGCGGGCCAGGTCCGCGGTGACCGTCCCGGCGTCCCGCTCGAACTCGGCGTCGCTCACGCCCGGCAGGCGGCGGAGGGTGAAGACGAACTCGCACTCGCCGTCGCCGTAGGGGATGACCCTGATGGGGTTGTGGACGGTCTCCCCCGTAGGGAAGGTCACGTAGTGGTCGAGGACGCCGAGGTCGTTGTCGGGGGTGAACGTCACGGTGACCCGGCCGAGGAGGCCGGAGCGGGCGACCCACTCGCCGTCCACCTGCTCGACGGTGTCCCCGAGGCCGTGCGCCCAGGCGGGCAGGTGGGCGGGGTCGGCGGCGTAGCGGTAGACGGCGGGGGCGGGGCGGGCGATGCGGACCGTGAGGTGGAGGGAGTCGGTGTTGTTCATCCGCCGAACGTAGCGAGCGGGCGGGGCAGGGGTCTTGAATGAATCGGACGGGGGCCGAAACCGGTTGAGAAACAGGACATGGCCGGGAACCGACGCATTAACTTCTACGTTCCTGTAGAAGATGTAGGCAGGTAAAAGGACAGGGCGACCGGGAGCCGGCGCCCCCTGGTTTTTGGAGTGTTCATGGCCCTGTGGGACCGCATCAAGGACTCCGCATCGCAGATGCAGACCCAGCTGGTCGCGAAGAAGAACGACCTCAAGAGCGGCGCGTTCCGTGACGCGAGCATGGCCATGTGTGCGCTGGTGGCGGCGGCGGACGGCCAGATCGACCCGTCGGAGCGCCAGCGCGTGGCCCAGCTCATCGCCAACAACGAGGTGTTGCAGAACTTCCCGGCGGACGACCTGCGCCGGCGGTTCGAGGACAACCTCAACAAGCTGACCACCGACTTCGACTTCGGCAAGGTCAGCGTCCTCCAGGAGATCGCCAAGGCGAAGAAGAAGCCCGCCGAGGCCCGCGCCGTCATCCAGATCGGCATCGTCATCGGCGGCGCCGACGGCGACTTCGACAAGGACGAGCAGGCGGTCGTCCGCGAGGCGTGCTACACCCTCGACCTGCCGCCGCACGAGTTCGACCTCTGAGCGAAACCTGCTGAGCGCCGGACCCCGGGTACTACGGGGTCCGGCGCTCAAGAGTTACGGGACATCCCTGCCCCCGAACCCTGGTCGTACGGGAGCTACGCGGCTCTCAGGGGTCCACCGGCGTACGAGGCACCCCGCTGTCGATGACGCAGTTGCCGGCGGGGTCCTGGCTGTGGGACAGGCTGTCCCCAGGAGCCGTGCCCGTCGCGGAGGCCGCCGGGGCGGTGATGGACGTGGAGGGGTCGCAGGAGGCGCCGGTGCCTGGGACGGTCCCGGTGCTCGGGTCCGCCGCGGACCCCGGGCTCGAACCGGCCCCGGTCGCCGTGCCCGCTCCGGCGGTCGAGCCCGATTCGGCGCCCGTGCCGGAGACGCCGGTCGGCGGGGCGGCGGGGTCGCCCTCGTCCGCACCGCAGGCGACCAGTACGCAGGCCAGCGCGCCGATGCTGACGGCGAGCCGAACTTGTAAGACTCCAGGCATGAGTTGGCCCCTCCACGTCGTACGTCCGACAGGGCGCCGGACGCCGGACGGCGCGTGTGCGTCAGTAGGAAGAGTAGGTGTTGAAGGCGTCGCCGACCCAGGTGGCGAAGTACGGCGAGCGCATCTCGGTCGGGTCGTCACGGCGTTCGGTGTTGCTGTTCACCCCGTTGACGTACCCGCTCCAGTAGACGTTGTCGTCCTTGCCGAAGATCCAGGGCCCGCCGCTCGACCCGCCGGTCATGTTGCACGGCATCTTGATCTGGTCGGTGATGGAGGAACTGCGCTGCGAGGTGGTCGCGGAGCAGAAGTACTGCCACTGGCCGTCGAAGGCGCCGGCCGCCGGATAGCCCATCGCGACCATGAAGCGGTCCTTGGGGTAGTTCCACTGAATCCCCAACCCGCCCACGGCGTTGACGAGTTCACCGGACGAGTTCGGCGAGGTGATGACGATGCCGACGTCGTAGCCGAAGTTCCCGCTGTTGACCCACCCGTTGAACGCGACGAGCGTCTCGGCCCACCACGTCCCGTACGGCCGGTTGCCGTAGTTGTAGTACGGCACGAACTGCCAGTTGGACGCCCACCCCTGGCCGGGTCCGCCGTGCACGCAGTGCCCCGCCGTGAACACCATGTTCTTGTTCGTGCTGTTGACCGCGGAGCCCGAGCAGACATAGTCGATGCCGTCGGAGCCCCGGTAGAACACCTTGCCCACCACCTGCGTGGCGGTGACCTTCAACTTCGGTGCGCCCGGGGCTGTTTCGACGCCCTTGCCGGCGACGGGTTCCGACCCCGTCGTCGCCGCCCCGCCGAGCGCCTCCTCGATGACGCTCTCCGGCACCGCCGAGTCCCCGACCGCCTTGGGCGGTACGGCCGCCGCCATGCGCTCCGGCGTCCAGTACTCCGCCGTCAGCGCCTGCGCCGACGGTGAGACCCGGTGCTCGACGGCCCCCGAAGCAGTCGCCGTCGCCTGCCCCTCGGCGGCGACGACCGTCGACGGCGCGAACGCGAGCCCGAAGGCGACGCCGGCCGCGAGCAGGTATCTACATCGCTTGCGTAACACGTGACACCCTCCCCATCTACTGGCATGTCCACGCAAGCCTCCAAACCCCGGGCAACTCCTGTCAACCACCCCATTGGGAGACAGAGTCCGGATATCGCCCTCCCGCGACACCCCAACACTCCCCGGCTACACCACCATTGACGCTCCGTCACTTCCCGTTCCCCTGACGGCGGTCGAGCCCGGCGCACAATCCGCAGACGGCGGGCCCGGCCGCCTCACAGACACCTCACAGCCGCGTCCGCCCGCCGGACGATCGACACCTGGCCGAGAGCGGCCCCCGCGCAACACCGGCGCATCCGGCACGGGTTGCCCAGAGGTCTCACCTCTCCCTGCACTCAACAGCGGCCCGTTCCGGCGGAGTTGCGGCGCCCGACGCTCAGAGCGGCGTCGCGGCGTGCAGGATGATGAACATCGTCACCGCCGAGTTCGCCGACGACATCGCCGAAACGGCCGTCCCCGCCGCCGCTCCCCACGCCGCGAACCCGACGGCGGTGAACACCGGCGGCCAGTCCCGGATCAGCGGAGCCGGACCGAGAAGTGCCGCCACCCGGCGGGGAATCGGCCCCGGCGCCGCGAAGGACGCGAGCCCCGTGAACCCCGCGAGCGCCGGCACCGGCGCCCCCCGGGACAGCAGCGCCGCCTTCCCGATGGCCCGCGCGACCGTACGGCGGCTGCCGATCACCGCCGCCGCCTCCTCGTCCGCCCAGCGTTCCGTCGTATAGGAAACAGCCGTGGAAAGCGGTCTCAGAAACGGGTTGGCGCGGGCCGCGAGCTGGACGGTCAGCAGATACCGGTGGTGGCGGGCCGTGAGGTGAGCGCGTTCGTGGGCGAACAGCGCCCTGCGCTCCCCCGGGTCCAGGCTGCCGAGGAGGGCGGTCGTGACGACGATGCGGTCGCGGCGGGCGCCGGGGAGGGCGTAGGCGTACGGGGTGTCGTCCCGTAGTACCGCTACCTCTGTGGAGGGAAGACCCGTAAGGGCCCGGTGGGCGCGGCGGCGCAGGCGGAAGTGGCGCCAGGCGGTGCGGACGCAGACGGCGGCGACGGCGAAGAGGGCGGGGATGGCGACCTTGCCCGCGATCTCGTCGTAGGGGACGGCCGCGCGGACCTCGGGGTCGGACCACCCGTCGGGCAGGGGGTTGCCCGGGAGCTGCGCGGTGCCGACGACCATGAGGAGGGCGAGGCAGACGGTGCTGCACAGGGCCATGACCGCGGCCATCGCGGTGAGGAGGCGGGTCGCGGCGCGGGGGTGGAGGTGCTGCTCGGCGAGGCGCGCTATCGGCCAGGCCGTCAGGGGCAGGATCAGGGGGAGAAAGATGAAGAACCCCATACGGCGTCAGTCTTTCCCTTCGCTCCCGGCCTCGCCCAGCAGTTCCCGCAGCAGCCGTTCGTCGTCCGCGCCGAGCCCCGTGACGAAGCTGGCGAGCACCGCCTCGCGGTCGCGTTCGCCGTCGAGGACCTTGCGCATCTTGCGCGCGGCGAGGCCGGCCTGGTCGGACGCGGGGGTCCAGGCGAAGGAGCGGCCCGCGCGCTCGCGGGTGACCGCGCCCTTCTCCAGGAGGCGGGTGAGGATCGTGATGACGGTGGTGTACGCCAGGTCGCCGCCGAGGCGCTCCTGGACCCAGCCCGCCGTCGCGGGGCCGTCCGCCGCGCGCAGGGCCTCCAGGACGAGCGCCTCCAGCTCGCCCTGCCCCCGTCGCCGGGGACGCTGTTCGTGGTCCGTCACGCCCTGTCTCCTCTCCCGCGCCGGGTGTCTCCCCATCGTATCGACGCGTGCCGGCCCCGTAGACCCCCTAGTACCTTTGTTTCTACAGTGGTGTAGATTTAATGGTCAGGAGGGCCTCCACGGGTCGTCCCCCGCGACCCCTACGGGTCGCCCCCTACCCCCCGAGGAGGAGTTCACAGTGGGAGTAACCCTGGCCAAGGGCGGCAACGTCTCGCTCAGCAAGGAGGCCCCCGGCCTGACCGCCGTCCTGATCGGGCTGGGCTGGGACGTCCGCACGACGACCGGCACCGACTACGACCTCGACGCCTCCGCGCTGCTGCTGGACGCGGCCGGGAAGGTCGCCTCCGACGCGCACTTCATCTTCTACAACAACCTCACCAGCCCGGACGGCTCCGTCGAGCACACCGGCGACAACCTGACCGGTGAGGGCGACGGCGACGACGAGTCCATCAAGATCAACCTCTCCACCGTGCCGGCCGCCATCGACAAGATCGTCTTCCCGGTCTCCATCCACGACGCCGACAACCGCGGCCAGAGCTTCGGCCAGGTCCGCAACGCCTACATCCGCGTCGTGAACCAGGCCGGCGGCCAGGAGATCGCCCGCTACGACCTCTCCGAGGACGCCTCCACCGAAACCGCCATGGTCTTCGGCGAGTTGTACCGGCACGGCGCCGAGTGGAAGTTCCGCGCGGTCGGCCAGGGCTACGCCTCCGGGCTGCGCGGCATCGCGGCCGACTTCGGCGTGAACGTCTGAACAACCGCCGGACGTACGGGGATCGCCCCGCGGGGATCACCTTGGGGGGACGCCCTCAGGTGGTCCCCCTTCCGTCCTTTCCACCACCGGGAGACCAGATGGCCGTCCCGCACCACCTCCGCCCGGAGGACCGAGCGGACTTCGAGGAGACCCTGCGCCTGGCACTCGTCAGGACGGGCCAACGCGACCTCAAGGAACAGGCGTTGGCCGACGCCGACCTCATCACGGCGGCGGCCGGCCCCGAGTACGACGCGTACCTGGCCCTACGACAGGACGCGCGCCGCCGGCCCGCCCCGCCGAGCACCGCGCTCGCGGCCCTCGCCGTCCTCACGCCGATCATCTCCGCCACGTCCGCCGTCTTCCTCCTCCTCGCCGGATACATCCTCCAACTCGCCGACGCAGCCGCCCCGTTGCCCGCCTCGCTGATCACCGCGGGCTGGATTCTCGGCGCCGTCGCCGTGCTCAGCACCCTGCTCGCCGTCGCCGCCCTGCTGCACACCGCCGTCCGCGACCGCCGCGGCCCCGCCTCCCCCGCCGAGGTCGAACAGGCCCGCCTGGAGTGGAAGCGGGCGCTGCTGGAACGGGGGCTGGTGCCGTATCTGACCGGGTCGGGGGACAACTCGGGTCGTACGGCGACCGGTTGAGGCGACAGGGCGCGGCGAGGACGGAAGCACACCGCGAGGGCGAGCCGACGCCTCGCGGACGGGAGAACGCCCCGAGGGCGAGCGCGCTCCGGGCCGGAGCCCATGTGTGGCGGCTCCGGCCCGGTCGGTGTCAGGGAGTTCAGGCGTAGAGAACCACCCGAGGCTGCACCGTCCCCACGGCTCCGGGGGAGTTGACGGTCACGCGGTACACCTGGGTCAGCGTCTCGCCGGGCGCGAGGCTGCGCTGGGCGGTGGTGAGGTCGGTGAAGAGCGTGCCGGTCTGGTTCCCCGGGGTGACGGCGGTCCAGCAGCCGTCGGGCTTGCGCAGCTCCAGCTTGACGTCGGCCGGCTTCAGGAACGGGCCAGAGTCCGGTGAGACGAGCAGGAGTTGGGGCGCGACTATCAGGTCGGACGCGGTGGTGTTCGCGTAAGTGACCGTGAACTCATGGCTCTTGCCGTCGGCGGGCAGAGCGCTTGCCGTCTGGTCCACGAACTCGACCGGAACGGGGGCCGCTTGCGCCGCGGCGGCGGTGGGGGTGGCGGTCGCGGCCAGTGCGGGGGTGGCCGTCACCAGCCCGCCGGTGAGAGCGACGAACAGCGTCACGGCGGCGAGCCTGGCGCCGGTGTGGGGCAACGAGACGTTCTTCACTGTGGTTCCCGGTCTTTCAGGTTGGTCAGTCCTACCCGGCCGAGTATGGCCGAGCGTTCCCGTTCTTTGCCTTCGGGATGCCCATCCGTTTCCAGCTCGTGCCATGACCCGCCGCACGCCCTGACGACCCCAGTGCGTTCACATTCTTGGACAACGATCAAGTACACAACTCTTGACGCGTTCACACCATGAGCCTAGCGTCCGGAGAAAGCGCTTGCTATCACCCGGACACCCCCAGATCCGAGAGCTCTACCTGTTCACGTACACACCCCACAGTCATGTACTCGAACGGAGCCGCACGATGCACCAGCGATCTGTGAGAACCTCCGCCCTGGCCTCCTCCGCCCTCCTGGCCGGCACCCTCGTCGCCTTCACCGGCACCGCCCCGGCGCACGCCGCGACCGTCCGCTACGAGGCCGAGTCCTCCCCGGCGGTCTGCACCGGGACCGTCGACTCCGACTGGACCGGCTTTTCCGGAAGCGGTTTCTGCAACGGCACCAACTCCACCAGCGGGTACGCCCAGTTCACGGTGACCGCGGCGGTCGCCGGCACCGCGACGATCAACGTCCGCTTCGCGAACGGGACTTCCGCCGCCCGCCCGGCCGCCCTCGCCGTCAACGGGACGACGGTCCAGACGCCGTCCTTCGAGGCGACCGGCGCCTGGTCGACCTGGGTCACCAAGACCCTGACCGTCACCCTCAACGCGGGCAGCAACACGATCCGGCTGACCCCTACGACCTCGGAGGGACTCCCGAACGTCGACTACGCCGAGGCGACGACCACCGACTCGACGACACCGCCCGCGACCGGCGCGATCTACGTCTCCCCGAGCGGTACCGACGGCGCGGCCGGCACCCAGTCCGCGCCGACCACCCTCACCTCGGCGATCGGCCGCGTCACCGCGGGCGGCACGATCTACCTCCGGGGAGGGACGTACAGCCAGTCCTCGACGGTGACGATCCCGCAGACCAACAGCGGTACGGCGGCGGCCCGTACGACCCTGACGGCGTATCCGGGTGAGACCCCGGTGCTGAACTTCTCGGCGCAGAGCGAGAGTTCGTCGAACCGAGGGCTCCAGCTGTTCGGGTCGTACTGGAAGGTCTACGGGATCACCGTCGAGCGCGCCGGGGACAACGGGATCTACGTCGGCGGCAGCCACAACGTCATCGAGCGGACCGTCACCCGCTACAACCGGGACACCGGGCTCCAGTTGGGGCGGATCGCGTCCTCCACGCCGAGCAGCGAGTGGCCCTCGGACAACCTGGTCCTGAGCGCCGAGTCGCACGACAACGCGGACTCCGACGGGGAGGACGCGGACGGGTTCGCGGCGAAGCTGACGACCGGCACCGGGAACGTCTTCCGGTACGCCGTCTCGCACAACAACATCGACGACGGCTGGGACCTGTACACCAAGACCGACACGGGTCCGATCGGGCCGGTCACCATCGAGGACTCGCTCTCCTACAACAACGGCACGCTGTCCGACGGCACCGTCAACTCCAACGGCGACCGCAACGGGTACAAGCTCGGCGGCGACGACATCGCCGTCAACCACGTCGTACGCCGCAGCATCGCCTACCGCAACGGCAAGCACGGGTTCACGTACAACAGCAACCCGGGCTCCATGGCCGTCTCCAACAACCTCAGCATCGACAACGCGACCCGCAACTACTCGTGGGACGCGGGGACTTCGACGTTCCGCACCAACACGTCCTGCCGGTACGCCGTCAGCGGCTCCAACGACAAGACGATCGGGGACGCCGACAGCACGAACCAGTTCTGGACCGGCACCAACGGCTCGCGCTGCGCGTCGAGTTGGTCCGGTGCGCTGAAGTGGTCGTTCGCCTCGGACGGCAAGCTGGTGGTGACGCTCGGCGGAGTGGTCGTCACCCTGTGACCCCGCGACCGCCCCGCCGCACGTGACCCCCTGACCGCCGCACCACGCGGGCCCCACGCCCCAACCGTCCCACCGTGCAACGCCAAGCGGGCCCCCTCCCCGGAGGCGGGCCCGCCCGGCGTCCTCACCAGGGCAACCCCCTCCCGTGCACCACCTCCATCCGCGAAACGGCCCTGGTCAGCACCACGTACAGCCGATGCCACCCCCGCTCCTCCCCCTCCACGATCGCCATCGGCTCGACGACCACGACATGGTCGTACTCCAGCCCCTTCACCGTCCCGGCGCCCACCACCTCGACCCGCTCCTCCAACACCCCCTGGAACCGCTCCACTTCACCGTCGGCGACCACCACCCCCACCGACCCCTCCCCCTTCAGGGCCCGCCGCACGGCGTCCGACACCCCGTCGTACAGCTCCCCTTCGACCCGGGTGACGAGCAACTCTCCGCCCCCGCGCAGGGATCGGGCGGCAGGCACGTCGACGTCCAGCCGCTTCAGCACCCGGTTCGCCAGGTCCAGTACGACGCCGGGGACCCGGAAACCGACAGCAAGCGGTACCACAACGGCGTCCGGTTTCCCGAGGTGCGCCATCTGCTCCCGCCAGGACCGGGCCGCCCAGGCGGTCGTCCCCTGCGCCAGATCCCCGAGGACGGTGAGGGAGCCGTACTCCACTCGCCGGGCGATGGCGCGGCACTCCATGGGCGAGAGGTCCTGGGCCTCGTCGACGACGACATGGCCGTATCCGGCGGGGTGCGCGAGGAGCCCGGCGACCTCGTCGAGCAGCACCAGGTCCGCGGCGGACCAGCGGACGGACTTCCAGGAGCGGGCCGGCCGCGCCCAGGCCAGCGCCGCCTGCTCGTCCGCCGACAGGACACCGTCCGCACTCCGGCTCAACTCCCCGCCACCGCACAGGAGTTCGTACACCAGTTCCTCCGCACGCAGCTTCGGCCACACCGCGTCGACGCAGCCACTCACCGCCCGCTCCACCCTCCGCACCCACGCGGCGCCCCGGGTCCCGCTGCGGCGTTCGGCCTCGGCCCGTATCCGGACGACGATCCGCGTCCGCACCCGCTCCCGCCCGACCTCGTACGGCGGCGCCTCCCCCTCGTCGAGCACCCCGCGGACGATCTCCGCGACCTCCCCGGCCGGCACCCGCCACCGGTACGACCCTTCCTGGACCACGGCCCCCTGCGCACCGTCCGCCCGGACCCTCCCGTACGCCGCGCGGCGTAGTACCTCCGCCATCCGCGGGTCGTGCTTGAGAGCTACGGCGGCGCGGGTGTCCGTGCCGGTGACGGGGTGCAGGGCGATCTCGTCGAGGAGCGTCGACTGTCGTACTCCGGTCTCACCGAGGGAGGGCAGCACCTCGGAGATGTACGAGAGGAACGTCCGGTTCGGCCCGAGGATCAGCAGCCCGGCGCGCTGGATGCGGCGCGAATGCGTGTACAGGAGGTACGCCGCGCGGTGCAGCCCGACCGCCGTCTTGCCGGTCCCGGGCGCCCCCTGCACGCAGATCGAGTCGCCGAGCCCGGCGCGCACGAGGTCGTCCTGCTCGGGCTGGATCGTCGCGGCGATGTCCCGCATCGGCCCCACCCGGGGCCGCTCCAGCTCCCGCACGAGCAACGCGCCGGGTACGACGCCGTCGCGCACGCCGGCATCGCGTACGACGTCGGCGACGTCCCCGGCACCGGCTCCCGCGTCAACGCCCCCGTCAACCCCGGCCCCGTCGACTGCGCCCCCGCCCGCCCCCAGCCGCTCGTCCTCCAGCCCCGTCAGATCGGCCGAGTCCCCCCGGCTCCCGGCCGCCCACCCGAACCTCCGCCGGACATCCACACCCTGTGGATCACGGGCGGACGCCTGGTAGAACGCCCGGGACACCGGCGCCCGCCAGTCCACCACCAGCGGCGGATCGGCGGGCCGCTCGCTCACTCGGACCCGGCCCACGTGATGCGCCCGGCCGTCCCCGAAGTCCAGCCGCCCGAAGAACAGCGGGCCCTCGGGCAGCTCGCGCAGCGCCTTCGCGTGGCTGCGCAGCTGGTACCCGAGGACCTCCGCGTCGGCCCCGGACGCGGAGGCGTTCTCACCGATGACGACCTGCTGATCGGCGCCGCTCACCATCGCGGCGAAGGCGGCCCGGCAGCGGTCGTGGTGGGCGCGTTCGCTTCGCAGGGATGCCTCTAGCTCAAGCTCGTCAGCCATATGCCGAGCCTAAGCCACAAACTTAACCAAGTCACATTTTTAACTACGACATATTCATTCCGGAGTCACCTCGGACTCGCCGTGCGGCCACCCGGGCTTCGCGTACAGCACCTCCCGCGCCTGATCCGCCGCTCGCGCGATGCTCTCCGACACGAAGTCCATGAACCGCGCCATGTTCTCCAGCCGCACGGCCGCCGGCGTCCCCGCCCCCATCACCCCCACCCCCTCCCGGGCGACCCCCGCGAGATAGGCGGTCGCCTTCGCGCTGGCCATCGTCGACTGATACATCACGTCGTCGTCGACGACGTACCTCTCCCGCCGGCGCCCCTCCGCCTCCCGCTCCCGCCGCACCAGCCCCTGCACCTCCAGGAACGCGATCGCCTTGGACACGGACGCGGCGCTCACCCCTAGACGGCCCCCTAGCTCTCCAGCGGTAAGACTCCCGCTGTCGGTGACGTAGAGCGCGGCCAGCACCCGCGACGTCATATGGGGCAGCCCCTGCTGCGTGAACAGCGTCGCGAACGCGTCCTCGTACTCCCGCACGGCCTCGCCGTCCCGACCGTGGACCGCCGAGGCCCCCCCGGCCACCCCTGCCGCCCCCGAACCCCCCGCCCCACCCGCGCGCGGCGCCGCCTTCTTCCGCCGGTGCGCGCGATTCTCGGTGGCCCGATGCGCCAGATCCGCCCGGTACCCGACCGGCCCGCCGTTGCGCATCACCTCGCGCGTCACTGTGGAGGTCGGCCGGTCGAGCCCCCGGGCGATCTCCGCATAGGCCAGCCCGTCGGCCAACCCCGACGCGATCCGCTGCCGCTCCTGCTGACTGAGCCTGCCTCCCGGCACCGCCGCCTCCTCCATGAACCTTCAAGACCCTCCAACCATAGCGTTCACACTCACTCCATTGCAACGCCAGCACCATCTGACGTTGCGTTGAAAGCAGTTCGGTTGCAACGATTTCCCTATCTTGACCTGCATATACAGCACTCCATCGCAACGAACTCGTTGCCAGATCCGTCAACGCAACGTAGCTTTTCGTACATCGGAAACAACGACCCGAAGGACAGGGACACCATGCAGAAGTTCGCCACCCCCGCCCGCATCACCGCCGTCCTCACCCTCCCCGCCGGCCGCGTCCAGCTCATCGCCGCCGACCGCGCCGACACCACCGTCGAGATCCGCCCCGCCGACCCCACCAAGAGCCGCGACGTGAAAACGGCCGAACAGACCACGGCCGTGTACGACGCCGGCGCGGGCGTCCTGCGGATCGAGGGCCCGGCGCCGAAGTCCCAACTCCTCGGCGGCCAGGGCGCCGTGGAGATCACCGTCCAGCTCCCCGCCGGTTCCCACGTCGAGGCCGGGGCGGGCGCCGCCGAGTTCCGGGGCGTCGGCCGGTTCGGGGACGTCACCTTCGAGGGCGGCTACCGCGAGGTCAAGCTCGACGAGGCGACGAGTGCCCGACTCTCCTCGCACGACGGGGACATCACCGTCGGCCGCCTCACCGGCCCCGCCGAACTCAGCACCCAGCGCGGCACGATCCGTATCGCCGAGGCGGTCCGGGGCGCCCTCACCCTCACCACCCAGCAGGGCGACATCGAGGTCGCCGTCGCGCACGGCACCAGCGCCTCCCTCGACGCCGGCACCACCTACGGCCGTGTCTCCAACTCCCTAAAGAACGACGGCACTTCGACGCTCACCATCACCGCGACCACGGCCCAGGGCGACATCACCGCCCGCAGCCTCTGACCCCCGACAGCGACAAGGAGCCCCCAGACATGACCGATCCCGGCATCACCGAACCGGACACGACCGAACTGGCCATCACCGCAACCGGGTTGCGCAAGGCGTACGGCGACAGGACCGTCCTGGACGGCGTCGACATCGCCGTACCCGAAGGCACCGTCTTCTCCCTCCTCGGTCCGAACGGCGCGGGCAAGACCACCGCCGTGAAGATCCTCTCCACCTTGATCTCGGCGGACGCCGGACAGGCCCGGATCGGCGGTCACGACCTGCGGACGCGGGCCCAGGCGGTACGCCAAGTCATCGGTGTCACCGGGCAGTTCTCCGCCGTCGACGGTCTGATCACCGGCGAGGAGAACATGCTCCTGATGGCGGACCTGCACCACCTCTCCAAGGCGGAGGGCCGCCGGGTCACCGCCGAACTCCTGGCCCGCTTCGACCTCACCGACGCCGCGCACAAGCCCGCGTCCACCTACTCGGGCGGCATGAAGCGGCGTCTCGACATCGCGATGACCCTCGTCGGCGGACCGCGCGTCATCTTCCTGGACGAGCCGACGACCGGACTAGACCCGCGTTCCCGGCACAACATGTGGCAGATCATCCGGGAGTTGGTGACCGACGGCGTCACCGTCTTCCTCACCACGCAGTACCTGGAGGAGGCCGACGAACTCGCCGACCGCATCGCCGTGTTGAACGGCGGGAGGATCGTCGCGGAAGGCACCGCCGAGGAGTTGAAGCGGCTCGCCCCCGGCGGCCACGTCCGGCTCCGGTTCACCGATCCGGCGTCGTACCAGAACGCGGTGGCCGCCTTCGACGGCGCGTCCGGGGACGACGACGCGCTCGTCCTCCAGATCCCGAGCGGCGGCGGTCAGCGCGAACTTCGGTCGCTGCTGGACCGGTTGGACGCGGTCGGCGTCGAGGCCGACGAACTCGCCGTGCACACACCCGACTTGGACGACGTGTTCTTCGCGTTGACCGAGCAGACCACTCTCTCCGGCATCCCCGACCAGCCCAAGGAGTCCACCCGATGAGCGCGCTCTCCCTCGCCGCCCGCGACTGCACCACCATGCTGCGGCGCAACCTCCTGCACGCCCGCCGCTACCCCTCCCTCACCCTCAACCTCCTGCTCACCCCGATCATGCTGTTGCTGCTGTTCGTCTACATCTTCGGCGACACGATGAGCGCGGGCATCGGCGGCGGCGACCGCGCCGACTACATCGCCTACATCGTCCCCGGTCTGCTCCTGATGACGATCGGCAGCACCACGATCGGCACCGCGGTCTCCGTCTCGAACGACATGACCGAGGGCATCATCGCCCGCTTCCGCACGATGGCGATCCACCGCGGCTCGGTGATCGTCGGGCACGTCATCGGCAGCGTTCTCCAGTCCGTGGCAAGCGTGTTGCTCGTCGGGGCCGTCGGGGTGGCGATCGGTTTCCGCTCGACCGACGCGAGTGTCCTGGAGTGGCTCGCCGCGTTCGGCCTGCTGGTGCTCTTCGCCACGGCGCTCACCTGGATCGCCGTCGGCATGGGGCTCGTCAGCCCGAACGCCGAGGCCGCGAGCAACAACGCGATGCCGCTGATCCTGCTGCCGTTGCTGTCCAGCGCGTTCGTGCCGGTGGACACGATGCCGGGCTGGTTCCAGCCGGTCGCCGAGTACCAGCCGTTCACCCCGGCGATCGAGACCCTGCGCGGTCTGCTGCTCGGCACGGAGATCGGCAACAACGGGTGGCTGGCGGTGGGTTGGTGCGTGGGCCTGACGGTCCTCGGCTACCTCTGGTCGACCGCGAAGTTCGACCAGGACCCCAAGTAGGCGCCATGGCAAGGCCGTTCACCTCCGGGCGGCGCACCCCGACAACAGGTCGGCGTGCGCCGCCCGTTGTCCGTCCCGCCGCACAACTCCCCTCGCACCCTGTCCCGACCGGCTCCGCCGCGACCAGGCACACCGAGGCCGCCGCCCCCTCACTCGTCCCACTCGAACAACCCCTCCACCGCCCCCTCCAGCACCCGGAACGCCCGCTCGGCCGCCTCCACCGCCCACCCGCGCACCTCCTCCAGAGGCTCCCCCTCCGCGATCCGCCGCCAGTTCTCCAGCGCGAGAATCCGGCGTACGGCGATGATCTGCCCGGCGGCGAGGCGTGCCGCGATGCCGCCCCCGAGGGCGTCCGTGAGCGCCTCCTCGGAGCGCTCCAGGAACCCGTACAGCCGTGCGACGAGCGCCGGGGTGCCGTACAGCAACGCGTAGTAAGCGCGTACCTGGGGGTGATCGTTCAGGCCGGTGACCGGGTCCTCGGCGTCGAGCCCCGCCAGGAAGTGCCGACGCAGCGCCTCCACCGGCATGATCCCCTGCACGCGGCCGGCGGAGACCACCTCCGCCGCCTCCCGCTCGTGGTCCGCGAGCCGGTGCAGGACGAGGTCCTCCTTCGCCGGGAAGTACCGGAACAGCGTCGGCTTGGAGATCTCCGCCGCGGCGGCCACCTCGGCGACGGACACCTCGTCGAAACCCCGCTCGATGAACATCCGCACCGCGATGTCCGAGACGTCCTGGTACATCCGCTGTTTCTTACGCTCCCGCAAACCGCTCTCGTTCATGGCACGAGCCTACGCACGGGTACGCGGACGGGCCTTCATCCCGCGAGCGCGAGCCCCTCGGCCCCCGAGCGCGAGCCCTCACCCCGTGAGCGCCAGCCCCAGGTACGGATTCGCCGCCCTCGGCACCGGCAGCCCCAGCACGTCCAGCGCCGACTTCAGCGTCTGCCCGTACGAGTCCACCGCGCGCCGCACGTTGGGCGCTTCCAGCGCCTCCCTGCTCACCAGCCGGTCCAGGTCGATGTACGCCGACCGCACGACCTCCAGCCACCGGTACACCCGCCAGTCGTTCTCCCACCCCACCACCCGCTCCGCCCCGAGCCGCTTCTCCCAGCGCCTGAACATCCGTTCCCTGATGGCCTGTTTCGTCGGCGTGAGGTGCATGTGCCGGACCAGGTCGTACAACGGGTCGCCGACGAGCGCCAACTCCCAGTCGATGAGGGTGAATTCGGCGGAGTCCTCACCGCGGACGAGGTTCCAGGGGTTGAGGTCGCCGTGGAGGAGGGAGGGGCGGCGGTGGGTGATCTCGTGACGCCTCAGTAGCCCCTCCAGCCTGGCCGCGTCGGGGAGGCCCGCCTCCTTGGCCAACTGGGCCGACCCTTCGGGGAGTTCCGCGACCAGGTCGACCAGGAACTCGATCAACTGGCCGTAGAAGTCCCGGTCCTCGGCATCCGGGTCCAGCAACGACCAGTCCACCTCCGTCAGCGCGCACAACTGGTCCACCAGCGCGTCCGCCTCGCACGGCCGCAGCCCGTCCACCGGATGCCGGGGCACCCGTTCGGGCTCCGGACCGGCGTACGTGTGGATCGCGAACGGGTCGTCGC
This sequence comes from Streptomyces sp. NPDC004539, assembly GCF_040610055.1. Classification (NCBI taxonomy): domain Bacteria; kingdom Bacillati; phylum Actinomycetota; class Actinomycetes; order Kitasatosporales; family Streptomycetaceae; genus Streptomyces; species Streptomyces sp. NPDC004539. Next base: position 107,677 of record NZ_JBEXLS010000024.1, on the reverse strand, counting down.
GGTAACTCTCCCCCAGCGCGAGTGTCCTGGGCGCCCGCACCGGGACCCGGGACGCGTGGATCGCCCGCAGCACGGCGTGTTCGTACAGCGGACGGCGCTCCCGCCGTCGTACGTCGGGGAGTTCGCGCCGTACGACGACCGGGAAGCCGACGCCGGGCACCTCGACGACGGTGTTGAGGTGGGAGGCGCCCTTGAACACCTGGTCCGCGCCGGCCGCGCCCTCCGCGAGGAGGACGGCCTTGACCTGTTCCGTCCCGAACTCCGGTGTGAGCGGCACCCGTTCGGTGTCCAGCCGCCAGTCGAACGCCTTCGCCAGCCAGTCGCGTCCGTTGACGTCGCCGCCGTGCCGGGCGGCGTGCCAGCGGAAGAGCGCCCGCTCGATCTCCGCGCGACCCGGCAACGCCCGTAGCCTGAGGGGCCGTTCGGCGGCCTGGAGCGCCCGTTCGACCTCCTTCGTCGCCCGGTCGAGGTCGCGTTGAGTGAACGATTTCTCCAGCCAGCGCGCGGCGCGCATCACGTCCGGGTACAGGGACTGCGCCCGCTCGAAGTCCAGGTAGTGCCGCAGGTCCGCGTCGAACCCCGTGACCGCCGCGGGCCGCACCCCCCGCATCGCCGACTCCCAGGACCCGATCACCTCGTCCCACTGGTGCGCCGGGTATTTCATCCGCACGAGATGCGTCGCCAGGTCCTGCAACGGGTCCCCGAACGACGCCAGTTCCCAGTCCACGCTGACCAGGCCGCCGTCCTCCGAGGCGTACGGAAGAATCAGGTTCTCCCTGTGCAGATCGGTGTGCAGCAGGCTGTACGGCCGCCGCGCCATGGCCGGCACGCGTTCGGCGAAGCGGGTCAGGGCGTTCTCGGGGATGCCCAGCGATCCGAACAGCCCCCCGAACGCGGGCCAGTTGGGCGTCCGGACCTGTCGATCCGCCTCCAGCGCGAGGGTCTTGAGGAACACCTGGCTGTCGGAGCCGTGTACGGGCCACCGGTTCGGCAGCGGCGGCAGCACGGGTCTGCGCACCCGGGTCATCTGGGCCAGCAGGCCGGTCAGGGCCGTCACCATCCGGCTGTCCACGGGCTTCCCGTTGCCGCAGACGGTGGAGAGCGGTACGCCCTTCACATAGCTGTGGATGCTGAAGCGTTCGGCGCGCACCAGGCAGGTCGGGGCGTGCGGAAGGTACGGGCCCACGGCCTCCAGGACCGCGCCCTCGTTCTGCCACGTCCGGATCACCACCGGCAGCGCGTCACGCCGCCTCACCCGCACCAGCACGGTCGTCCCGGGCTCCTGCCCGAGCGTCCCCGCCAGGAACTCCGGCAGTTCGTACACGTAGTTGTCGTTGTGATGGCCGCTGGCGACCGGGGCCTTGTTCCTGGCGTCCTCGACGAACGACGACAAGGCGGCGCTGGGCTCGATCACTGACCGCTCCGATGGACTCACGCTGGTGGACAGGCACGTGACCTGGTAACGACACAGTGGTGACAGGGGTGTTTCACCACTCTTGAGGCGTCTGCCTGTTCGACAGCGCGACCGGTGGGCCGTCCGCGCATGCTAACGAACGCTTGTCACAAGGGAGTTAGCGGGCCAGGAGGTCCCACACCGAGTCGAACCACGACTGCCAGCTCTCCACGAAGACGGTACCGACCGAACTGGGGTCGTCATCCTTCACGTAGTGGGTGAGCGTGGCTCCCAGACCCAGGACGTCGAGCGCGTCGACTTCCTCGCCGGAGTCCGGCAGCCTGATCGGGCGTTCGATCACCTCGTACGGGCCCATCAACGCCTGTCCGCCGTTGAGGATGTAGAGCTTGAAGGCCGGGAAGATCGGCGAGTGCCTGACCTCCAGGGAGACCTCCTCCACCAGCCCGCGCCCGCTGAGGTACTCCAACTTGTCTTTCAGGCTGTCGACTTGGGCTTTCGTCATCCGGTGCAGCCGCTCCGTCAGTCGGCCGTCCTGCCGGTCCCCCTTGACCACGGGATAGGGCGGCGGCACGTCCTCCGAAGGCAGCAGCATCCGCAGGCTGATGGTGCGTGGCGAGATCTCACGGGTCTGGATGCGCTCGATCAGCGGCACCAGATGCCCGACGAGGGACTCCGACGTCAAAGTCGATACGTCCAGGGTCACTTCGGGCCACGCGAACGCTTCCTCCAGCAGCGCCCCCAGTGACATCTGGGCCGACACCCCGGGGGTCCCTGAGCGGATGCGCATGGTCTTCACCACCCGCGATCCGCTTCCCTGCCGGGACTGGATCAGCCCTTGACCCGCCAGCTCACGCAGCGCCCGCTGAACGGTGACCCTGGACACCTCCAGCTCTTCGGCCAGGTTGCGCTGCGACGGCAGGAACGCGCCCACGGGGTACGTGCCGTCGGCTATCCGGGCACGCAACTCCTCGGCGACCCGCCGGGACTCCCTGCCGCCAACATCGCCGACCTGTTGCTCACCCACCCTCCGACCGTACCGCCACCACCTCCGAGCCAAACCACTTTCAGTCAAATCACCAGCCCAACCGGCAGGCCAGTTAAGGGATCTCCTCACCAGGGAAAGACCACCTCAAGTCAACCAGTCCAATTGGACTACAAGTTGCGGACTCCACCGGGAGTTGTCTGGAGGTGAACGAACATGCTCCTGTTGTCCACGCTGACGGAATCCCTCAACCTCGCTCTGGGCTTCCTCGCCCAGGCACGGCTGGGCCCGCTCGGCGTCTTCCTGTTGTTCTGCCTGGGAATCGGACTGCGAGCCCGGCACAGCGGGCTCGCAGTCGGTGCCGCGGTGACGCTGGCGGTACTCATGACCCAGGCATGACCAAGGCATGACAGCCCGGCTCGTCTCCCCAGCCGCTCACGCCCGTTTCCTCACCGCCTCCAACACCGGCTCCAGCGAAGAGACCACCGCCTCCGCCCCCTCCCCCCGCAGCAACTCCTCCTTGGACTCGCTGCGCGCGTACCCGAGGAACGGCACCCCGGCCCGCCGGGCGGCCTCCAGGTCGGAGGGCGTGTCACCGATCATCAGGGCGTCCGCGGGCGCCGAACCCATCGCCCGCAGCGCCCTGTTGAGGCAGTACGGGTCGGGTTTGAGGAGCTGGAGATCCCCGGTACGGCCGTAGACGTGCGGGGCGAAGCATCCGGTGAGCCCCCGGCTCGTGAGGTACTTCCCCACCACCCGGGGCGAGTTGTTGGTGGTGATCGCCATCCGCGCCCCGACCGCCACCCACGTACGGATCAGCGGATCGGCGTACGGCGTCGGCCGCGCCGACACCGCGGCGGTCAACTCCTCCTCCGTGAGCCACTCCTCCAGTTCGGTCACCAGATCGCTGCCGGGCCGCCGGCGGTCCACGGCGCGCAGGACGAGGTGCGGGTCGAGGCTGAGCCGCTCCTCCGCGCTCAGCAGATCCCGCAGCCCTCGCTGCTCCAGCCGCTTCACCAGCCCGGCCGCCACCTGGTCCGCGGGATGCCCCGCGAACAGCCCGCACACGGGCCCGTCGAAGTCCCAGAGCACGACCCGGACACGACCGATCAACTCCTCCACTTTCTCGGTCACCCGATCGCCGTCGAATGCCATCCGATCCGTCTGTTTCGTCTCAGAAGTCACTAAGAAAGTGTCAGGTCTGTCGTGATGGTTTCCCAGAGGGCGTCGAACCAGCGCTGCGACTCCTCGACGAACGCGGCGTCGCGCTGCCCGGAACGCTTCTCGAAGGAGAAGAGGAGGGACTCGGTCCCGCGCACGTCCCACATGTCGAGGACGCCGGTGTCGGTGGGCTCCTCGTACCGGCCGACCATGTAGTAAGCCATCAGCGCCTCCTCGCCGTTGAGCAGATACAGCTTCACCGGCGGAGTGAACGGCAGTGCCCGGAAAGCGATACGGACGTCGATGCCTTGGGAGCGCAGGGCCTGGAGGTTGTAACGGAGCACGTTCCCCTGGGCGTTGCGCATGTCGAGCCACCGCTTGTGCACGGGGTCCGCCTCCTCGGCGTCGCCCGCCTGCACCGGGAAGGCCAGGTTGATCCTGCTCGACGGCAACATGATCCGCACATCGATCCGCTCAGGCCGCAACACCCCCGCATGGATGAGCCGGAGCGGCTCCCCCAGAGCCGGGATGAGGCTCTCGTTCGTGAGGCAGGCCGCGTCGATGCGGACGTGGGAGGAGTGGAACGCCTCGACCAGCCGGGGCGCGAGCGCGACCATCGTCGGCTGGGGCTCCTCGACCGCGCCGCCCGGGACCTCGGCGATCCGCGGCGGACTCCCCTTGCTGACGTTCGTCAGCAGCCCGTCCTCCTGCAACGACCGCAGCGCCTGCCGGACGGCCCCCCGCTCGACCCCGAACTCGTCGGCCAGTTCGGCCTGGGTGGGGAGGCGGTCACCCGCCTTGAGGTCCCCGACCCTGATCCGCTCACGCAGACTGTCGGCGATCTCCTGGGGCGAGAGCCTTCTGTCGGCGTCCACTGCCACCTTCCCCTGGTCGTCACGGTCGCACGCTACAACTCTGATCCATCTTAAGGCAGTTGCCGACAACTTGTTTGAGGGTTGGAGCCAAGTGGGGACAACTCTAGTGAAGTTGGTTGCCAACTTGGTCAAGTTGGCAGACTCCTGGCACATCCCACACCGCACATCACAAGGAAGAGGTGAGCCCCATGCCCGTCGCCCTCGTCACCGCCGCCCTCGAACAGGCCGTCCAGTGGAGATACGGCACGGCGGGCGCCGTCGCCATGCTGCTGATCAGCGTCGGGATCAAGGCCCGCATCCCGACCCTGACATCGATAGGCGCGGTCATGCTGGCCGTACTGCTCTCCGGCCCGGCGGTCAGCTCGTGAGCCCCGCCCCCGACACCGCCCCCGCCACCACCCCCGTCAGCTCGTGAGCTGAAGCCGCGAACTGATCGTCCCCCACAACGCGTCGAACCACAGCCGCGACTGCTCCACGAACATCGTGTCCCGCGCCCCGGCCCCCCGCCCGAACGCGAACAGCATCGACTGCGTGCCCTCGGCGTCGTACGTCTCCACCCGCTCGTCGTTGATCAGCTGCTCGCGGCGGCGCAACGTGTAGTAGGCGAAGAGGGCTTCGTCCTCGTTGAGCAGGTACAGCTTCACCGGCGGGGTGAACGGCAGTGCACGGAAGTCGACTTGGACGTCGATCCCGTGCGTCTGCCGCAGCGCGAGGAGGTTGTGCTTGAGGACCTGCCCCTGCGCGTTGCGGTGCAGCAGCCAGTGTTCCCGCAGCCGGCCCGACGCCGAACTGTCCAGCGGGGCAGGGAAGGCGAGCGGGATGTCGCGCGACGGCAGCAGCACCCGCACCTCGACCTTGGCCGGATTCATACGCCCCGCGTGGATGTGCCGGAGGGGTTCGCCCATGGCAAGTGTGAGCGAGACGGCGGTCAGACAGAGCGCGTCGATCCGGACGTGCTCGGCCTCGAACGCCTCTGCGATCCGCGGCGCGAGCGCGACGGTCGTCGGCTGCGGCGGCGCCGAAGGACCGCTCACGAGGAGGCCAACTCCCAGGTCGGAGGCGACAGTTGCCGGAGCACCCTTGGTCATGTTGGTCAGCAGGTGCTCCGCCTGGAGGATGCGCAGGGCCTGCCGTACGGCACCCCGCTCCACCCCGAACTCGTCGGCCAACCGGGCCTGTGTGGGCATGCGTTCACCGGGCCGCAGCACGCCGGACCTGATCCGGGTGCGCAGTTCGTCGGCCACCTCGCGGTGTGACTTCTGTGGCCGATGTGGCCTTTTCCGTCCATTGACGGAGGCGGGTTCCGGCTCCACGTCAAAACAGTACAACTTCCCGCCATCTTTAGGCAGTTCCCCGGGAGATGGTTATGAGACGCTTCCAAGCGGACATAAGCAAAGTGAAGTTGGCTGCCAACTTCACAAGACATGGTCAACATGGTCAAACTTTCAGATGGTTGGTCGGGCTCCCTTCCGGAGGGGAGCCGGGAGCCCGCAGATACGGCGGCCCTGGCCGCAGAAGCACAGCCACAACCGCATACGAGGCACCACCGCACAGCCACAACCGAACATCGCGAGCACAGCCACAACTTCACACGCCACAGCTACGGATGAGTTACGCCGTCAGAAGTACGACCGCAGGACGACCAGTGAGCGGAAAGGAGCACAGCCGCCCCTCCTCGGGGCAGCACCCTTGAGGGGCCGTCCCCTGAGGGAGCACCTCCCTTAGGGGCCGACCCCTGGGGGACTCGACTCAGAACATGTCCGGGCACCATGGCCGCCCGGACGTACGCAGCAGGGCGTCGGCCTCGCGCACGGCGCCCGCTCGTACCTCCCGCACCCGGCCCAGCGCCGCCAGCCGCGCCACCGACTCGTCGCCGAGCCACAGCGACGCCAGGTCGGTCACGTCCAGCGCGAGGTCGGCGCCCCGGGTGCTCCTGGTGCAGCTCGCGCCCTTCGGCGACGCCGCCAGCAGGAACCGGCCCCCGGCGAGCCCGGCCGGGTCGTCCACCTCCAGGACCAGCTCGCCCTCGACGTCGTACGTACGCGCCTCCAGGGCCCGTTCGACGTCCAGGAGCCGCACCCACAGCCAGTCCGAGAGGGTCTTGACGCGCGCGGCGCGGGGGTCCGGGAGGAGGCGGGGGAGCAGGTCGTCGGGGCCGCGCTGGCCCGACTCGACGGTGACGACCCAGTCGATCGAGCACAGGAAGTGCCACAGCGCGCGCTGCGCCTCGGGGGACGTCCCGATCAGCCACTTCACGGTCAGCGTGTTCGCCGCCTGCCCGCCCCCGCTCCAGGCGTCGTCCACGCTGTACGCCGCCAGCCCCTCGACCTCCCCGGCCGGCGACCGGTACGCCACGAACGCCGGCATCGGCCGCTCACCCTCATACACCCGTAGTACTCCGGTCCAGACGTCCCACCATGCCTGGGTACGACTCACCGCGCCCGGCTGCCCGCGCCGCACCCGCTCGTGCAGCTCGGGCCCGGCCGTCCGCACGAACTCCGGCTCCACCAGCTCCACCCGCCCCCCGCACTCGGGCGCGGCCCACCGGGGGTCGAGCCCCGTACGGGGTACGTCGACGCTCCACTCGGCGACGGAGGTGGCGGGCCCGAACCCGTACCTCCCGTAGATCGCGTACTCGGCGGCGATGAGGGTGGCGACGACGTCCCCCCGCTCCTTGGCGGCGGCGAGGTCCTCCCGCATCAGCCGCGTCAGCACCCCGCGCCGCCGGTGCGTGGGCAGCACCGCCACGTTGGAGATCGCGTCGGCGGCCACGACACCCCCGCCCGGCACGGTCAGCTCCTGCGCGAACGACCGGTACGTCGCGACGATCCGCTCCCCCTCGAACGCCCCGTACACCCGGGCCCCCGCGTCCGCCACCCGCCGCCCCGCCACCTGCTCCTCGGAGACCACCGAGGACTGGAGGAACCCCGTCTTGAGCGCCCGCAGCCAGGCATGCCGCTCGTCGTCACGGATGAACCGGATGTCAATGCCGTCGTTGCTCATACCCCCACGCTAAACACGCCCCCCAGCCGCCTCCAACGATTTCCCGGCGCCGCGCCCGCCACGGCGCCCCGCCCGCACCCGCACCCGCACCCGAGACCTGCTCCCCCGCCGGCGCCCCGCCCGCACCCGGGCCCGGCTCCCCCTCCCACCCCCTCAGACCAGCAGGTCGTCCACCTGGGCCTCCCCCTCCCGATACCTGCGGGTGATCTCCCCACCGCACTCGTCGGCCGCCCGCTGCAACCCCTGCCGCCGCCGCGAGACCTCCTGCTCGTACCGCTCCAGCCGCCCCATCGCCTCGCTCAGCTCCCCGTCCGTACGGGCCGCGAGGTCCGACAGCTCCACCTCGCCCAGCATCTCGGCGGCGAGCTTGCGGTACTCCTCACCCTGAGGGGTACTCAGGGTGACGTGCCGTGCGGACAGCCGGTACCGCGCCGGCCCGTCCGCGAGGATCTCGGACAGCCGCTCCACCACACCCCCTACTACGGCGGTACCCCGGCAGGCCAGCTCCGCCCGGAGGATGTCGATCCGCCCCTGCAACAGCCGCCGCACGTAACTGAGATCGGCCTCGTCCCGCAGCGCGTCCCGCCGCAGGTCGCGCAGCTCGACCAGGCTGAGCCGGGACAGGTCGTACCCCTCATACCGCGTACCCGATGTACCGAGTGTGCTCATCCGCCTCAAACCGTCCCCTCGACCGTCCCCTCGACCGGGCGTGTGGGAAGCATGGTGCCACCCCAAGTGGCCGCTATGTGACCGAGTGCCCCCGAACGGCCCCAGATGGGGGCTTTCCGCCCCCGCTTTCACCCTCGTCCGCCACGCCCGGCATGATGGGCGCATGCGAGCTGTGGTGCAGAGAGCGGACGGCGCGAGCGTGGTCGTCGAGGGTGAGACGGTCGGCGCGTTCGAGGGCGAGGGCCTGTGCGTCCTCGTGGGCGTGACCCACGACGACACGAAGGAGAAGGCGGCCCAACTGGCCAGGAAACTCTGGTCGATTCGCATGCTGGCGGACGAGAGGTCGTGCAGCGACATCGCCGCCCCGCTCCTCGTCATCAGCCAGTTCACCCTCTACGGCGACGCCCGCAAGGGCCGCCGCCCCACCTGGAACGCCGCCGCCCCCGGCACCGTCGCCGAACCCCTCGTCGAGGCCGTGGTATCGGAACTGCGTGCGCTGGGGGCAACGGTGACGACGGGCCGCTTCGGGGCCCAGATGAGGGTGACCCTGACGAACGACGGGCCGTTCACGGTACTGATCGAGATCTGACCCCGGTGAACGACCACGGGGACGACCACGGGGACGACTTCTAGGGCTCGACGACGACTTCCTGAGCCGCGGCCGTGTTCTCCCCCACCACCAGCCCCGCGTCCACCGCCACGTTCCGCTTCACCAACGCCAGTGCGATGGGCCCGAGTTCATGGTGCCGGGCGGACGTCGTGACGAACCCGATCTTGCGCCCCTCGGCGCCCTCGGAGGCGACCCGCACCTCGGCCCCGCGCCCCGGCAGCTGCACCTCGCTCCCGTCGAGGTGGAGGAAGACGAGCCGACGGGGAGGCTTGCCGAGGTTCTGGACGCGGGCGACGGTCTCCTGCCCCCGGTAGCACCCCTTCTGGAGATGGACGGCGCTCCCGATCCACCCCAGCTCGTGCGGGATGGTCCGGTGGTCGGTCTCGAAGCCGACCCGGGGCCGATGCCCCTCGACCCGCAGCGCCTCGTACGCGAGGAGCCCGGCGGCGTCCCCGACCCGTGCGGCGAACGCCTCCAGCTCGCCCCGGGGCAGGAACAGATCCCTCCCGTAGGGGACCTCCCGTACGACCACGGAGCCAGGGACCTCGGCGACGGACCCGGCGGGGAGGTGGACGACGGCGAAGTCGTCGGTGCGGTCGGCGACCTCGACGCGGTAGAAGAACTTCATGGACTCCAGGTAGGCGATCAGCGCCTCCTGGGACCCCGGCTCGACATGCGCCCAGACGGTCGCCCCGTCGTCGACGAGGTACAGCGCGTGTTCGATGTGCCCGTTGGCGGAGAGGATCAGCGCCTCGGTGGCGACCCCGGTGGGCAGCTCGCTGACGTGCTGCGTGAGCAGCAGATGCAGCCAGGCCAGCCGGTCGTCCCCCGTGACGGCGACGACGCCCCGGTGCGAGAGATCGACGAACCCCCGCCCGTCGGCGAGCGCCCGTTGCTCCCGGAACAGCTCCCCGTAGTGGGCGGCGACACCGTCGTCCACCCCTTCGGCGGAGACGGCGCCGGGCAAGGACAGCAAGGGACTCTTCATACCCACAACCCTACGACGCGGTAATTGACCCTTACACCTTCACCGGACGACCCCGACACCGACGCCGGCCGACCTCGACCTCGACGCCGGCCCCGACCCCGGCCTACGCCTTCGCGGTGCACTCCTTGCAGCGCCCGAAGATCGCGAAGTGCTTCATGTCGGTCTCGAACCCGAACTTCTCGCGCAGGGCGTCGGTGAACACGGAGGCCACCGCCACATCCGCCTCGATCACCCGGTCGCAGTCCCGGCACACCAGATGCAGATGATGATGCCGGTCGGCGAGATGGTAGGTCGGCGCCCCATGCCCCAGATGCGCATGGCTGACCAGCCCCAACTCCTCCAACAGCTCCAGCGTCCGGTAGACCGTGGAAATGTTGACCCCCGACGCCGTCTTCCTCACTTCCACGAGGATGTCGTCGGGGGTCGCATGCTCCAGCGTGTCCACGGCTTCCAGCACAAGCTGCCGCTGCGGCGTCAGCCGATACCCACGCTGCCTGAGGTCGCTCTTCCAGTCGGTGCTCACCACACTGGAGAGTCTAGGACTACTTGAAGAAAGCGATCCCGTCGTCCGGCATGTCCTGCGGGAGTGCCTTCGCCCAGCGGGCCACCTCTTCGGGGGTGACGACCTTCTTGAGGTGGGCGGACATGTAGGGGCGCAGCTCGACCTCGGGGGTCTGCTTCTCGCCGACCCACATGAGGTCGCTCTTGACATACCCGTACAACCGCTTGCCACCGGTGTAGGGGGCAGACGCCGCGGTGCGGGCGACCGCGTCGGTGACGAGGTCGATCTGCGGCTGCTTGGCCGCCAGCTCGCCGTACCAGATCTCTACGACGCCGTCGTCACGGACCATCGTGACCTCGACCTTGCGCTCGGCGTCGATCCGCCAGAAGCCGTGCTCGGACTCCAGGGGGCGGACCTTGTTGCCGTCGTTGTCCAGTACCCAGGTATGAGAGGTGTACTCCAGGAAGTCGCGCCCGTCCTGGGTGAAGCCGACCTCCTGCCCGAAGTTGCACTTCTCCGAGCCGGGGAATTCGTGGACGCCGGCGCCGGCCCACTGGCCGAGCAGGAAGGCGAGCGGCAGTAGGTCCTTGTGCAGGTCGGACGGGATCTCGATCATCAGGCTTCCTGGTCGTACGGGGCTTACGGGGTCAGCGCTGGCCCTGGTACAGCTTCTTCACGGTCAGCCCGGCGAACGCGAGCACGCCGACGCAGACCAGGACGAGGAGAGCTTCGAAGAAGACTTCAAGCACGGGGTGCTCCTAGAGGCGCGATTCAGGTACACAAGGCCGGACCCCAGCTTACGCCGCCGGGGTCGGGGCCACTCATCGGGCCGGGGTCCCGGCGCCCGGCGGCAGATCCGCGAGCGCGGCTTCCAGAAGGTGGACGATCTCGCCATTGACCGACCTGTGGTCTCGCTTCGCCTGTGCAGCGAGGCGGTCGTGAAGTTCGACGGGGAGCCGGACGGTGATGCGTTTCTCTTCATCCATGCCGCCAATGTAGTTGCCAGAGCACAGACAGTTGACATATGTTTGACGTCATGAAGACGTCTAACGAGCGCCTGAAGGACGCCGGGTACGCCCGGTACACCTACCGGCTGCGCGTGTCGTCGACCGCCCACAGAGCGCTCATGGCCGAGTGGGATCGGTGTCGTTGGGTCTGGAACGAGTGCGTGGCACGGTCGAAGAAGGCCCACTCCGAGCGCGAGACATGTGGTCCCGCGAAGCTGGACAGGATGCTGACAGAGGCCCGCGCCCTCACTCCGTGGCTGGCTGAAGGGTCGGCCATCGCTCAGCAGCAGACCATCAGGGACTTCGGCAAGTCCCGCGCGAAAGCGATGAAGGACATCAAGGACCGACTCCCCCCGTATCGCCGGGCCGGAATGCCCCGGCACAGGAAGAAGCGCGACGCTCTACCTACCTTGAACTACACCCGGCGCGGGTTCCGCCTGAAGAACAGACGCCTGCACCTCGCCGGGAACATCGCGCTGACCGTGGTGTGGTCGAGGGACCTTCCCGCTACCCCGTCCAGCGTGCGGGTGCACCAGGACGCCTTGGGTCACTGGTACTGCTCGTTCGTCGTACTCGCCGAGGTACGGCCTTTCCCTGAAACAGGTGCGGTGATCGGGGTCGACTGGGGTGTACGGGAGACCGCGACCACCACCTCGGACGCCTACGACCTTCCTCATCCGCAGCACGGAAGAAAAGCACGGACGAAGCTGGCGAGGTACGACCGGATGATGGCCCGCCGCAAACCCGCCGAAGGGCAGTCGGCTTCCAAGGGATACCGCGAGGCGAAGAAGCTACGAGCGAAGACGTACCGGAAGATCGCCCGGCAGCGGCAGGACACGGCCCGCAAGTGGGCCAAGCGCGTCGTACGCGATCATGACGCCGTTGCTGTCGAGGACTTCCGCCCGAAGTTCCTCGCGAAGACGACCATGGCCAGGAAAGCGGCTGACGCAGCCATCGGTGCCACCAAGTCGGCGCTGCTGGAGATGGGACGTAAGCACGGGAGGGACGTCCACCTCGTCAACCCCGCGCACACCACGATGGACTGCGCGTCGTGCGGAGCGAGAACCAAGCACGCACTTCCGCTGTCGGAACGCACCTACACCTGCACCGCGTGCGGAGCCTCGTCCCCCAGGGACAAGAACTCCGCCCGCGTGATGCTCGTCCGGGCTGGTCTGACCCCGGCTGGTGCCGAGGGTGTAAGACCTCTGGGAGCGCCGCTCCCGGAGGCAGCCTGAGCCAGGAATCCCTTCCGCGAGGAAAGGGGAGCAGTCAAGACTTGATACCGACGAGGAAGGCACCCCAGGAGTCGGCGCCGAAGAGGAGCGAGCCCTGGGCAGGGTCCTTGCTGTCCCGTACGGGGACGAGGGAGGGGATGCTGTCGGAGATTTCGAGGCACTCGCCGCCGGTCGTGCTGCTGTAACTGCTCTTACGCCACGAGACACTGCTCAGGTCGATGGCTCGCACGGCAATTCCTCCAGCAGACGCGTGATGAACCTTCGCGACTCGGCGGGGCTCAGCGCCAAGTCACGTACGGCATCATAGGCGTGATTAAGCGCCACAACGGTGCTGGTTTCTTCGATCACTTCGCCCCGTACCTCGTTCTCCGTGTAGGCGACGAGCTTCTCTCCGGGGAGTTGCAGAAACACCACGGAAGTGTTCATCAAGCCGTGGTGGCCAGCGTCGAACGGCAACACTTGGAGCGTGACGTTGGGCCGCTCCGACACCTCCAGCAAGTCCAGTAACTGTTCACGCCAGGCCGGATCGTCCCTCAGCCGATTCCGCAGCACCGCCTCCGAGAGCACTCCGCGGTACAGCAGACCGTTCTCCGGCTCCAGCAGTTCCCGCCGCCTGAGTCTGGCCTCGACCTGTTGCTCCAACTCCTCCTCGTCGAACACCCCACTCGCTGCGAGCGACTCGCGCATGTACGCACGCGTCTGAAGCATCCCCGGCAGCGTGGTCGGGGAGTACTGCCACAGCGCGAGCGCCTTCTCCTCGATCTGCATGTACGGCCGGTACTCCGCGCGGTACTGGTTCTTGTCGGCGACCGCCAACTCCCACAGGATCAGCAGCTTGTCCCCGGTCCCGTAGTAGAAGTCGAGATCCCGGACGACATCCGGCCCGCCCAGCAGAATCCCGTTCTCCATCCTGCTGAGCAGGGACTGATTCCAGCCCACGTCATCCGCCAACTTCCTTAGCGAGACACCCTTCTGCTCCCGTGCCCGCTTCAGCTCCTCGGCGAATCGCTCTCTGGGTCCCCCACTCCGCCCAGTAACCGTCCTCCTGGCTGGCATCGCCCTCCGACCCCCTGCTGCCGATGAAAGAACCCGCGTTGCCTTTGCGCCTGTCCGGGGTGCGGAGGCGTCCCCCTAGGGGTCATCCTCGTACTACCCAGGAATGCGCAGAGTAGTACAACAACCGCATTCCGTACAGATGTTGGGCGAAAGGATGCAAACCCCATGGAACCCGGAACCCTCCTCTACGACCCCACGACCGACAAGGTGGGGGAGTTCCAGGCCCGCGACGGCAAGTACGCGATGCTCCGCCCCGTCGGCGGCGGCATCGAGTGGCCGGCCGACCCCGACACCCTCCGACCCCCCACCGACACCGAACGCATCGGCGCCGGCGTGAAGGCGGCGAACGAGCAGGCGGCCCGCAAGTACCCCCGGCTGGAGCCGGCCGTGGACATCACGACCGTGCCCGCGCCGGTCCCGAACTGCGCGAGCTGCGCGGACCTGATCGCCCTCGCCAAGTCGGCCGTGGAGGAACGGGACTTGAGCGCGCAGGTGGACGCGAGGGTCCTGATGAGGCAGCACCACGCACAGGCACACCCCGTGCAGGCGCAACCCACGCAGGCGCACCCCGCATGATCCCTCGCCCTGAGCCGGGTCAGATCACCGAGGTCACCCCGGCGTACGCGGTCCCCCCGCCCGCGCTGCCGTGGCCGCCGGTTCGCGAACTCACCGTCGTACAGGAGAAGTTGCCGAAGAGAACGCCGGCCCGCGGCCGGAGGGTGCGACGCAGAACGACCCGGCTGCTGCGGGACGACGCGTTCTGGAGCGGCGTCCTGACGGCGATCAGTGTCGCCACGCTGGTGATCGTGGTCGCGGCGACGACGGCCTGACCCGGCACTACGCTTCACGGCATGTCCAAGAAGCTAGTGATCAAGGTGACCGCGGGCGCCGACGCCCCCGAACGCTGCTCCCAGGCTTTCACCGTGGCCTCGGTGGCGGTCGCGAGCGGGGTGGACGTGTCGTTGTGGCTCACCGGCGAGTCCGCGTGGTTCGCCCTTCCGGGCCGGGCGGCGGAGTTCGAACTCCCCCACGCGGCCCCCCTCCCGGACCTCCTCGACACGATCCTCTCCACCGGCAAGGTCACGCTGTGCACGCAGTGCGCGGCACGCCGGGACATCACGGAGAAGGACGTGATCGAGGGGGTCCGGATCGCCGGCGCGCAGGTGTTCGTGCAGGAGGCGCTGGGGGACGGGGTACAGGCGCTCGTGTACTGAGGGTGTAACAGGCGCGTCTCAGGCGTGAGTTGAGGGGAACGCGGGTCGGCCGGGGTCGCTCATCACAGGCGTAACCGGCCCGTCCGTACCGAAGTTGGGGAAGAAGTCGATGCGCGTTCAGAAGCTCACCATCGCCGCCATTGCCGTCGCCGCCGGTCTGTCGCTGACCGCCTGCGGCTCCGGTGACAGCTCGGCCAAGAGCGACCCGTCGCCGTCCGCCTCCAACTCCGCTGCGACGACGGGTGGTTCGGGTACGGCCGGCTCGACGCCCAGCGCGACGAGCGGCGGTTCGACGAGCGGCGGCTCCGGCTCCAACGCCTCGGCGACGAGCGGCGGTTCCGGTTCCGGCGGCTCCGCCTCCGGGGGTTCCACCGGCTCGACCACCGGCGGTTCCAGCTCCAACTCCGGTTCCAAGAGCGGCCGTTGTGGCACCGACTCGCTGAGAATCACGGCGTCGGACGTCACGATCACGGGTGACGCCGAGAACACGGTCGCCGTGACGCTGAAGAACATCAGCGGCAAGTCCTGCACGATCTCGGGTTACGCGGGTGCCGACCTGAAGACGAACTCCGGGACGATCTCGGCGAAGCGCAACGGCCAGGGAACCGTCAGCGCGACCCTCAAGAGCGGCGAGTCGACCTACTTCCCGATCACCTACCCGCGCAACGACACCGGCGGCTCCGGCGTCCGCATCACCGGTCTCCTCGTCACCGCGCCGAACGACACCCGCACCGTCTCCCTCGCCTGGCCGGGCAGCCCCTCCCTCCCCGTCACCGAGGGCGGCGGCACCCCGGTCCAGGTCGGCCCCATCGGCAGCATCGGCCAGGGCGGCTGAACCCACCCACCGGGGTTCACCCGTTCGGCGGGGCGCCGCTCCCCCTCCGTTCCCCTACGTTCGGGCCACCGACCGATTCATCAGCCGAAGGTCGACATGGACGGCGAGATCGACACGGCCGAGCAGCCGATGAACCAGGCCGCGCTCAACTGCCGGGTCCGCCAGCCCGGTTGACCGGGCAGAGACGGAGGTACCGCGTGGCGGAGAGAAGCGGCGAGCCGCGTCCGGGCACACTGGCCGAGGGCCTGCCGACTGCGGGAACCCTGTTCGCCGCGCTCTACGGCGAGCAGGCCCGGCACTCTTGGCACGACCCCGAGAACGACCCCTACCAGCTCTTTCACCAGCGCTCGCTCGCCATGGGGTGGCTGGACGCGCTGTGGGGGATGAACGACGCCGGCTCCACCCACGCGCGCGCCGCCGCCGGAGACCCGGAACTGATCGCGTGGTTCCAGGTGGAGGCGGCCGTGGCGAGTGGCGAACGCCCTTTGCCGGTCGGCCCGTTCCTGGTGTGTGCGGGGAGTGTGGTGGACCGGATCGGGGCGGCGGACGTCTCCGTCGTCCAGCTCCTGCTCCCGCTCGGGTCGATCGACGTCGCCTCCCGGCCCGGGTACGCGGCGGTGCCGTCGATGCGGACCCGGGAGTGGTTCGCGGCGGGTGATCCGCGGGCGCGGACGCCGGTGGAGGTGACCGTCGGCAGCGGCCGGGACGAGGTGATCGGCGAGCTGCCGCGCCATCTCGCCGAACGCCCGAAAGCCTCTCCTGGTGACGGTCGCCCGTACCACCTGAGAACTACCCCGTCACGCCTGAGAGCTACGGGCGCCGCTTCTTCCCGTCCAGCTCGTCCCACCACTCGTCGGACTTGGGGTCGCCGGACGGGTCGTCCCACCAGCGGTCCTCGGGCCCCCTCCGGTTCGCGACGATCGCCGCGAGCGGGGGGATGACCATGGCCACTACACACATGCCGACGGCCACCGGCATCGACCAGATCCGTACCACGCTCCAGGCGAGGACGAAGAGGCCGATGCAGGTGGCCATCATGGCGAAGTACACGTGCCGCCGCCGTGCGTACATACCTCCAGCGTAGGCCCGTGCAGGGGTCACGCGCCCAGGTAGACCGGGGCCTTCTGCTTCTGGCCGTAGACGTAGCCGCTGAGGGTCCCGTTACTGGTCAGAACGACGATCGTGGCGTCGTCCTGGAGTACTACGGGTCGTGCGGGGACGTAGACGACGGGGAAGGTGCCGTGGCTGGTGGTGCCCTGGGCCCCGTACCCCTTGTTCTTGTCGTGGACGAGCTTCACCTTGACGCCGTTGACCAGCTTGTACCGCCCCAGCTTGGCCTTCGGCCCGGCGACGCCGGTCCAGGTGAGGGTCTCCCCGGAGGAGATGAGGACGAACGTGCGGTTGCCGACGACCGCCGCGCCGGAGCGGACGTTCGCGTCGACGAAGGACACAAGCTTGTTGTCCTTGAAGACGCGGGCCTGGTAGTGCTGGCCGGCGACCTTGAAGATCTGCGCGCGCTGGCGGGCGTCGAGCTTCTGCGTGCGCACCAGCTTGCCCTTCTGCGTGCAGCTCGCGGTCAGCGCCGGGAACGCGACCGACTTCCACGGCGTCGACCCGCCCTGGCTGCGCTGCTGGAAGACCGGCTTCGCGCTCAGCACGCCGTTGATCCTGAGGCCGACGGAGAGGTTCGAGGGCTTGCTCTGGTCGACGCGGGCCACGAAGCGGCCCTTGTTGTCGACGAGCGTCGCCGACGCACCGTTGTCGGCGCTGCTGACGAGCTTCACCTTGAACCCGCCACCGTACGCCGACCCGACGGTGGCCGTACCGACGCAGTTGGCCGCTTCGGTCTTGGTGGTGGCGTTGGCGGTGGTGATGGTGCCGACCCCGACCCCCGTGAGGGCGAGGGCGGCGACGGCTGCGCGAAGCGCGATACGCATGAGAACTCCCGGCACGTTTTCTGTTGTCAAGCGGCCCCTGTGACCTGCGAGAACAACGTTATGCGCGCGGTTCCCCGGAATCATCGACTCCCTGTCACGGAATCGTGACAGCCGGTACGGACGTACTCCTGAGCAGCACGAAGGGCCGTACCCGAGTACTACGGGTACGGCCCTTCGCGTCGTGCGAGGTGTCCGGTCAGACCGCGATCGCGACCTCCGCCAGACCGCCCTGCTGGGCGACGACCGTGCGGTCGGCGGTGGCGCCGGGGACGAGGGCGCGGACGGTCCAGGTGCCTTCGGCCGCGTAGAAGCGGAACTGGCCCGTCGCGGAGGTGGGGACCTCCGCCGTGAACTCGCCGGTCGAGTCCAGGAGACGGACGTAACCGGTCACCGGCTCACCGTCACGCGTCACCTGGCCCTGGATCGTGGTCTCACCGGGCTTGATCGTCGAGGCGTCGGGGCCGCCGGCCTTCGCTCCACACATGCTGTCACTCCAGAGGTCTTGAACGGTCGGGCAGGGGCACAGAGGGGTCAGGCAGGGGATACCTGAGTACTACGGGTCGGCTACTTGTTGGCGCCGAGCTCGATCGGGACGCCGACGAGGCTGCCGTACTCGGTCCAGGAGCCGTCGTAGTTCTTGACGTTCTCGACACCGAGCAGCTCGTGCAGCACGAACCAGGTCAGCGCGGAACGCTCACCGATCCGGCAGTACGCGATCGTGTCCTTCGCGAGGTCGACCTGCTCCTCGGCGTACAGCTCCTTCAGCTCGTCGTCCGACTTGAAGGTGCCGTCGTCGTTGGCGTTCTTCGACCACGGGATGTTGCGCGCGGACGGCACGTGGCCGGGGCGCTGCGACTGCTCCTGCGGCAGGTGCGCGGGGGCGAGCAGCTTGCCGGAGAACTCGTCGGGCGAGCGCACGTCGACCAGGTTCTGCGAGCCGATCGCGGCGACGACGTCGTCACGGAAGGCGCGGATCGCGGTGTTCTGCGGCTTGGCCTTGTAGTCGGTGGCGGTCCGCTCGGGGACCTCCTCGACCAGCTCGCGGGCGTCGAGCTCCCACTTCTTGCGACCGCCGTCGAGCAGCTTCACGTTCTCGTGGCCGTACAGCTTGAAGTACCAGTAGGCGTAGGACGCGAACCAGTTGTTGTTGCCGCCGTAGAGGATCACCAGCGTGTCGTTGGCGATGCCCTTCGCGGACAGGAGCTTCTCGAAGCCCTCCTGGTCGACGAAGTCACGGCGTACCGGGTCCTGGAGGTCCTTCGTCCAGTCGATCCGGATGGCGTTACGGATGTGGTTCTTCTCGTAGGCCGAAGTGTCCTCGTCGACCTCGACGATCGCGATGTCGGCGTTGTCGAGGTTGGCCTCGACCCAGTCGGCGTCGACCAGGACGTCGCTGCGGCTCATGTTCGTTCTCCTCCGGGGCAGTTGCGGCGGGGGTGTGCGAAGTGCGGGTGCGGGCGCGCCAGTTGCCGTTCACATCGACGGGGTGCGGCGCGCGATGCCCAGAAATAGGGCCGGCGAGTTTCAGGAAGCGATACAGAGCATGGCGGCGACGCGGCACAGGTCGACTGCCCGCCGCTTCGTGAGATCCGCCTGACGCTTCATGCCGTCGATCGTAGGGACGGATCGGGCATGCTGTCACCGGCGTGTCGTATCGCGAGACGCGATCGTCCGCATTTCGAGACGAAGGGTCCCTCGGGGGTACTACGGGCCGTACCCGTAATACTCCCGAGGGACCCGGTATCTACGGTACGGACGCCCCCGTCTCGCCAGTCGGACAAGGGACCCGTACGACCCCTACCCCGCGAGGCGGACGTTCGAACCCTTCACCGTGATCTCCACACCGCTCTTCGCCGCAACCACCTTGTCCAGCTTGATCCCGCCCGGCAGGTTCTCGATCTTCTGCTCGAAGTCGGTGATCTTGCGGACCTCGCTCTCGGCGGCCTGCACACCCCCGAAGCTGGGCAGGTTGTCGGCGTGCACCTTCACGGTGTCGCCCACGACGGTCACCGTGCTCAGCACGGACGCGGGCGCCTTCTGCCCGAAGGCGTCGATCTCGACGTCCACCTTGATCTTCCCGTTGCCCCCGTCGGACAGCCCGACGACCTCCGCCTCGACGCCCCGCGTGATCCGCGTCGGCTCGGACTTCGCGGCCTTCAGCAGCTCCGCGTACGAGATCGCGGCGGTGCCGCTCGCGGTGGAGGCCGTCGCCGAGCTGAAGCTGCTGTCGAAGTCGACGCCCTTCATGCTCGCCTTGAGGTCGTCGATCCGGATCGTCCCGGTGCTCGTCCCGGTCGCCGCGTCGTACTGCTTGATGCCGACCTCGACGTCGTCGAGCTTCCCGCCGAGCGCCTGGGTGAGGAACGGGAAGCCCTTGATGGAGACGTCCGGGGTGGCCGCCAGGCCCTCGTTCGCCTTCAGCTTGTCCGCGGCCTCTCCCTCGGCGAAGTTCACCGCCAGCCGGTCCGCGAGCACGAACAGCCCGCCCAGTACCACCACGACGATCAGAAGTATCCGAAGCCCGCGCATTGCTGTGGTTCCCCCAGTGAGTGCCGACCGGGGCCCTGAAGACACCCGGTCCTTACGGCCACCCAAGGTAACCCGCTGGGCAAGGCTTCCCCGGAGACTGTCGAACGGTTGTGACAGTCACCGGGCACGCGCGCGTGGCGCGTCGCCCGGTGCGCGGAAGCGGGGCGGCGGGTCCTAGCCCAGCGCCCGGCCCAGCACGTAGACCGCCGGGGCGGCCAGCGCGAGCGGCAGCGCCACGCCCGCCGTGAAGTGCACGAACCTCGACGGGTAGTCGTAGCTGGCCACCCGGTGGCCGACGAGCGCGCAGACCGCCGCGCCCGCGCCGACCAGCGCGCCCGCCGCGCCGACGTCGTTCATGCCGCCCACCGCGATGCCCGCGCCGGCCGCCGCCAGCAGGGAGACGACCACCGAGGCGGGCGTCGGCAGCGGCAACGCGCGCGCGAGGATCGCCACGGCGACCGCCGCCGCGCCCACCGAGACCGCGTCGGAGTCGGCGCCCAGGAAGCCCGTCGCGACGATCGCCAGCGCGCTGCTCGTGACGGTGGCCATCAGGCCGTACATGCGCTCGTCGGGGTCCGCGTGGGAGCGGAGCTGGAGGATCAGGCACAGGAGCACCCAGACGCCGAGGGTGCCGAGGATCGCCGCGGGCGCGTGCTCCTTGCCGACGCCCAGCAGGACCGCGTCCGCGACCAGCGCGCCCAGGAAGGCCAGCGCGATGCCCTGGCGGGCGGGCCACATGCCGTTCAGCCGGAACCAGCCCGCCGCGGTGACGGCCTGGAGCGCGACGAGCGGCAGCAGCAGGCCGTACACCCCGAGGGGCGCCGTACCGGCCAGCAGGAGGCCCAGCAGGGCCGTCAGCGCGGCCGGCTGCATCCCGGGCTCGATGATCGGCGAACGGCCCTCCAGCCGGGCCCGCTGCGCGTCGGTCACGCGCGCGTTGCCGGCGAGGGTGGCGGGGCCGTAGCCGGGGCCGGCGGACGGCTCGGGGGCGGCCTGCGCGACGGCGGCCTGCGCGGACGGGACCGCTTGCCCGGGAGGCGCGAAACGGTCGGCGGGCGCGCCCGCGTGCGCGAACCCCCCGGCGGACGCCCCGGGAGCGCCGTACGCGGTCGCGTACGGACCCGCCTGCGCGCCGTTCGCCGCGAACCCCCCGGAGGAGGCGTCTGCGGACGCGTACGGGCCCGAGGCGCCGTCCGTGGCGAACTGCCCGGTGCCCGGTGCGTACGCGCCTGTGGGGGCGCCGGTGTACGGGTTCTCCGGGGCCGGGCCGGGCTGGGCCGGCTGCTGCCAGGCGTACGGGGAGGGGGCGCCCTGCTGCGGAGGGAGGTAGGCCGTCTCCTCCGCCGGGGAGGGCATCTGGAGGGACGGCTGGACGCTGGTCTCCCAGGTCTCGCCCTGCCACTGCTGGGCGTCGTCGTCCGGGGCGTCGTACGCCTGGCGGCCCTGCTGCGGCCACTGGGGCGCGTACGGGTCGTAGGGACCCTGCTGGTCGGTCATCGGTGACTCATCCTCCTGCGAACGGCGGGAGCACCTCGACCGTGCCGCCCTCGGCCAGCCGTACCGTCTCATGCGCGCGCGTGCCGACGGGGTCACCGTCGACCAGGAAGGAGCATCGCTCCAGGACACGCGTGAGTTCCCCGGGGTGTCGCTCGCGCACGGCGGCGAGGGCCTCGGCGAGGGTGGCCGCGTCGTACGGCTCCTCCGCGACCTCGGCGGCGGCCTTCGCGGCGGCCCAGTAGCGCACGGTGACCTTTGGCATCCGTTCCTCGAAACAGCGGCAAGACGATCGGTATCCGGACGTCAAAGGCTAGCCCGCCCGACTGACAGCCCAGTCCCCGATGCGCGCGAGCAGCCCCTCGCTCGCGGCGTGCTCGGCGTGCCCCATGCCGGGCTCCAGCCAGAGTTCCGCGTGCCCGGGGGCGGCATCGGCGAGGCTGCGGGGGTGGTCGAGGGGGAAGTACCCGTCGGCGTCGCCGTGGACGACGAGCAGCGGCGTGGGCGCGATCCTCGCGGCGGCCTCGACGGGCGACAGGGGCACCGGGTCCCACTCCTGGTGGTGGATGCGCGTGCCGAAGCCGTAGCGGCCCAGGAGGCGCCCCTCCGGGCGGGTCACGAGCCAGTGCAGGCGGCGCATCGGCGGGGTGCCCCGGTAGTACCAGCGCGCGGGGGCGCTGACGGAGACTACGGCGTCCGCGTCCCCCGGGTGCAGCGCCGCGTGCCGCAGGGCGACCGAGCCGCCCATGGAGAAACCGACGGTCACCACGCGCGCGTGCCCGAGCGCACGCGCCCAGTCGACGGCCGCCGCCAGATCGAGGACCTCCCGGTCGCCGACGGTGGACCGCCCGCCGGAGGCGCCGTGGCCGCGGAACGAGAACGTGACGACGGCACCGTACCGACGCAACGCGTCCACCACCCGCCGCACGTGCAGACGGTCCGCGGCCCCGGTGAAGCCGTGGGCGATGACGAACGCCGGGTGATCGGCCGGTTGACCGGAAGTGTCGTTTTCTTCGTCCCGCGCGCGGTTCGTTTCGTATACAGCGAGCGGAGGATCGTATACGGAATCGATCGTCACCCCATCAGCGGTAGGCAGAAACGTCCGTATAGGGGTGAGTCTGGGCGTCTCGCCATTCGGACGAACGGTGGAACGCGCCACATGACCTGCCGGACTGTCGCTCATGTCGGCTATTCTGCTGGGCAGAGGACTCGGGCAGCGAAGCCCCCGGGTCCTTTTGTGCTTTCGGAAGCGTTGTATACGAAGCGGGAAACCGCAGGTGTACGGCGGATCACCAGATCATCCGGCCGAGCGCACGCGAAGGCAGTGCCGTACATGTCCTCGCAGGGACCGAGGAGGAACCGGACGTATGAGTTCTCTGCTGCTCCTGACCAATGCCCTCCAGCCGTCGACGGAGGTGCTCCCGGCTCTCGGCCTGCTCCTGCACAACGTGCGGGTGGCCCCGGCGGAAGGCCCCGCCCTCGTCGACACCCCGGGCGCGGACGTCATCCTCGTGGACGGCCGCCGCGACCTCCCCCAGGTCCGCAGCCTCTGTCAGCTGCTGCGCTCCACGGGCCCCGGCTGTCCGCTCGTCCTGGTCGTCACCGAGGGCGGCCTCGCCGCCGTCACCGCCGACTGGGGCATCGACGACGTCCTGCTCGACACCGCCGGCCCGGCCGAGGTCGAGGCCCGGCTGCGGCTCGCGATGGGCCGCCAGCAGATCGTCAACGACGACTCCCCGATGGAGATCCGCAACGGCGACCTCTCGGTCGACGAGGCGACGTACAGCGCGAAGCTCAAGGGCCGCGTCCTCGACCTCACCTTCAAGGAGTTCGAGCTCCTGAAGTACCTCGCCCAGCACCCGGGCCGCGTCTTCACGCGCGCGCAGCTGCTCCAGGAGGTATGGGGGTACGACTACTTCGGGGGCACCCGTACCGTCGACGTACACGTACGACGCCTGCGCGCGAAGCTCGGTCCGGAGCACGAGTCACTGATCGGGACCGTCCGGAACGTGGGTTATCGATTCGTTACGCCCGAGAAGGGCGAGCGGGTCCCGGAGGACGCGAAGGCCAAGGCCGCCCCCGCAAACACGGAGGATGCGGACGAGTCGGCCGTCCCCCTGTCCGCCGAGGTCTAGGGCCTGATCGGACGGGGCGTCGTCGGCGTGCGGTTACCGCACGGTCACCTCTGATTCGCCCTGCCCGGTACCGGTTGATCCGCGTAGACTCCGCGCGTGGCCAAGGTGACGAGGGACGATGTAGCACGCCTGGCGGGGACGTCGACCGCCGTGGTCAGCTATGTCATCAACAACGGACCCCGGCCGGTCGCCCCGGCCACGCGCGAGCGTGTCCTCGCCGCGATCAAGGAACTGGGGTACCGGCCCGACCGGGTCGCCCAGGCGATGGCGTCCCGCCGGACCGACCTCATAGGTCTGATCGTCCCGGACGCCCGCCAGCCGTTCTTCGCGGAGATGGCGCACGCGGTGGAGCAGGCGGCGTCCGAGCGCGGGAAGATGGTCCTCGTAGGCAATTCGGACTACGTCGGCGAGCGCGAGGTCCACTATCTGCGGGCCTTCCTCGGGATGCGGGTCTCCGGCCTGATCCTCGTCTCCCACGCCCTGAACGATCTGGCCGCCGCCGAGATCGAGGCGTGGGACGCGCGCGTAGTACTTCTGCACGAGCGGCCCGAGGCCATCGACGACGTCGCCGTCGTCCTCGACGACCTGAACGGCGCGCGGACGGCCGTCCGCCATCTCCTGGACCATGGATACCCGTACGTCGCGTGTATGGGTGGCACGGCTGATACCCCGGCGGTAGGCGACCCTGTCTCCGACCACGTCGAGGGGTGGCGGCAGGCGATGGCCGAGGACGGGATCTCCACCGAGGGGCGGCTCTTCGAAGCCCCCTACAACCGGTACGACGCCTATCGCGTCGCCCTCGGCATCCTCTCCGGGCCCGAGCGCCCGCCGGCGGTCTTCTGCTCCACCGACGACCAGGCGATCGGCGTCCTGCGGGCGGCCCGTGAGCTGCGCATCGACGTACCCGGGGAGCTGGCGGTCGTCGGCTTCGACGACATCAAGGAAGCGGCGCTGGCCGATCCGCCGATGACGACGGTCGCCTCCGACCGGTCCGCGATGGCCCGCACGGCGGTGGATCTGGTGCTGGACGACGGGCTGCGGGTGGCGGGGTCGCGGCGGGAGCGGGTGAAGGTGTTTCCGTCGCGGTTGGTGGTGCGGCGGTCTTGCGGGTGCCCGTAGGGGGTTCACCTAGGGGTGCTCTTGCAGAGAGCGGTTTCTGAGAGGTTCCTGAGAGGCGGGGCAATTCGCCCTAGGAAGCCTTTATCCAGGGGTGACGGCCTTCTCGGAGCGTTCTCAGCGGGGACTCAGGAAGCTCTCATGGTCGGGGACGAAGCTTCTTTCCATGACCGAGAGCTTCCGCCGCGACGGCGAGTACGAGAACCAGCAGAACCCGTACCAGGGCGCGCAGCAGTACGGCTCCACGCCCGTCGAGCCCACGCCGGCGCACTCCTCGCCGGCGAACGCGTCCCCGGTGAACGCCTCCCCGGTGAACCCGGAGTGGCCGCCCCCGCCGCCGCACCGGCCGGCGTACGGCGCGCAGACGGAAGCTCCCGGCCAGACCACCGCCGTCCACGCGCAGCCCGAGCGGAAGAAGAAGCGCACGCGCGGCCCCCTCGCCCTCCTCGCGGCGGTCGCGATCGTCGCGGCGGCGATCGGCGGCGGCACCGCGTACGGCATACAGGAGCTGACCCACAAGGACGAGACCGTCGCCACCACGACGACCAGCGTCGTGCCGTCCAGCAAGAAGGGCGACATCGCGGCCATCGCGGCGGCGGTCAGCCCGAGCATCGTCGAGGTCAAGGCGACGCTGAGCAACGGGAGTTCGACCGGGTCCGGCGTCATCATCACGAGCAACGGCGAGATCGTCACGAACAACCACGTGATCTCCGGCGCGACCCAGATCCAGGTCCAGACGAGCGACGGCAAGACGTACACCGCGAAGGTCGTCGGCACCGACAGCAAGAAGGACCTCGCGCTGATCAAGCTGGAGAACGCGTCCGGCCTGAAGGCGGCCTCCCTCGGCGACTCCTCCGCTGTCGATGTCGGTGACTCGGTCATCGCGATCGGCTCCCCCGAGGGCCTCACCGGCACCGTCACCAGCGGCATCGTCTCCGCGCTGAACCGGGACGTCACCGTCTCGACCGACGAGAGCCAGGGTCAGCAGCAGCAACAGCAGGGCGGGGGCTGGCCGTTCGAGTTCGGCGGGCAGCAGTTCAACGGCGACACCGGGTCCTCGACGACGACGTACAAGGCCCTCCAGACGGACGCCTCCCTCAACCCCGGCAACTCCGGCGGCGCCCTCATCGACATGAACGGCAACATCATCGGCATCAACTCCGCGATGTACTCGGCCAGTTCGTCCAGCTCCTCGGACGCGGGCAGTGTGGGCCTGGGCTTCGCGATCCCGATCAACACGGTCAAGTCCGACCTGGCCACACTGCGGGCCGGCGGCTCGGACAACTAGGACAGTTCGGTCTCAGTAAGGGGTTACGACATGATCCAGCAGGTCAGCCACACCACCACCGGCACCGGCGCCGCCGACACGGCCCTCGCCCTCTCGATCGCCGCCGCCCTGCACGAGCCGGTCCGTCCGGGCCGTGCCCCCGAGGTCGCCCTCCTGAGCACGACCGCCGCCCGCCGGGCCCTGCGCAACCGGCGTCGCGCGGCGGCCTGAGGGGCGGGGAAGGGTCGTACGGGATGCGCGGGCCGTCACAGCGTGCGAGAAGCGCGGGACGCCGTACGAGAAGTACGGGCCCGTCGTACTCCCCCGGACCCGTAGCCCCCGTAGTACCCCGTACCCCCGTACTACGGCGTACGACATCGTCCGCGCCGATCGTCCGCGCCGCAGGAAGACGCCCATACGCGCCCCCGGGGAAACATGCGAGGCTGATAGCCCTTGCCGGCGGCGAGGGCGACCCGCCCCGCCGTGACCCCCCGCACCCGAGGAAACCGAGCCCATGAGCCCCGCCGAAGGCGACCG
The DNA here is from genome assembly GCF_040610055.1 of Streptomyces sp. NPDC004539. Classification (NCBI taxonomy): domain Bacteria; kingdom Bacillati; phylum Actinomycetota; class Actinomycetes; order Kitasatosporales; family Streptomycetaceae; genus Streptomyces; species Streptomyces sp. NPDC004539. The sequence continues at coordinate 81,111 of NZ_JBEXLS010000024.1, read as the reverse complement.
TGACACCCAGCGCATCCTGATCGTCGACGACGAGCCGGCCGTGCGTGAAGCACTCCAGCGCAGCCTGGCCTTCGAGGGGTACGACACCGAGGTCGCCGTCGACGGCGCCGACGCGCTGGAGAAGGCGGCGGCGTACCGTCCCGACCTCGTCGTCCTCGACATCCAGATGCCCCGTATGGACGGGCTGACCGCCGCGCGCCGTATCCGGGGCGCCGGGGACACGACGCCGATCCTCATGCTCACGGCGCGTGACACCGTCGGCGACCGGGTCACCGGGCTGGACGCGGGGGCGGACGACTACCTCGTCAAACCCTTCGAACTCGACGAACTCTTCGCCCGCGTACGGGCGTTGCTGCGCCGCAGCTCCTACGCCGCGCCCGCGTCCGGGCCCGTCGAGGAGGACGAGGCGCTCACGTTCGCGGATCTGCGGATGGACCTCGCGACCCGGGAGGTCACCCGGGCGGGGCGCCAAGTCGAGCTGACCCGCACGGAGTTCACGCTGCTGGAGATGTTCATGGCGCATCCGCGCCAGGTCCTCACGCGGGAGCAGATCCTCAAGGCGGTCTGGGGCTTCGACTTCGAGCCGTCCTCCAACTCCCTCGACGTGTACGTCATGTACCTCCGCCGCAAGACCGAGGCCGGCGGCGAGCCCCGCCTCGTCCACACGGTGCGGGGCGTCGGCTACGTCCTGCGCCAGGGCGGCGCGGAATGAACAAGGTCACCCACTGGTTCCGCACGCTCCCGATCCGGGCCAGACTGTCGATGCTGGTCGCGGCGGCGGTGGCGTTCGCGGTGGCGGCGGTTTCGGTGACGTGCTGGTTTCTTGTGCAGGGGAAACTGTACGAGCAGGTCGACAACGACCTCGGGAAGGCGGCGTTCATCGGGGGTCCCCAGCAGCGGGCCATCGAGAACGCGCTCAGCAACTGCACGCAGACCGCGCAGACTTACCCGGGCATTCGCGGCACCTACTCCCAGGCGATCACCTCCGACGGCACCTCGTGCGTCATCCAGGGCTCGCAGGGCCTCGTCAAAGTGACCTCGGACGACACGAAGGTCATCAACGACAAGTCGAGCGGGGAAGGCACCTACCGCAACGGCGTCACCACCGACGGCACCGAGGTCAGGGTCCTCACCATCCACCTGACCATCAAGAACGCCCTCACCGGGGAGTCCTCCGGAGCCGCCTTCCTGGTGGCCCTGCCGCTCAACAACACCAAGTCCACCCTCAACGAACTGGCGTTGATCCTCCTCCTCGTCTCCGGCCTCGGAGTCGTCGGCGCCGGAGCCGCCGGCCTCTTCGTCGCCCGGGCCGGGCTTCGCCCCGTCGACAAACTCACCGAGGCCGTCGAACACGTGGCCCGCACCGAGGACTTGAACATCCGCATCCCGGTGGACGAGGACGCGGAGGACGAAGTCGCGCGCCTCTCCCGCTCGTTCAACTCGATGACCGCGTCACTCGCCAACTCCAGGGAACTGCAACAGCAGTTGATCGCGGACGCGGGGCACGAGCTGCGCACCCCCCTCACCTCGCTCCGCACGAACATCGAACTCCTCACCCGCAGCGAGGAGACGGGCCGCCCCATCCCGGAGGCGGACCGCAAGGCACTGCTCGCGTCGGTGAAGGCGCAGATGACGGAACTGGCGTCGCTGATCGGGGACTTGCAGGAGCTGTCGAGGTCGGAGGGCCAGCGAGGGGAACGCGTCCAGGTGGTCTCGCTGGAGGACACCGTGGAACACGCCCTGCGCCGCGCCCGCCTGCGCGGCCCGGAACTGACGATCACGGCGACCCTGGAACCCTGGTACACCCGGGCGGAACCGGCGGCCCTGGAGCGCGCGGTGGTCAACATCCTCGACAACGCGGTGAAGTTCAGCCCCGAGGCCGGCACGATCGAAGTCACCCTGGCCGACGGCACGTTGACCGTCAGGGACCACGGCCCCGGCATCGCGGAGGACGAACTCCCGCACGTCTTCGACCGCTTCTGGCGCTCCCCCTCGGCCCGTGCCCTCCCCGGCTCCGGCCTGGGCCTGTCCATCGTGGCCCGCACGGTCCAGCAGGCGGGCGGCGACGTCACCCTGACCCGCGCGGACGGCGGCGGCACGGTCGCGACGGTCACCCTCCCGGGCGCCCCGGTCCCCCCGCCGGAGACCCCGGAGCCGCAGGAACCCCCGCAGGCCCTGGCCCCCAGGTGATTCCCCCTACCCCCACAGAGCCACCTCGTACGATTTTCGCCATGACCGAAAAGTGGACCACCCGCGAGGCCACCCCCGCGGACCTCGAACCCCTGCTCGACATCCGGGCGACGGCGATGCGCCCGGACCTGGAGCGCCTGGGCCGGTACGACGAGCACCGGGTCCGCAGCCGGCTGAGGGACGCGTACGACCCCGCGCACACCCGGATCATCGAGGTGGACGGCGAGATCGCGGGCTGCGTGGCCCTGCGCCCGGCGCCGGACGGCGACTGGCTGGAGCACTTCTACCTCGCCCCCGGCCTGCACGGACGGGGCATCGGGAGCGGCGTCCTCCGGGAGACCCTGGCCCGCACGGAACGCCCGGTCCACCTCAACGTCCTCCAGGGCAGCCCCGCCCGCCGCCTCTACGAACGGCACGGCTTCGTCCTGGACCACGAGGACGCCGTGGACGTGTACCTGACGCGCACGCCGGCGCCGTAGCTCCCGGGTAGTAGCTCCCGAGGGGTAGCTCTCAGGGGGTAGCTCGCAGATCGTAGGGGACCGTCTCCGGGGCCGCCGGGAAAGCGGAGAAACGTACGACGGAAAATCCCCGGTACGAGTGGTTCGAGGGCGAGTCCGGGGGCGCGCGGGAGCGTACCCGGCGATGATGACCCGCTGTGTCGTCTCGTGTGCGTGTCCTGTTCCTCCCGCTGCTCACCCTGCTGCTGCTCGTGGGCCAGTCCTGCGTGCCGCTGTCGCGCGGCGAGGACGCGCGCGCGGCGCTGTCCGGCCCGCCGCCGTCTCCCGGTTCGGTGAAGTTCGGCGCGTACGTCGGCTACGGCTCCGACGGCATCGCCCGTATCGCCGGTCTCGGCACCTGGCTCGGGCGGGGTGTCCCGACCGTCGGCCACGCCTATCTGCCGGGCGACCGCTGGACCAACATCGAAGGTGCTCCCGGGTACTTGGTGCACTGGGCGGCCTGGCGCGCGGCCCGCAAGGACCGCCTGTTCGTCCTCAACGTCCCTCTCCTGGAACGGAACGAGGCCCATCTCCCGGACGCGACGGTCCGCACCGAACTCCGCAAGGGCTCGACGGGCGCGTACGACGCCCACTTCACCGCCCTGGCCCGGCGCCTCGTGAGTCTCGGTCTGAACGACACGGTCCTCGTCCTCGGCTGGGAGATGAACGGCATCACGTACACGCACCGTTGCGGCCCGGACCCGGCGGCGTGGAAGCGGTACTGGGTGCGGATCGTGAACGCGATGCGGAAGGTCCCCGGGCAGCGGTTCCGTTTCGAGTTCACCCCCAACAGGGGCCGGGACGCGATCCCTTGGCCCCGCTGCTACCCGGGCGACAAGCACGTCGACATCATCGGCATGGACGCCTACGACTCCCCGCGCGGCATGTCCTTCACGACCCAGCTGAACGAGCCGTACGGCCTCAGGGAGCACGTCCGCTTCGCCCGCGCCCACCGCAAGCCGATCGCGTTCCCGGAGTGGGGGCTGTTCGACAACGGCGACAACCCGGCATACATGCGGGGGATGTTGGACTGGATCGCCCGGCAGAAGCCGCTGTACCAGACGATCAGCGACTACTGTCCGCACGGCGTCTGGCGGTGCCGCTCGAACCCCAGGTCGTCGGCCGTCTACAAGGCGCTGCTGGGCAAGAAACGCTGAACCCCCTCCGGAGCGTGCCGACTTGGGCAACTCGGGAGGGGGCGGCCTGAGGTGACGTCGCGTCAGTTAGCGGCGGCTCGCCGGCGTCGTACCGCCATGAAGCCGACGGCGGCGACGCCCGCCGCTGCCGCGGCGCCACCGATCGCGAGGCCGGTGGTGCCGATGCCCGCGGTCTTCTTCTCGGCGGCCGTGCCCTCGGGGCCCGCCGCGCCGCCGGGGAGGGTGTCGAGGTCGCTCGCGCAGACCGTGGGGGCCTTGGCGCCGTTGAGGAAGGCGCAGGCGGTACTGGCGGCGCGCAGGGCCTTCTCGTCCGTCCTGCCGAGCTCGATCCGGGAGGTGAACTCGGCCTTCGCCTCCGGCTTGACGTCGGCGGTCCAGGTGATGACGCCGTTCTTGGCGACCTGGCCGCCCTCGGACGCCTCGGGGCGGCCCGCGGTCTCCGGGACGCGCTGCTCGACACGGAGGTCGGTGAGGGCCTCGCCGCCCTGGTTGTGGACGATGATCCGGTAGGCGAGCTTGTCGCCGCCGGCCGCCTTGTCGACGCCGTCGGTGATCTCGATGGACATCGGGGGAGCGGCGGGCGCGGCGGGCTCGGCCGGGGCGGCGGGGGCGGCCTTCTTGTCCGCCTCCTGCTCGGGGCCGTCGGCGACGGCGGCGGTGACCGGCTGGAGCAGGGCGAGGCAGACGGCGGCCGGGACGAGGGCGATCCGGGACAGGCGCAGACCAGAGGTCACGGTGGGGGGTCCTTTCCGTACGGGCACGGGGTCATGCCAGCACGGCCCGCCGGCCGGCCGGTCCCGACATTCCGATGATCACGCCCGCTTGGGTCACGGGTTTGACGCCATCCGGGGGAACGGCCCCGCAACCCGTCTGTCGTACCTCTCAGGGACTCCATCCGGCCTAGATGATCCGACAATGCTACGAAAACCGCGCATGCGTCCCCACCGCCTCGGCGCCGCGATCGGAGCGGTCCTCCTGGTCGCCCTCACCGCCGCCCCCGCCGACGCCCGGGACTCCGTCCGCGACCGGGCCGCGCGCCTGGTCCAGGAGCACGAACGGGCGCGCGCCCAGGCCGACTTGCTGCGCCGCTCGGACGCGGCGCCGAAGCGGGTCCGGGCCGCCGAGCGCCGTCGTACGGCGGTCCGCGACCGGCTGTGGAACATGCTGCGGGCGCATGGGCGCGCCCTCGGCGACCCGGTCGCCGTCAACCCCTCGGGGAGGGGCGCGAGTTGTCCGAAGGGCCGGGCGACCGCGGCGCCGCGCGCGGTCTCCCGCTGGACGGCTCCGACCCGTGGCTACTGGCTCTCCGCCGGGTACGCCGCGAAGGGCAGCCGCTGGCAGAACCGGCACACCGGCCAGGACTTCGCCGTCGGCGCCGGCACCCCCGTCTACGCGGTCGGCGCGGGCGAGGTCCGGGTCACCACCTGCGGCGACGGCTTCGGCAACCAGATCCTGATCCGCCACCGCGACGGCTACTTCACCCAGTACGCGCACCTCTCCCGCATCGACGTCCGCAAGGGGCAGCGGGTCGCCGCCGGGCAGCGGATCGGGCTGTCGGGGGCTTCGGGGAACGTGACCGGGCCGCATCTGCACTTCGAGGTGCGGATCACGCCGTACCTGGGGTCGGCGGTGTCGCCGCTGCCGTGGCTGAAGAGGAAGTCGGTACGGGTCGTGAGGTGAACCCCGAGTACCGCCCCGAGTACTGACTCCTGAGTACTAGGGGTACGACAGGCGGGGCCCGCCCCGCGCGAGGACGGCGCGGGGCGGGCCCGGTACCCGTACGACCCGTAGACCCTGAGCGGGCTCAGCCCGGGTGGATCACCGCGTCCCGGGCGACGGCCCGCATCTGGGTCTTCTTCGTCGGCGTCAGCAGCGTGCTCGTCCCGCTCGTGGCCGTGTTGACGCAGACCCCGCCGAACTGGGCGGAGTACAGGTAGTACGACTTGGAGAAGTTCGTGAACGGCTTGCCGTCGACGAGGACGTCGTCGTACCGGACGCCGTCGGTGACCGCCGAGCCCCAGTCGTGGATCTCGGTGATCACCTCGACCTGGGTGCCGGAGGGCGGGCCGGTGACGTGCACCGTCTGCCACCAGTCACGGGTGACGTTCTTGAGGTACATCTCGTAGTCCTGCGAGTTCTTCGCGGTCTTGACGCTCGCCTGGATGACGTCGCCGGGCCCGACCGCGCGCTTCGCGTACACGAAGTTCGCCGGGAACTGCTCCCACCAGGCGTAGTACGTCGCCTTCCCGGCGTCGCACTCCACGCTGGTGCCGATCTGGTTGAGCGGGTCCTTCCAGCTGTCGCCGCTGCCGAAGCCCACCCACTGGTCGGTGAGGCCGTCGGGGTTGCCGGTCGCGGACGTGCAGTCGGCGGTCGGGACCTTCCACCGCGCGCTGACGCTGGTGTGGACCCCGTCGAGCTGGAAGCCGGTCCAGTTGCCCTGGGGCGCGGTGCAGGCGGCGGCCTCGGCGAAGGCGGGGCCCGTCATCATCAGGGCCGAACAGGAGAGCGAGCCGAGGACGGCGAGCCGTCGTTTTGTACGCATACGGCGATGATCAAGTCCGTCACCTGCGCGTTCGCTCCGCCACTCCGGAGGCTGACCCGCACGGGTGCGCGATTCCCCCGGCCTGACGGGTGAACGAGACGGTCACTCAAGGGTGATTCCGCGGAACCCCGCGCAGGGCACTCGTAGTACCGGTCACACCTGTGGGTGAGGGAGTGGGGCAGTGTCCGGGGGCGATCAGGAAGGCAGTGCATGACCACCCGTCAGTACCGGCCAGGGGCCGAACTCAAGGCAGAACGCGCCCGGCGCTGGGCCGCCTGCGCGGCTCTGGGTGCCGTCGTCCTCGGCGCGGCCGGCCTCACCCCGGCCTCCGCCCACGGTCGTACCCCTGAGGTCCTGTCCCCCTTCGGAGCCGCGGCGGCTCCCGCCCCGGGCGATGTCCTGACCCCGGAGGGCCGTGGTACCCGTAGTACCCGTAGTACCTCCGACGGACTCGACTCGTCGCGGGCCCTCTCCCCCTCCGGCACGGCCGTCCGCCAGCGTGCGGGCACGATCCGCGACGAGGCGCTCGCACCGATCTGCGGGACGAAGCCGGGGCAGGAGGTGCGCTTCCCGCTCTTCGACGACGTCCTGGTGAAGGCAGTGGAGACCGGCCGCGAGACGGTCGACGGACACCTCATCTGGCGCGGCGAGGTCCCCGGCACCACCGACCAGACGGTCCTGGTCACCCTGACCGGCGGCTGCGACGGCACGGCCGGCAACGAGTACCTGGGCGCCCAGTTCGCCCTGGGCGGCGCGCTGTTCGACATCACCGCGACCGGGCCGGGGAAGGTCGTCATCTCCGAGACGACGCCGCTGGTGGACGAGCACGAGCAGCAGGTGGTGCCGCCCCGGGCCGTGCGGGGGGCGCCGGGGGCCGGGGCAGGGGCAGGGGCGGGGGGCATGTCGGCGTCCGAGGCCCGCGACCCTCGTACGACCCGTAATACCCCTGGCAGTCCGGGTGGTCCCCGTAAGGCTCCCAAGGCGGACTGCAAGGGCGGCGCGAACATCTCGGTCGTGGACACGCTCGTCGCGTACACCCCGAAGGCCAGGGCGGAGGCGGGCGGCGACGCCCAGATCCGCGCCCAGGCCGTGAAGGGCGTCTCCCTGGCGAACGAGGCGTTCTCGGCGAGCGGCATCGACGTCCGCCTGCGGCTGGTGTACACGACGCCGGTCGACGTCCCGGCGGCGTACGACACCGTCTCGGGCACCTCGCTCGCCGCGTTCGCGAAGAAGGGCGACGGGATCGCCGACACGCTGCCGGCGCTGCGCGACCAGTACGGGGCGGACCAGGTCAGTGTGATCGCGGGCGGCACGGCGGCCGGCGGTATCGGGTACATCCCCGCTCCGGCGGGGCCGGCCTGGGCGGAGTGGACGTACACGGTCGTCGCCCAGTCCGCGATCGCGACCTACTCCTTCGGGCACGAGATCGGCCACAACCTCGGCTCCAACCACGACTGGACGACCGACCCGGGCCAGCCCGACAACGGGGCGAGCGGCTACTTCCCCGCGAAGGGCGACTTCTCGACGCTGATGGCGTACGAATCGAGCTGCCGCACGGCGACCAAGGGCGGCTGCGGCCGGGTCAACCGGTTCTCCAACTCCAGCCAGAACTATCGGGGGTTGCCGCTCGGCAAGCCGATGACGCAGACCGACTCGGCGGACTCGGCGGCGGTCCTCGGCGCGAGCGGCAAGGCGGTCGCGGCCTACCGCACGGCCGTCACGGACGACTCGCTGTGCGGGGTGACGACGTCCGTCTCCCCGGCCGCCTCGGGCACGGTCGCCCCGGAGACCCCGGGCCCGTACGCGAAGAACGCGACGGTCTACTTCACGGCGACACCCGCGAAGGGGTACGTCTTCGACCGCTGGATGCTGGACGGCAAGCAACAGACCTCCACGGCAACCCGGTTCGCGGTCACGACCGCCAACGACCGTGTCCTGCAAGCGGTGTTCAAGAAGGGCACGACCCCCACAGCGAAGGTGACCACGAAGTCGTCCGGCAGCGGGACGGTCAAGGCGACGCCGACGAAGAAGTCGCTCGCCGCGGGGGACCCGCTCATCGGCACCGACCTGCTCTACGAGGCTGTCCCGGCGGCTGGTTGGAGCTTCGCCGGGTGGAAGCTGAGCAGCGGGTCCTACGCGGGTGACCTCTCCCGGGTCGGCGTGCGGGTCGGCGATTCGGACCAGGGGCTGGAGGCGGTGTTCGCGCCGCGCACGCTCACCCTGGAACTGTGCCCGCACGGCCACGGCACGCTGACTGCGGCCCGCACCGGCAAGTACGCGGTCGGCGACACCGCGATCGTCACGGCGAGACCGGCCAAGGGGCATGTCCTGGCAGGCTGGTTGCTCGACGGACGTCCGTACGCGGGGAGCCCTTCGGGTGAGGCGATCGTCAGCTTCTCGGACGGCCACAGCCACACGCTGAAGGCGAAGTTCCGCAAGAAGTAAGGCAGTTGACCGGCGCTCCCGGCCCTCTCCAGCGTTCCCGTCGGCGTCGGTCGCCGGCGGGACGCTCGGCGCCGGAGGGCGGGAGGCCGGTGTGCTCCCGCCCTGCGGCGCCGGGTGGGGGCTGCCCCGCCGACCAGGGGCAGCCCCGCTTGTGTCGCCGCCGAGGGGAGGTGCGGGGCCGGGTGCCATGCCATGACAGCGGCCGTGGGGTCCAGCCTGTCGGACCCGGCCCCTCCCGTCCCCCGGGCGGCACGACCAGGCTGCCGCACCTCGGGGCGCGGGCGCAGTCGCGTAGGGGAAGATCCGTACACCTAGCGGCCGGTGCGGGCGGGTTGCCGTATGCGTACGTACCCCTAGCCCGTCCGGGACGGCCCCGACGGGGCTCCCCTAGGGGCGTGCCCTGTCATACCCGTAGTCCTTCAAGGGGCGGTGCTTTGGGGCCCGTACTTCAAGGGGCTGTACTTCAGGGGCCGGTGTTTGAGGGGCCGGTGCTTGAGGGCCCGATCCGTCAAGGCCCCACCGTCGTCGGGATCTCCGTGCGCGACGTGATGCCCAGCTTGGCCAGGATGTGTTCGACGTGCGCGTCCACGGTCCGTTTGGAGATGACGAGGCGTTCGGCGATCTCCCGGTTGGACAGGCCCTGGGCGACCAGGGCGGCGACCTCGCGCTCGCGCCGGGTGAGGGCGTCCACGGAGCGGGGCCGGCTGTCGAGGGTGTGCCGGGCGCCGGGGACGCGCCGGCCGGCGGGGGGATCGGCGGGGACGGGGAGGTCGGCGTCCGCGCGCACCGCCTCCAGCACCTCGCGCCCCGACATCCGTGCCCCGCTCTCCCGCCAGCGCTCGAACACCTCGTCCCCGAGGGCGGCCCGCACCGACTTCTGCACGGCCTCCCGCTCCTCCAGCAGCCTCGGCAGCAGCGTGACGGGATCGCCGCCGAGGTGGCGCGCGTGCTCGGCGTACCCCATCAACCAGCAGGCACGGACGTGCCGTTGATGCTGCGCGGCGTGCCAGGACAGACCGAGGCAGGCGAGCGCCGCGACCAGGATCTCCCCTATCTCGGCGGCGGCCTCCAGCCCGAGCCGGAAGCATTCGACGGCCTCGGTGTGCGCCCCGGTGAGGTAGAGGATGAGCCCCTTGGTCGCGACGGTCGAGGCGTACAGCTGCCGTTCCCCGTGCCCGTCGAGGTACGACATACCTGTGGCGCACAGTTCCAGCGCCCCGTCGGTGTCCCCGAACACGGCCCGCAGCAGGGCGGCTTCGTAGTGGATGACGCCGATCGCGAGCCCGTCCCCGGAGTCGAGGATGCGCCGCCGGGCCGCCTCGACCTCGGCGAGCCCCTGTTCGACGGCGCCGCCGAACGCGGTCATGGCTCCCAGGTATCCCTCGGCCGAAAGGACCACCCGCCCCTCACCGCACCTGCGCGCCACGTCGTACGCCTGCGGAAAACGGTCGAGAGCGGTTTCCAGATCGCCCGTCCAGACCCCGAAGATGCCGGTCATCAGCAGGCCCCAGGCCCGTTCGGGGCAGTCCTGCGGGGTGAGTCCGAGGCCCTTGTCGATCCAGTGGTGGCCCTCGGAGAGGGTGCCGGCGGCCCGCCAGTACGGTCCGAGGCGCGCCGCCAGCCACAGCGCCTCCACGGCCCGGCCGTCCGCCGCGCAGCCGTACTCCAGGGCGGCCCGGACATCGGCGACGTTCTCGCGGACGGCGCGGTGCAGGACGACCTGGGCGGGGCTGAGGAACTCGTCCCAGAACCGGCCCACGAGACGTTCGTAGTGCGTGAAGTGCCGTTGTTTCACGGCCTCTTGGTCGTCCTGGCCGAGCCGTCCCGCGCCGTACTCGCGGATCGTGTCGAGGAGCCGGTAGCGTCCGCCGTCCTCGCCGATGCGCTGCACGACGGACTTGTCCACCAGCCCGATCAACGCCTCCACCACCTCGCCGGGCGGCAACTCCGCGTCCCCGCAGACCTGTTCGGCAGACGACAGCTCGAACGACCCGGCGAACACGGAGAGTCGGGCCCACAGCAGGCGTTCGTGCGGGGTGCACAGGTCGTAGGACCAGTCGATGGCCGTACGCAGGGTCTGGTGCCGGGTGAGGGCGGTGCGGCGACCGCCGGTCAGCACCTCGAACCGCTGGTCGAGACGGGCGACCAGTTCGGCGAGGGGTACCGCGCGCAGCCGTACGGCGGCGAGTTCGAGGGCGAGCGGCATGCCGTCGAGGCGGTCGACGAGGGCGAGGGTGCGTTCGCGGTCGCTCTCGTCGAGGGGGGCCGCGCCGGTCACGGCCGCCGCCCGCTGGACGAACAGGTCGACCGCGTCCCGCCTGCTCAGCGGGGTGATGGGGACGCAGTGCTCGCCGGGGACGTCGAGCGGCTGGCGGCTGGTGGCGAGGACGCTGAGGCCGGGGGCCTCGCGCAGGAGGATGTCGCAGAGCATCGCGCAGGCGTCGACGAGGTGTTCGCAGGTGTCGAGGACGAGCAGGATGCGCCGGTCGCGGAGGTGTTCGACGACGGCGTCGAGCGGGCTCATGCCGGGCTGTTCGGGGAGTTCGAGGACGCCCGCGAGGGTCGCCGGCACCAACTCCGGGTCGCGCAGGGCGGACAGTTCGACGAGCCGTACCCCGTCGGCGAACCGCGCGGCCGAGGTGCCGGCCGCGCGCAGCGCCGTACGGCTCTTGCCTACGCCGCCGGGGCCGACCAGGGTGACGAGTCTGGCCCGGCCCAACGCGTCGCGCAGCAGGGACAGTTCCTCCGCCCTGCCGACGAAGCTCGTGAGCTCCACGGGGAGTTGGCCGCCCCGCCGCTGTCCGAACCCGAATCCCATCTGTCCCCCGTGCTCGCGCCGGCCCTCCACACCCTGTCACTCATCACAGCGTAAGCACACTGCTGCCGAGCGTGAATGGCGCGAGAAGGCGTAGGTATCACTCGCCCCGGGGACGGGGCTCGAAAACGTGCGCGAGGGGTGAAAGGGGTGGGGAGGGTGGGGTACGGGAGCGCCGGGGTGGCGTTCGGGGGCGCGTTCAGGCCATCCAGAAGAAGACGGCCGTCATCCGCTTGTCCTCCAGTGTCGTCCCGCAGTAACCGGTTGCGCTGTGTACGAGGTTGGCGTTGTAGAGGAGGAGGCGGTTGTACTTGTGGGGGACGCGGACGTCCTCCTCGAAGGCGTCGGGGGCGACGAACCGGGTGCGGAGCGCGTCGACGAGGTTGTTGTGGGGCGCCTGGACGACGTTCCCGCCGAGCCTGCCGCCGGGCAGGGACTGCCGGTAGAAAGCGGTCCCACAATCCTTCGGGGCCACGGGGTTCAGGTACAGGACGGCGGCGTACCGGCACAGCGACCGGGAGTCGGTGTGCGGCCGGGGCTCGCTCTCCCCCTCGCCGACGACCTGGACACAGTTGTGGTTGAGGGTGCCGCCGCCGGGCGCCTCCTGCACCCACAGCTCCTTCGCGCCGGTCGCCTGCTTCACCAGCCGTTCCACGCGGGCGAGTTCACCCGGTTCGAGGCCGGGCATGGCCCGCAGTCCCGGCCAGGTCTCGGAGGTGTACGGGTACCCCCTGACCCAGTCGTCCTTGGCGAGACACCGCTCCCGTACGGCGTCCACCCCGGGGAGGACGTCGTCCAGCACCCAGTAGTCCCGACCCTTGGTCGGTTTCCGGTACGGCAGCACGGGCAACTGCGGCAACGCGCGTGGTTGTGGGGGCATGCCGCGAATGTAAGACGCCGGTAAGCAACCGCTCGCCCGCGCTTTTCTAAGGGTTGGACCAGTAATACCCCGGGACCAGGTCAAAGGATGGTAGCCCTGGTCAACGGAGCACCAAAGGGGCCGTCCCGGAAAGTTTTTCGGCACCCAGGTGAGTCACAGGTGCCTCGCGCCCGTACTCCTGTACGTCCGACCCCGCAGCCCACGCGCAGCGGGCTCCCCGACCGGGCTGGAGGCACGGTGCGCTTTTCACGCAACGCGATGGGAACTCTCTTCGTGGGCGGCGCCCTGAGCATGACACTCGCCGCGCTCGTCTACCCATCGATGCTGGGTGTCGACACTGCCTCCGCGTCCAACGACAGGGTCATCGCCAACACGCAGTGGGGGCCGCTCACCGAACTCGACCGCGACTTCGTGGTGAAGGTGCGCGCGGCCGGTCTGTGGGAGTACCCGGTCGGCCAGTTGGGCGTCCAGAAGGGCACCAACCAGGGCGTCATCATCGCGAGCCAGCACCTCATCGACGGCCACGCCGCCCTCGACACCACGTGCCGCAAGATCGCGCCGATGCTCAACATCACGCTGCCGAACGTCGCGAGCCCGCAACAGGTCGGCTTCGTCAGCCAGTTGACGTCCGACACCAAGGGCGACCAGTTCGACCGGGACTTCGCCAACATCCTGCGCATCACGCACGGTTCGATCTTCAACACCGTCGCGAAGGTCCGCTCCACCACCAAGAACACGCTGGTCCGCGCGCTCGCCGACCAGGCCAACGACACGGTCCTCGACCACATCACGGTGATGGAGCAGACGGGTCTCGTCGACATCGACCAGTCCCTGTTCCAGCAGACCACCCCGCCGAAGCTGCCCAAGTCGGACCTGACCCCGCCGCCCGGTGTCCCCGGTGGCCAGGTGCTCGTTCTGACCCCGCCGCCCACCGCCACCTCCACGCCGGTCGACATCGACCGCATCGCCGGCGCCAGCGCGGGCGTCACCGCGGCACCGGGCGGGAACAACAACGGCAACAACAACGGCGGGAACGTCGGGAACAACAACAACGGCATCAACAACAACGGCGGTTGATCCGGCCGTAAGCACCGCCCGCTCAAGGCGAGTTGACAGGCTTCCCAAGGGAAGATCACGATGGGCGCTCACACCCCTGGCGCGCACGACCCGCGCGCCGGGTGTCCCTCCTGGTCCAACCGGCCGCCCACGCACGGCGGTCGGCGGCGACCAGCCACGTGATCCGACCAAGTCACCCCTGGCAACAACCGAATTGACGTGCCGTCATGCCGTCATATCGGTCGCGCCGAGATGGGATACGCATGTCCATAGCGAGAAGTGTCACCGCGCGCCGCCTGCTGGGGACGGGCGTCGCGTCGCTCGCCCTCGCCGCCGCCTCCGTGGCCGCCGCGTCCGGCGCCTGGGCGACCGGGGGCGGCAACGGCTGGCAGGGCGGCGGGCAGTACAAGCCCGGCACCGGCGCGGGCGAGAAGACCGAGGCCGACCGCTGCCAGTTCTCGCTCGACGGAACCTCCTTCTTCGACTCCGTCAAGGTCGACGACCAGAACCTGAAGCCCTCCACGGACGGCAAGGTCCACGTCACGGTCCTCGGCACGGGCGGCACCTGCACCGTCTCCCTCGCCTCCTACCTGGCCCACGGCCCGACCTTCAACACCTCCGGCGAGCAGGTCTTCGTCGACTTCGACACCGTCACGGTGAAGAAGGGCCAGAAGGACACGCTCGACATCTCCGTCCCCAACTCCGGCTGCTACGCGCAGATCGACCTCTACCGGGGCGCGGTCAAGTTCGACGGCAAGAAGGACGTCCAGGACGGCTTCGAGCACGGCGACCTGCCCAAGGGTCCGGACCGGCCGGTCATCAAGGACAAGCTGATCGCGGCCTGGAACGGCGGGACGAAGGACTGCACGGCCACCGAGCAGCCCCCGGCCAACCCGCCCGTCGAGGAGCCGCCCGCCGAGCAGCCGCCGGTCTCCGCCTCGCCGTCGCAGGGTGAGCAGCCGCCTGTCTCGGCCCCGCCGTCGCCCTCCACGCCGGTGTCGGAGTCCACCCCGCCGAGCGACGGCGGCTCCTCCGAGTCCCCGACGCCCACCCCGTCCGCCTCCACCTCCGAGAGCGCGCCCCCGGCCGCCCCCACCCCCAACGGCGGCAAGGGCGACCTCGCCGAGACCGGCGCGGGCAACAACACGGGCGTCGTCATCGGCGGCGCGGCGGCGCTCCTCGCGGGCGGCGCGGCGATCGTGGTCGCGACGCGGCGGCGGCGCGGGACACAGGCGTGAACCCGTAGCACCCGCGTAGTACCCGTAGTACTCACGGCTGCCGGGGGGCGACCCGTAATACCCGTAGTACCCCGCCCGGCAGCCGCACGGCCGTAGTACCCGTACGACCCGCACCCGCCCCGTACACCCCGTAAAACCCGTGGCGCTCCGCCGGCCCTACCTCTACGGTGACCGCATGCAGCGCGCCCACTCGTCACGCACGACGACGCCGGACAACGTCCCGGCGCGCTGACAGCTGAGCTGTTCGAAGAAGCCCCGGGGCGGGTGCCCCGGGGCTTCGCCGTCGGTCCACCCGCCTCGCCCCCGTGAGGAGACCGACATGGACGCGCACGAAGACCACCGCCGCCTCGGCCGCGAACTGGACCTGTTCGACACCGACCCCCTGATGGGCGCGGGCCTGCCGTACTGGCTCCCGGACGGGGCGGTCGTACGCCACGAACTGGAGCAGTACGTCCGGGAGTTGGAGCTGTCGGCGGGGTACCGGCACGTGTACTCGCCGGTCCTCGGCAAACGGGAGCTGTACGAGATCTCGGGCCACTGGGACCACTACAGCGACGACATGTTCCCCCCGATGCGGCTCGGCTCGGAGGAGGTCGTACTGCGCCCGAGCCTGTGTCCCCACCACGCCCTGATCTACCGCTCCCGCGCCCGCAGCTACCGTGAACTCCCGCTGCGGCTCGCCGAGTTGGGCGGCATGTACCGCTCCGAGCTGTCCGGCGTCCTCGGCGGCCTGACCCGGGTCCGCTCGATCCAGCTGAACGACGCCCATGTCTTCTGCACCCTCGACCAGGCCGTGGACGAGGCGAGCGCGGCCCTGCGCCTGATCCGCCGCGCGTACGACGACCTCGGCATCGAGGCGTCCAGGTACCGGCTGTCGCTGCCCGGCGAGGGCGGCAAGTACGTCGCCGACCCCGAGCTGTGGAGCAGGGCAACCGCTCTGCTACGCAAGGCACTTGAGGGCGTCGACTACGAGGAGGCGGAGGGCGAGGCCGCGTTCTACGGCCCGAAGATCGACGTACAGATCACCGACCCGGCGGGCCGGGAGGCGACCCTGTCGACCGTGCAGATCGACTTCCACCAGCCCGAGCGGTTCGGCCTCACCTACATCGGCGCGGACGGGGCCAAACACCGGCCGGTCATGGTCCACCGGAGCATCGTCGGCAGCGTCGAGCGGGCGGTGGCCCATCTCATCGAACGGCACGGCGGCGCGTTCCCCGTCTGGCTCGCCCCGGTGCAGCTCGTGGTGCTCCCCGTCTCCGAGGTGCAGGAGGCCCATGCGCTGGAGCTAGTACGTGAGGCGGAGTCCTCAGGTATCAGGGTCGCGTACGCCGGGCCGGACCAGGGGACCCTGGGGGCGCGGATCAGGGGCGCCAGGCTGGTGCCGTACCAGGCGGTGATCGGTGAGCGGGAGGCGTCGGGCGGGCTGGCCGCCGTACGGCTGCGGGACGGGCGGCAGGTCGGGCCGCTGGGCGTGGCCGAGCTGGTGCGGCGGGTCGCGGAACGGTCGGCGGCCCGGGGAACCGCCCTGTGGGAGTGATCGGCACGGCATAGGGTCGGGGGCGGCGGCCGTCCCCTGCGGCCGGCCGCGGCAGCTCCGCCACCGTACGACCGACCACCGCACGGAAGGGGTCCTCGACGTGACCGCTCAGCCCATCCCCGTGATCATGGACGTGGACACCGGGGTCGACGACGCCCTGGCTCTCCTGTTCGCCGTCCGCCACCCGGCGATCGACCTGCGGGCGGTGAGCTGTGTCGCCGGGAACACGGACGTCGACGGGGTGGTCCGCAACACCCTGACCGTGCTGGAGCTGGCGGGCGCGCCGGACATTCCCGTCGCCCGGGGAGCGGAGCGCCCGCTGATCGAGCCGGCCCGCTCGGCCCAGCACGTGCACGGGGTGGACGGCATGGGGGACCTCGGGCTCCCCGCCCCTACCCGTACCCCTGTGGAGCTGGACGCGGTGTCACTCCTGCGGCGCGAGATCCTCGCCTCGCCGCGCAAGGTGACGCTGATCCCGACGGCCCCGTTCACCAACATCGCGCTGCTGCTGCGGACGTATCCCGAGGTCACCGCGAACATCGAGCGGATCGTCTTCATGGGCGGCGCGGTGGAGATCGGCAACGCCACGCCGGTCTCGGAGTTCAACGTCTGGCACGACCCGGAGGCCGCGGCGATCCTGCTGACGGCCGGGGTCCCTCTCACGATGTACGGGTTGGACGTCTTCCGTCAGGTCCTGGTCCCCGAGGACGACATCGCCCGGCTGCGCGCGAGCGGCAACCCGGCGCTCCGGCTGGCGGGGGACCTGCTGGCCCACCGCGACCCGGACACCAGCGGCGACCCCAGCCCCACCGGGTGCCTCGGTGACGCGGGCGCGGTCTGCGCGGTCGCCGACCCCGAGGGCCTCACCACCGCCCTCCTCCCGGTCGAGGTCTCCCTCGCCCCCGGCCCCACCCGGGGCCAGACGGTCGTCGACCGCCGCCCCCGCCCCGGCGAGGCGGAGGTCCACGGGCTGAGCAGGGAGGGGGCGCTGGTGGACGTGGCTCTGGAGGTGGACGTGGAGCGGTACGTGAAGCTGTACCTGGAGACGGTGGAGGGCTGAGGCCCTCTGATACCTCGGGCCTACGGGTTCTACGGGTTCTACGGGTTCTACGGGGCGGCCCCCGGGCCGCCCCCGAGCGTCACCCGTAGCCCCTCCCCTACCTCCTGAGTACGTCACCCCCAGGTACCCCCGCCCCGCGCACCCACCCGCAGGAACCTCGTCCCCCGGACGGACCGCCGCGGTGGTCGGCCTCAGGGCGGGGTGTTGGCGTGGGAGCAGGTGTCCCTGCGTCAGGAGGCGGGTGCGGTGCGTCGAGCCGTGGGTGTGAGCGTGGCGTTGGTGTGTGCGGGGGCGTTGACGGGGTGCGCGGCGCTCGGGCTCGAGCATCCGGCGGTCGCCCCGCACCCCACGCCGACCATCGAGAAGTCCCCCTCGGCGAAGCCGAGTCCGCAGGCCCCCGGCGTGCTCAGCGAGGCGCAGGCGCGGGCCGCCCTGCTGACCGTCGCCGACCTGGGCGCCCCCTGGACGGCCACCCGGGGCGCGGCGACCTGGCGGGACGGGGTGCTGAAGGCGACCAGCACGGCCCCGGAGTGCGCCCGTTTCCTCGACGCCCTGTACGCCGACGAACTCCTCGGCGCCCCCGCCCGCGCGACCGTCGGCCTCGACGACGCCGACACCGGCGCGCAGCTCCGTTTCCAGGTGACCGCGCAGCGCCCCGTGGCCGAGGTGGACCGGGCCCTGGCCTGGCTGAAGACGATCCCCCAGGTGTGCGCCCGGTTCACCGCCACCTCGCCCAAGAAGGTCGTCCAGGACGTCATGGTGACCGAGGCGCCCCTGCCCGAGGCGGGGAACGTACGTCAGGGACTCCACGTAACTCTCACGAGCCACAACGAGGACGGCGAGCCCTCCACCCTCACCCTCGACGTCGCCGCGGTCCGCGCCGGCGACGACGCGTACACCCTGACCAACGGCGGTCTCGGCGACGTCGCGAACGAGGCGACCCAGATCGCCGTACAGCTCGGCGCGCTCCGTCTGGCGGACGTGCGCAAGCAGGGGCGGGTGCAGGTGTAAGGGGCAAGGGTCCGGGACCGGGGTCCCGCCCGGACCCAGGCGGATGCCTCGCCCCGGCAGAAACCGACGGCAATCGGTTGCTACGGCTTCTCGTACGGGTCCTTCGGCTGCGCCACCCGTACGACGCTCCCCGCCGCCAGCACCGGCGGCCACGCGGCGTCGGAGCCGAGGGTCCCCTTCGGCACCCAGGTCCCGGTGACGGTGACCCACGTGTCGACGACCGGCGCGGAGGCGCCCCGGATCTCCACCTTGGAGGTCGTCGCGTCGGCGGCGCAGCAGGTCACCAACAGCCGTGTCAGGTACCAGACTTCGCCATCACCCCGGGTGACGAACCCGGTCATCCGGACGGTCCGGCCCGTGAGCGAGCGTCCGCTGTCGTAGATCGCCCGCGAGCTGAACGCTGCCACCGTCAGCTCGACCGGGTCCCCGGCGGGCAGCGCCGGAAACGTCCCGACACCCTGGGCCGCCCGAGCCGCCGCCTCACGTCCGGCGCTGTAACTCCCCAGCGCCGGGGGCGGGAAGAGCAGGAGGGCGAGGGCGGGGAGGGCGAGCAGCCAGGCCAACCGGGGCCCGTGGCCGGGGTGTTGACCGTGATGCGGGTCGGTCTCGTCGTCGTGGGAATGGCCGCCGCCGTCGTCGTACGCGTCTCCCTCGCTTCGGGCCCGCACGCCGGCGGCCGTGCCCAGCAGCACGAGCAGGGCGCCCGAGATGATCAGCCATGGCCTCAACCCGGCTTGTACGTAACGGAGATAGAGCTCGCTGAAGGCGGTGACGCGCAGGACCGCCGCTCCGACGAGCACCAGCAGGACGGCCGGTCCGTAGCGCCTCACAGGAGCCACCACCCGACGAGGGCGCTCACCGCGACGGCGACCACCCAGGTCGCCGAGGCGAACCGGACGGCGAAGGAGCGGCCGAAGGTGCCTGCCTGGAGGGCGATCAGTTTCAGGTCGACCATCGGTCCGACGACCATGAACGCGAGCCGGGCGGTCGGGGAGAACCCGGAGAGGGAGGCCGCGACGAACGCGTCCGCCTCGCTGCACACACACAGCACGACCGCGAGCCCGGCGAGCAGCAGCACGGAGAGCCAGGGCGAGCCGGTGAACAGTTCCAGCACCGAGCGGGGTACGACGATGTTGAAGGTCGCCGCCGCTGCCGCCCCGAGGACCGGGAACCCCCCGGCGTTCAGGAAGTCGTGCTGAAGCCCGCCGAGGAACGCCCGCGTCTTGGGGGAGGAGCCCGTAGTACCCGTAGTACCCCTAGTACCCGCGGTCCCCGCGGTCCCCGCCGCCCCCGTGACTCCCGCCGTCTTCCTCGGCGTCCCCGTAATACCCGTAGTACCCGAGGCCCGCCCCCGCCCCTCCGACAGCCGCAGCCTCAGCCACTCCTCCTTGCCGAACCGCACCCACAGCCACCCCATGACGAGGGCGACGCCGAGGGACGCGACCAGGCGGGCGAGCACCATCACCGGCTGCCCCGGGAACGCGATCGAAGTGGCCACCAGGACAACGGGGTTGACGGCGGGCGCGGAGAGGAGGAAGGCGAGTGCGGCGGCCGGTGCGACACCGCGCCGCATCAGACTCCCGGCCACCGGCACGGACGCGCACTCACACCCCGGCAGCAGCACCCCGGCCACCCCCGCGACCGGGACGGCCAGCGCGGGGCGCGTCGGCAGCAACCGCTTGAGCAGTGTTTCCGGGACGAACGCGGCGATCGCCGCCGAGACGACCGTACCGAGGAGAAGGAAAGGAACCGCTTGCACAACCACGGCGGTGAAGACGGTCCACCAGGCGGCGACGGCCGGGGTCCAGAGGTCGAGCGCGAGCGTCGGGCCGAGGACGGAGAGGACGGTCCCGATCGCGACGAGCGCGGCGCCGCCGAGGCCGGCGTACACCGCCACCCGCGCCGCGAGCCGTACTCCGTCGACGACGGTCCGTTGGTTCTCCATGACCCGGGGGACGCTAGCGGCGACGCCTGTGCGCCGCCCCGGATTCGCCGGAGGGCGAGCTGTGACGGCGACGATCTGCTATCGAGTCCGGTACAGACCCGTACCTCTGAAGAGGGACCCGCGCGCCCCCTACCGGACCCCTCCACACCCCGTGCAGAAACCGCTTGCACAACTCCCTCTTGACCCCCTTGCCCTCATACCCGTACACCCCTAGGTTGGTCGACACCCCGAACGCCGCGTGACACTCCGGACACGCACGTCGTACAGCGCCCCCGCCCCGCTGTAGCCACCACCTCCTGCGAGGTCTCCCGTGCCCCGAACCGCCGCCACTCTCACCCGCGGCCTCGCCGCCGCGCTGATAGCCGTGACCGCCCTGGTCCTCGCGTCGACCGCGGGGCAGGCCGGGCAAGGGGACGAGCGCCCCGCCGTGCAGACCGCGGACCGGCTGACGGACCGCTGAGCGGACGGCCACCGGCGGGTGGCCGGTGGCGGAGGCCGGTGCTGGAGGCCGGTTCCGGGTGGCCGGAATCACGCCCGCACCCCCTCCGAAATCCCCCCTCTCCACCCTTACCGTGGAGAAATGTCCCCTCTGGTCCGGATCAGCAGCTCGTACGCACCGCGTTTCGCGGAGTTCGCGTTCGAGCCCTCCTTCACGGCCGCGGTCGACCAGCATGTCGCCGAGCTGCGCGACCGCCTGGAGTCGAACCACTCGGGCCTCGTCCCCCGACCGCCGCACCGCGAGGACCTGGCGGACTACGCCCTCGGTTTCCTGGACGCCCTCGACGAGCTGGACTGGCGCGAACCCGTGGGCTACGACTACGCGGTGTGCCGGCTGACCGCGATCACCTGGCTGGTCCGGGAACACGACCTACTTGTGGAAAACCCGTAAGGGACAATTCACAGTAAGCGCTTGTCCTCTCAACTTCTGTGCTGTCAGGGTCACTTCAGCACCCGCTGAAACACCCCCGAGCACATGGAGAACCACCCGTGTTCCAGGAGTACAAGCGCTTCGCCAAGGCCGCGTTCGTCGCCGCCGCGACCACGTCGCTCGCGGTCGGCCTGACCGCCGGAACGGCCTCGGCCGCCCCCAACTTGTCGAACCTGCCCGAGAGTTCGACCTCGTTCCAGAGAACCTTCCAGCCGTACTTCGACTATGACTCGGACGGCTGTCTCCCGGCGGCGGCGATCGACCTGTGGGGCAACCTCAACGGCGGCCTGAACCCCAGCGGTTCGATCGGCGGCGGCTGCCGGACGGACCACCTCGGCAACGCGAACACCTACGCGCGGGTCAAGTGCAACAACGGCTGGTGCGGGATCATCTACACCCTGTACTTCGAGAAGGACCAGGCCGACCCGACCGGTATCTCGGGGCTCGGCCACCGCCACGACTGGGAGTGCGTGGTGGTCTGGGTGAAGCAGGGCGCCGCGCAGCCGTCGTACATATCGGCCTCGCGGCACGGCGGGTTCAACACGATCCCAGTCGACCAGGCGCCGATGGACGGCGCCCACGCCAAGATCGTCTACCACAAGGACGGCGCCTCCACCCACGCCTTCCGCTTCGCCAAGTCCGGTGAGACGCCGGAGGCTTGGCCCGACGGCGGCTGGGACCACCCGGCGCTGGTCAGCTGGGACCACTACCCGGCCAGCAAGGACCCGTCGAAGAACCTCCAGACCATCATGAACAACTCCAGCTGGGGCAACGCCAACTTCCCGCTCCAGGACAGCAAGTTCAACGACACCCTGAACAAGGCCAAGCCGAGCGGTATCGCCTTCGACCCCTACGGGGCGGGCTGAGCACACGCGTGAGGGCCGGCCCGTACCCGTAGTACCCATAGTACTCAGGTGCCGGCCGGCCCTCGTCCGGCTCACATGTCCTGGTCGGTGCGCTCCCGGACCGGCTGGTTGGTCATCGCGTCCTGCCGCCCCGACTGGTACGCGGTGACGCTGTCCCGGGCCCGGGTGGTCTCGCGCTCGGCGGTCGTCAGCAGCCGCTCCATGCGCTGGCGCATCGGGCCGATCATCCCGCCGCCGACCCCGACGATCAGGATGCCGGCGCCGGCCGCGAGCGCCGCGTACAGCACCGGCTGGGTGACCGTCGTCGCGATGCCCGCCTGGCCGAGCGCGGCGATCACGCCGAGCGCGAGGATGCAGGCCCACACGACCGTCGCGAGCGTGCGGCCGTACGACATCGAGGACAGCGCGCTGCCGACGATCGACCGGACCGCGTTGGCGATCGCCATCGCGACGACCACGAGGACCACCGCGACGATGCCGCGCGGCAGCCAGGAGACGATGCCGTTGATCATCGTGCTGACCGGGTTGGTGCCGAAGACGCCGAGCGCGAGCTGGAGCGTGATCAGCATCAGCGCGTAGTAGACGATCTTGCAGACGATCCCGGTCATGTCGTACTTCGAGTCCCGCAGGAACCGGTCCGCCCCCGCCCGGTCCGCGAGCCTCTCCGAGCCGACCTTGCGCAGGACGCGGTCGAGGACCCGGGCGATCATCTTCGACACGAACCAGCCGATGGCGAGGATGACCAGGAAGCCGACGAGTTTCGGCACGAACTGCGCGACCTTGGACCAGGCGTCGTTCAGTCCCTGGGTGAAGTTGATGGCGAGCGTGGTGGTGGCCATGGGCGGCACATCCTTCGTTCGTTTTCCCGAAGCTCGGACCAGCGGTGCAGCGCCCCCCTACGTTTCGTGGATAGCAGGGTGGGGTGGCGGGGGCCCGTGGGGTGGGGCTGTTCGGGTGATACCGAAGGGGTAGGGGGTGTACGGGTCGCGGTCCGCCGCGGGGCGGGTCCCGGAGGCGGGTCGTACGGGGTGTACGGGCCCCTCGGGGCCGGGCGCGCGAGGCTCAGGGCTCCCGGCGTACGGGGCTCCGGCGTACGGGGTTCCGGGTGCCCGCCCGGTCAGCGGGCCGCGGGAGCCGTCGCCCGTGCCTCGGTCTCCGCGTGCACCAGGTGCCGCAGTTGCTGCTGGATGTGGTCCAAGGCGCCTTCGCGGCGGCCGGGGACACGGGTACGCAGCTCCGTGAGCGCCGGGGCCAGCTCGCGGGCCGGGGTCAGGGTGTCGATGCGGCCCCACTGGTGGTGCGCACGGTCCACGGCCGCCTCCACCTCGGGCGCGTCCACCGGCTGTCCCGCGGCCAGCCTGAGCGCGGCCACCGCGAGCCAGGTGCGGCAGCTCCGCTCCGCGTCCCCCGCGAACATCGCCAGGTCGGCGCGGACCTCCGCCCAGTGCAACGCCTCGTGCGAACCGGCCCCGTACGCCTCCACGGCCGTCTCCTGCCACCTCGCCGCGATCCCCTCGGCCTCACCGTGCCGCCCGCGCTGCACGGCCGCGGTGATGGCGGCGTGCGGGTCGTCGGTGGGGTGGGGGTCGGCCGGCTGAGCGTCGGTGGGCTGGGCGGTGATGGTGGGGGCGGTGCTCGGGAGTGGGGGGATGGGGAGGGTGGGGGGTCGGGAGGGGGCGGGGGCGATGGGCGCGGTGGGTGAAGTGGGGGTGATACCCGTAGTACTCGCGGCGCCGGTGAGGGTGGGCTCGGGGCTGAGGGCGGGGGCGGTCGTGGGGTGGCCCGTAGTACCCGTAGTACCCGTACCGATGCCCGTGCCGCCGACGTCCGCTCGGCCCTTGGGACCCGTAATACCCGTAGTACCCGCATCCCCGGTGCCCGCGCGTCCCGTAGTACCCGTAATACCCGCCCCGCCGACGCCACCGACGCCCCCGGCGCCCGTCATACCCGTAGTACCCCTACCCCCCGCGCTGCCTCCAGCCCCCGCAAGCCCCGTAGTACCCGTAGTACCCGTAGTACCCGTAGTACCGACCCCACCGGCCCCCCACCCCGTCCCCGGCTCCACCACCAGATCCGCGTTCTCCCCCTCGCCCCGCACCCGCGTCAGCGCGGCCCCGTGCAGGTGCTCGGTGCCGGGGCGGCCCCCGCTGCGCAGGATCGTGCCCACGGCTCTCATGTAGGAGGGCGTGCCGGTGCCGCGGCGCCCGCCGGGCGGTACGACTCGGCCGTAGACGGTGACGTGGGGACCGCAGTCGAGCGGGTTGTCGCGGAGCCACTCCCAGGAGTCGGCGTCGGCGTGCAGGTCGAGCAGGACGGTGGTGGCGCCGGGCTCCCGCAGGCGCAGTTCCTCGCGGAACCAGTGCCAGGGGAAGCCGGTGTAGCGGACGGTCGCGGGGGTGGTGCGGGCCAGCGCGAGGTGCGGAAGGCGCTGGCGGCGGTCGAGCTGGAGCTGGCCGACGACGAAGAGGGTCAGCGGACCGGGCGCCGCGGCGGCGGCCCGCAGCCTGGTCAGGACGGCCTGCGGTTCCAGCGGATCGGCGAGTTCGACGACGTTGGCGGTGTCCGTGCCGGACAGCACGGCGGGCGGCACGGCGGCCAGCACCGGCAGCACGGACGCGGCGTCCACCAGGCGGCCCTTGCCGACAGGCGAAGCCGCCAGCAGCAGCACCGTTCCGGGCATGGGTCCCTCCCCCTGATGGATCACGTACCTCAGCACCGTAGCCGCTACGACTGCGAAGGGAAGCCCCGGTCCGGCAAACCCCGGCTCACCCGGCCCTTCCCCCACCCCTGCCCCGGCTCTGTCCCACCCCCGCCCCGCTCACCCCTCCGGCACCATCCGTACGGCGAAGACCGTCGTGTCGTCCCCCAGCCGGCCCCCGCTGTGCCGCAGGGCCCCTTCCCGGACGAACTCCACCAGCCGCTCCGGCTCCGCGACCCCGGAATCCCCGCCCAGGGCCCGGGCCACCTCCTCCGCCAGGGGATAGAACCGCCCCTCGGCGTCCCGTGCCTCGGTCACCCCGTCCGTCACGAGCAGGACGGTCTCCCCCACCCCGACCTCGACCCGTACGACTTCGGGTCTACCCCACAGGTCCTCAGGGTCCCCGCTCCCCCCGAGTTCCCTCAGCCCGAGCGGCAGTCCGCCCCCACCACCGCCCCCGCCGCCTTCCTCGCTCCCGTCCCCGGCACCGCCCCCTAGTACCCGTACACCCCCGGTACCCACCACCAACGGCGGCTCGTGCCCGAACACCACCACCTCGACGACCACCACACCCCCGACCGCCCCCTCAGGGGGATACCCGAGGAGTACGGCGGTGGCGAACCGGTCCCCCTCCTCCCGCCCGACCGCCGCCGCGTGTGCCCGGTGGCGCAGCATCCGGGTCTCCAGCCGGGCGGCGACCACCCCGAGGTCGGCCTCGTGGTACCCGGCCTCGCGGAACGTCCCGAGCAGCGCCGCCGCGGCCTCGACCGCCGCGAGCCCCTTGCCCTGGACGTCGCCGACGAGCACGCGCGTCCCGTGCGGGCCGGGCTGGATGTCGTAGAAATCGCCGCCCACCCGGGCGTCCGCGTCGGCGGCGAGGTACACCTCCGCGTGCCGCAGCCCGCCCCAGTCGGGGGGCAGCGGGCGCAGCACGGTGCGCCGGGTGGTGTCGGCGACGTCCGCCATCCGCAGCATGCGCCGCTCGGCCCGCAGCCGGGCCGCGCACGCGAGCACGGCGAGCACCCCGCCGACGGCGACGAGCAGCAGGTCGACGGTGCCCGCCTTGTACCGGTCCGGCTCCCGCACCTCGGTGACGACGAACGCGGCGAGCGACAGCACCGCGAACAGCGCGGTCGTCCGCACCCCGCACAGCACGGCCGCGATCGCCGCGACGAACACGCAGAACGACTCGATGTGGAACCGGACGTCGGTCCCCATGTCCAGCAGGGTGATCCCGGCGAGCAGCACCAACGGCACCAGCCAGGTCCCCCTGCGCCCCCGTACGCCGAAGAGCCCGTGCCGCATGGAGCGAGGGAACCACGTTCCGCGACCGGAGGCATCCGCGCCGCGACCGACTTGCCACCGCCTCCCCCTAGGTGTGCCCTGGAGGTCAGGGGTGGGAGAGACCAGGAGAGGAGTACTCCCGATGGCTCACGCGGCACCCGCACCACACGCTCCGAACGACGTCTTCAGCGCCCGCGCGCACCGGATCGCGGCCTGGGCGGTCCCGGTGGTACTAGGGCTCGTCTACGGGTACTGGGTGGCGGCCGTCCGCCGCTCGGGCGGCCCGATCACCGGCTGGAACCTGCTGCTCGGCTTCGTCAGCGCGCTCGCCTTCGCGGCTGCCTACGTCGCGGTGCGCGCCCTGGCCCCGCGCATGAAGCGCGAGTTGCACGCCCTGCTGTGGACGGCCTTCGCGGGCTGTGCCTTCGGCTTCGTCTACAGCCAGACCGGCGCGACGATCTGGCGCTCGGTCATGATGTCCCTAGGGGTCGCGGCGGGCTTCTTCGTCGTCCAGTTCTACCGGTACTACACCCACGAGGACGGAGAGGGCCACCGCATCCGCTGACGCCGTACCCGTAGTACTCGGGTATCCCGTACTACGGGTACGACCGACAGGGCCGGGCCCCGGCGAGGAGGCAGCTCCTGCGCCGGGGCCCGGCCCTGTCACGGTCACGCCATCCGCTCACCACCAGCCCGAGGACCCGGCCGAACTCCAGCTCCAGGACCCGGACGCGCTCCACGACCCGGCGCCCGAGGCGCTCCAGGAGGTGTCGTAGGGGTCGTAGGAGTTGTTCGTGCCGTAGGGGTTGTCCCAGTTGCTCCAGTTGCCGTTCTTCCACTGGGGGCAGGGGTCGGAGCAGGTCGGCACCCAGGCGCCGCCGGTGTTCACGAAGGCGGCGCTGGCCCAGCCCTGGGCGCCGACGAGCCAGTACCAGTAGGGGTTCCCGTTGACGCTCTGCCCCTGGACCATGCACTGCACGCGGTCCTGGCTGCCGGGGGAGAGCGCGGTGACGACGCCCGAGTTCGTGGTGGGCGAGGACCGTACGTTGAGTTCCGTGCGGGAGACGACGGTGCCCCAGATCGGGCCGCCGCCTCCGCCGCCACCGCCTCCGCCGTGTCCGTCGGCGAAGGCCGGCGTCGTGGTCGGTGGAGTGGTCGATGGCGCTGCCGCCGCATGAGTGCCCACCGCGGCCACGGCCAGCGTGCCACCGGTGAGCAGGGCCGCGGCCAGGGTCCGCAGGACCGGAGTACTGCGCATGATTCGGCCTCCTTCTCCCCTGAACGTCCCCGTTTCTCCCCAGCACCAGGAAACACCCGTTCGGGTGAACCCTCCACCGGAGAGGGGAAGGGCCGGTTCGGGGCGGGTCGGCGGCTCCCGCACCCACATGGCGGCAACCCGCTGGCGTACCTCTCGAGTACCCCCTTGCCTGGAAACGTGCCCCTTACCCGCATGCCCCTTAGTACCCGTAGACCCCGTGGAGTCCGCAGCACCCGTAGACCCCGTACGACCGTCTCCGCCGCGCTGGTCGCCCTCGCCTGCCTCCTCGTGCCCCTCTCGACGCTCGCGCTCTGGGCGTCGCACGGGCTGCGGGACCAGGAGCGGTACGTGCGGGCGCTGGCGCCGCTGGCCACGGACGCGGCGGTGCGGCGGACGATCGTGGACGGCGTGGCCCGGGAGGCGCCCGGGGTGCCGCGGCGGATCGTCGAGGACGAGGTGCGCCGCTTCACCGCGACGCCCGCCTACCGCGCGGCCTGGGACGAGGGGAACCGGGAGACGTACGCGGCGGTGCTGAGGGCGCTGGAGGACCCGGCGCAGAAGGTGGTGGCGGTGACGCCCGCACCCCCGGCCCGGCATCAACTCGCCGCCGTGCAGGCGTCGTTCCCCAGTAACCCGGTCACTCTGCTACCCAGCGCGAACCTCGACGTGCTGCGCAGGAGCTACCACGCGCTGGACGTCGCCGGGTTCTGGCTGCCGGTCGCGGCGGTGGTGTTCGCGGGGGCGGGGATCACGCTCGCCGCGTGCCGTCGCCGGGCGCTGACGGCGACCGCGCTCGGTACGGCGCTGGGCGGGGCGCTGCTGGGCCTGTCGGTCGTCGTCGCCCGGTACCTCACCCTCGACGGCCTCACCGACCCGGCCCACCGCATCGCCGCGGCGGCCGTGTACGACGCCCTGACCGAGACCCTGCGCACCGCGTCCTGGCTGCTGCTGGCCGGGGGCCTCGCGGTGGCGGGGGCGGTCCGGCTGGCCAAGGCGGTGCGGGCGCGGGCGGGGCGGTCGGGGTCGGCCGGGACTGAAGTAGTACGGGTACGGCCCTGAGTACGGGGGGGGGGGAGGCGGCCCCGAGTCGGGTACGTCTCCGAGCCGGGCGGGGTCCCCGGTCAGCGTCGCTTGTGCAGGGTGACGTCCACGAGGAGGGCTCGGTGGTCGGTGCCGGGGAGGTCGAGGAAGCGGGCGTGGGACGCCGAGAAGTCGTCGCTCAGCAGGACGTGGTCGATCTGTGTGCCGAAGGCGGGGGTCGTACTTGAGGGCCAGCTCGGTTCGCGGCTCTGTCCGGCGAGGCGGGCCGCGTCCCGCAGTCCTGTGTCGAGGATGCGACGGAAGGCGGCGTGGTCCTGGGAGGCGTTGAAGTCCCCCGCGAGTACTACGGGTCCGGTCTGCCGGTCGGCCCATGCCTCGATCCGCCCCAGCTCCTTCTTCCACAGACCCACCTGACCGGGCAACGGCGGCTTGGGGTGGGCGAGTTGGAGGCGGACGGCGATGCCGTCGACGTCGGCGACCGCGCCCGGCATGCCCATCTCGGCGGGGATCGTCGGGGCGGGGGTGAGGGGGAGGCGGCTGAGGATGAGCGACCCCACAGAGGTACCTCCCTCGACCGCCTGCCGGTAGGGGTAGGGGGCGGCGAGTTCGCGGCGGAGGGTGGCCTGGCAGCCGTACTCGCACTCCTGGACGAAGACGAGGTCGGGGTTCTCGCGGCGGACGGCTTTCAGGAGGGCGTCGGTGGCCCAGCCGAACTCGACGTTGGAGGTGAGGACCTCGATGCGGGCGGCGACCGGGCCGTCGGGTTCGGCGGCGGGGCCGTAGGGCTGGAGGAGCCCGGCCAGTGCGCCGAGGACGGCTGCGGCCCAGAGGGCTCCCGGCCACCAGCGGACGAGGAGGGCGAGGAGGGCGGCGCCGGTGGCGGGGACGAGCAACCAGGGGAGGAACGCGAGGAGTTGGGGCACCGGGGTGACCGCGTCGACGCCGGCGATCCGGCATCCGACGACCACGCTCACCCCGGCGAGCGCCAGCGCCGCGCACCAGGCGCCGGCGATCCTTCCCCGGGGCCGGGCGGGCGGCTCAGTGGAACTCTCGGACCACCTCGATGCGTCCGACGATGTGCTCGTTGAACTCATCCAGCTCCTCCGCGGGCACCCACAGTTCCAGAATGGTCTTCCCACCAGCCTGCCGCACCGGGTACCGCTCCAAGAACTCGCTCTCCACCTCGAACCGCGTCACGTACCCCACACCCGACGCCGGCACGTTCCAGTCCCGCGCGATCCGTACGGCGTAGTCCTCATTGAGTACGGGATAGAAGATCGGCTGCTCCGGCAACCGGGGCGGCCACGCCGTCCACCCGGCAGCCTCGACCAACGCCAGCTCCTCCGGACCGGTGGGCCGCCAGAGGGTGGTCGTACGGGTAGGGGTACTCATGAGTGACGACCGTAGTCGTAGCCCCAGGGAGTGAGCGACGAGGTTTCCTGGCTCTGAAGTCGCTCAGATCGCCTTGTGCAGCGCGCAGGGCGCGGCGCGACCCGTGGCGGAGCCTACGGCGAGCGGGACACCGGCAAGCGGGACGCCGGTGGTCGCGGGGGCGGTCGAGCGGGGGCGTACGGCTGTGGTCGGGGTGCCCGACCTCGGAGGGCTCAAGGCCCTCGCGAGCGGGCCGGCGCGGACCGGCAGCGCCGAGTACGCGATTCCCGGGGGCGTCCGGGCGGGCGGGACGCTCGCTGTCGCGTTCGAGTGCGAGGGGGTGGGGCGGCTCGTGATGGACGTGGTGGGCGGTGGCGCCACCTTCACCGTGCCCTGCGAGGCGGGGGAGGTGGCGCCGTTCATGAACGAGGTCCAGATGAACCGGACCGATCCCGCCGGGAGGCTGCGGTTCTCGGCGGGCTCGGGGGTCACCTGGGCGTTCGCGGCCGGGTGGGACAAGTCCCCTCAGGGGAAGGGGAGTTAGATCCCGATGTCGCGGCCGTCCTTGCGCCAGACCGAGACGACCGCGGGGCGGACGATCTTGCCGGAGCCGTCGGGCCAGGTGGAGGCGGGCTTCTCGACGGAGGCGCCGTCGATTTCACCGGGGTGCTGGACGGCGACGAGGACGCGGCGGTCCTGGATGAGGGGGCCGCAGGTCTCGGCGCCGGTCGGGACGGTGAGGAACTGCTTCAGCTCACCGCGCCGGGCACCCTTGGTGGCGACGCCGAACAGGCCGTCGTGGGAGCCGAGTTGGTTGCCGTCGGTGGAGATCCACAGGTTGCC
Source organism: Streptomyces sp. NPDC004539 (assembly GCF_040610055.1). Classification (NCBI taxonomy): domain Bacteria; kingdom Bacillati; phylum Actinomycetota; class Actinomycetes; order Kitasatosporales; family Streptomycetaceae; genus Streptomyces; species Streptomyces sp. NPDC004539. Next base: position 50,446 of record NZ_JBEXLS010000024.1, on the reverse strand, counting down.
GTGCGGGTCGAAGGCGACGTTGTCCGGGCAGGAGATGGGGCTCACCCCGGACTTGGGGAAACCGGCGAAGTAGGTGTTCGGGTCGTTCGGGTCGCCCGCGACGAGGAACAGCGTCCAGCCGAACTTCAGCGACTCCGGCCGGCTGCGGTGCTCGGTCAACTCCAGTATGTGGCCGTGCTTGTTGGAGTTGCGCGGGTTCGCCTCGTCCGCCTTGGCGTTCGAACCGACGCCGCGGTTGGAGTTGTTGGTGAGCGCGACGTACACCTTGCCGGTGACCGGGGAGGGTTCGATGTCCTCGGGGCGGTCCATCTTCGTCGCGCCGACCTTGTCCCCGGCGAGCCGCGTGAAGACGAACACCTCGTCGGCGGTCATGCCCTCGACGTGCGAGACGGCGCCCTTCGCGGTCGCCGTCGCCAGCGGAATCCACTCGCCGCTGCCGTCGAACTCCCCGTCCGCGGGCAGCTTTCCGGTGCCGTCGATCTCGATCGCAGGCGAGTCGCCGGTCAACTTCGCGACGTACAGGGTGCCTTCGTCGAGGAGCGAGAGGTTGTGCTCGCGCACGGCTCGCGACGACCCCCGCTTCATCTTCTTGCTGCTGACGAACTTGTAGAAGTAGTCGAAGCGTTCGTCGTCGCCGGAGTAGATCACCGGGCGCCCGTCGGCGGTGAGACGGACGGTGGCGGCCTCGTGCTTGAAGCGGCCGAGCGCCGTGTGCTTGCGGGGCGTGGAGGACGGGTCGTACGGGTCGAACTCGACGACGTACCCGAAGCGGTGGACCTCGTTGGGCTCCTGCGCGACGTCGAACCGCTTGTCGAAGCGTTCCCACTTGCGCTCGGTGGCGCCGGTGCCGATGCCGTACCGCTTGTCGGTCGGGCGGGAGGAGTTCGCGAAGTACTGGTTGAAGTTCTCCTCGCCGTGCAGGGTCGTACCCCAGGGTGTCGTACCCCCGGAGCAGTTGTTGAGCGTCCCGTACACCTTGCGGCCGGTCGGGTCCGCGGAGGTCTTCAGCAGGTCGCTGCCCGCGGCGGGGCCGGTCAGCCGGAACTCGGTGGTCGCGGTGACCCGCCGGTTGAGGTGGTGGCGGGGGACGGCGGTGAGCTTGCCGGTCCTGCGGTCCTCCTGGACGACGACGGCGGCGAGGCCGTGCGCGGCCCAGGCGACCTCGACCTGCTGACGCGTCGGGTTCGCGGGGTCGTAGCCGCGGAACATCAGGATCTCGTCGGTGTACTCGTGGTTGGCGACGAGCAGCTGGCGGTCGCACTCGCCCGGCAGCGGAAGGAGGGCGAGGAAGTCGTTGTTGTACCCGAACTGGCCGGCCTGCGCGGCGCCGGTCTGGTTCTCCGGGTCGAACGCGGGGGCGCCCTTCACGATGGGCTCGCCCCAGCGGATGACGACGTTCTGCTCGTAGCCCTCGGGTACGACGACCGCGTCGGTGAGGTTGGGGGCGACGGAGCCGTACCGCAGGCCACGGGCCGCCTGGGCGTCGGGCTTGCCGGGGGTGGCGGGTACTACGGGTTTACCCGTGAGGGGTGCGGCGTCGGCGGACGGCGCGTTCGTGACACCGGCCGCGCCCGCCGCGGCGGCGACGGTGACGACGGCGGCGGCCCGCACCATCGAGCGGCGGCTGAGCGCGCCGGCGATCACGTCTCCGACGTACTCGTTCCCACTGGTGTTGGGCACCTCGTGGAAGCAGGCGTCGCCGCATCGGAAACGGCAGGTCATGGCGGATCGGCCGCCCGGATGGGAACCGTTCTGCGTGGCGATGATCGGCAGCAGCTTGTGCACTTTGCTCTCCCCTTGCGCGCCCTTGGTATGGGCGTGACGCTAGGGCGGTGTTTGTGCGGGAGCGGGGCCGATGGGTGAACGGAGGATGAACGGGTGGGGGATTAGGGGGTGTTGAGGGGGTCCGGGCGGGACGGGTGGGCGGGTCCTCGGAGTTGGCCGGTTTATGTGGTCGGGCATCGGTGCAGGGTGTTTGACACCCGCGCGCTTTTCCCGCTCACCCCTGCCCAAGATCGCCATGTGGGGCCGCTAACCTTACGTGTCCGTCCTGGCCAGGGATTGACGGGCTTCAACTCACGCGAAGGGTTGCGCACATGGGTATTCTCACTCTCCTGCGAAACGCGTTCGGCAGGTCACGCAAGGAGCGTGCCGCCGAAGCAGAGGGTGCGGACCAGGTTCCTACCCAGCAGGCGCCGGTCGCGGAATCCGCGGTGGAGTCCCCCGCGGAGGCGCCCGCGCCGACGCCGGCACCCTCCTCATCGCCGGTCTCGCCGGTCCCCGAGCCTCGTCAGTCGGACAGCTCCGAGCACGATCTCGTCACGGCCGCCTTCGACAATGTGAAGGTACCGGCGCCCACGCAGTCTCCCGAGGGGGGCGACGAGGGCGAGATTGAGACGACGCCGAAGGGGGCGGAGGCCGAGGCCGACACCGGGCACAAGGTTGACGCCGGGGAGTCGGTCTCGGGTACTACGGGTACCACGGGGTCCGCTGATGCCGTCGAGAGTCCTGCGGAGGGCGACGCCGGTACTACGGGGGCTCCCGTAGGGGGCGCGGAGGCTTCGGCGGAGGCCGAGGCGGCCGAGCGGGCCGAGGTTTCGGACGAGGCCGAGGCCGAGGCCAAGGTGGAGGGCAAGGCCGAGGCCGAGGTGGAGGGCAAGGCCAAGACCGAGTCCGGCACCGAGGCTGAGTCCTGCACCGAGACCGCTGAGGCGGAGGCCAAGACCGAGGTCGAGCCCGCCGAAACGCCGGTGGCCGAGGCTCCCGAGGTGACGCAGGCGCCGGAGACCGAGGCGGCCGAGGCGGAGCCTGAGACCAAGGCCGAGACCGAGACCGAGGCTGAGGCCGAGGTGGAGACCGAGGCCGAGCCGGCGCCGCCCGTCGACGCCCCCGAGGCCGAGGCCCCGGCCACCGAGGAGCCCGCCGCCGAATCAGCACCGGCGACCGAGCCGGCCCCCACCCCCGAGGCGACCCCGGAACCCACCGAGGAACGTCCCGCCGGCGTCGTAACCCCCGACGAGGACCAGTCCCCGGAGCCCGCCCAGGAAACCCCGTCCGAGGAACCCACCTCCACCCCGGCGGCGGAATCCGAGCCCACGCCGGAGCCCTCGGCGCCCCCCGCCCCCGAACTCACCGAGCCCGCCGACGAGACCCCCGCCGCAGCGGCCCCGACCGCCGAAGCCGAGGTCGAAGCTGAGGCCGAGGCCAAAGCCGACACCCCCGTCGCCCCGCTCGAAGAGCCCACCCCCGAGGCCCCGGAAGCCCAGCCGGAGCCGTCCCCCACCACCCCGGACGCCCTCACGGAACCGGCCGCCGACGCCCCCGAGCCCCAGCCCGAAACCCCCGCCGCCGAGCCCCTCGCCGCGGCACCCGAGGCCCCCGAGGCAGCAGCCACCCCCCTCCCCGAGGCCGAGGTCGAGGTCGAGGTCGACGAACCGACCACCCCCGAAGCCACCCCCACCCCGGCGGACCCGACCCCCGAGGCCGACGCCCCCGCCGCTGAAGCCGAAGCCGAGGCCAAGGCCGACAACACCCCCGAAGACCCGACCCCCGAGCCCGAGCCCACCGCCGAGGCCCCCGAGCCGGTCACCACCCCCACCGACCCGACCCCCACCCCCGAAGCGGAACCCGCCGCCGATTCCCCCACCCCGGCCCCCACCCCCAACCCCCTCCCCCCACACCTCACCACCGCCCACACCGCCTCCGCCCTCACCCTCGCCCACCTCGGCCTCACCACCGCCCGCGCCGCCGTCTACCTGGTCCTCGACCGCTCCGCGTCGATGCGCCCGTTCTACAAGGACGGCTCCGTGCAGGCGCTGGCGGACCAGACGCTGGCCCTGGCCACGCACCTCTCCCCGGCCGACCCGACCGTGCGCGTCGTGTTCTTCTCGACGGAGGTCGACGGCACGACGGACCTCGCGCTGACGGACGAGGACGCGAGCACGAAGGTGGACGACGTGCACGCGGGGCTCGGCAGGATGGGCCGTACGACGTACCACGCGGCGGTCGAGGAGATCACGAAGCACCTGGACGCGACGGCGGACCCGGACGCCCCGGCGTTGGTGATCTTCCAGACGGACGGCGCTCCGGACGCGAAGACCCCGGCGACGCAGTCCCTGACGGAGGCGGCGAAGACGCACCCCCGCCTCTTCTTCTCGTTCGTCGCGTTCGGCGACCACGAGAACAAGGCGTTCGACTACCTCCGCAAGCTGAAGACGGACAACACGTCCTTCTTCCACGCCGGCCCCACCCCTAAGGGCCTCACGGACGACGAGCTGTACGAGGGCGTCCTGAAGAACTGGCGCCCGTAATACCCGTAGACCCCGTCAGGGTCCGTAATACCCGTAGTACCCCCCTATGCCGCCCGCGCTCCCCCATTAAATGGAGCGCGGGCGGCATACACACGTCAGCTACGATTTCAAGGACCCAAAGACCGACAACCCGACCTGGGAGCAGCCCCCGATGGCTCGACACCTCATCACCAGCGCCCTTCCGTACATCAACGGAATCAAGCACCTGGGCAACATGGTGGGGTCCATGCTCCCGGCGGACGTCTACTCCCGCTACCTGCGCCAGCGCGGCCACGACGTCCTCTACATCTGCGCGACGGACGAGCACGGCACCCCCGCCGAACTCGCCGCGAAGGAGCAGGGCCTCCCGGTCGACGAGTTCTGCGCCCAGGCGCACGACGCGCAGAAGGCCGTGTACGACGGCTTCGCGCTCGCCTTCGACTACTTCGGCCGCAGCTCCAGCCCGCAGAACGTGGAGATCACCCAGCACTTCGCCCGCCGCCTGCACGAGAACGGGTTCATCGAGGAGCGGGCGATCCGCCAGGTCTACTCCCCCGCGGACGGCCGCTTCCTCCCGGACCGCTACGTCGAGGGCACCTGCCCGCACTGCGGCTACGACAAGGCCCGCGGCGACCAGTGCGAGAACTGCACGCGCGTCCTGGACCCGACCGACCTGATCAACCCGCGCAGCGCGATCTCGGGCTCCACGGACCTCGAAGTCCGCGAGACGAAGCACCTGTTCCTCCTCCAGTCGAAGCTCCAGCGCGAGGTCGAGGAGTGGGTCGCGGCCCACGAGGACGAGTGGCCGCACCTCTCCTCGTCGATCGCCCGCAAGTGGCTCACGGAGGGTCTGCACGACCGTGCGATCACCCGCGACCTCGACTGGGGCGTGCCCGTCCCGGCCGACACCTGGCCCGAACTCGCCGCCGAGGGCAAGGTGTTCTACGTCTGGTTCGACGCGCCGATCGAGTACATCGCCGCGACGAAGGAGTGGTCCGACCTCGAACCGGCCACCCGTGACTGGAAGTCGTGGTGGTACGAGTCCCAGGACACCGTCCGCTACACGGAGTTCATGGCGAAGGACAACGTCCCCTTCCACACGGTGATGTTCCCGGCGACCGAACTCGGCGTCCGTGAACCGTGGAAGATGGTCGACTACGTCAAGTCCTTCAACTGGCTGACGTATTACGGCGGGAAGTTCTCGACTTCCCAGAAGCGCGGGGTCTTCACGGACCAGGCGCTCGCCATCCTCCCCGCCGACTACTGGCGCTACTTCCTCATCGCCAACGCCCCCGAGTCGGACGACTCCTCGTTCACCTGGGAGCACTTCACGGCGACCGTGAACAAGGACCTCGCGGACACGCTCGGCAACTTCGTCAACCGCGTCCTGTCCTTCTCGAAGAAGCGGTTCGGCGACGAGGTCCCGGCGGGCGGCACCCCCGGCGAGGCGGAGGAGCGGCTCGGTACGGAGATCGCGGCGCTCCTCGCGGAGTACGAGGCGCAGATGGACGCGCTCCAGTTCCGCAAGGCCGCGGCGGCGCTGCGTGCCCTGTGGTCGGCCGGCAACTCCTACCTGGAGGAGAAGGCGCCCTGGCTGGAGATCAAGACCAGCCCCGAGGGCGCGGCCTTGACCCTCCGTACGGCGATGAACCTCATCCACCTCTACTCGGTGGTCTCGGAGCCCTTCATCCCCGCGACGGCGAAGACGATGCGCGAGTCCTTCACGCTCGACGGCGACACGGCGGCCTGGATCACCCCGGACGCCGCGAAGTCCCTCGACGCCGTCCCCGCGGGCGCCCCCTTCACCGTCCCGCCGGTCCTGTTCGCGAAGCTGACGGACGAGGACCTGGAGACGTACAAGGAGCGCTTCGGCGGTCAGCCGGCGTAATACTCCGGAGCCAGTACTCCGGAGCGAGTACTCAGGAGCCAGTACTTCAGAGCTGTACGACAGGTGGCCGGCCGCCCCGGGGAATCCCGGGCCGGCCGGCCACCTTCGTTGCGCGGTCCCCGTGTCCCTCCACCCGGTGACCGCGCGACCGGCCGAGGTCGGCGTCTCCAGGGGCGGGCTGCGGTACCCGCTGCTGGAGGAGACGTCGGCCGGTGGTTCGGAGGTACTACCCGGTGACTACTTGAGGACGTCCGCGCCGGTCGTCGACGTCAGGGCCGTCGGCAGGTTCTTCGCGGTCGACTCCAGCCCCGCGGTGAGGGCCGGGACCCAGTTCACGGTCGCCTTGAGGTCCTTGGACGCGGCGGCGTTGTAGAGGGAGACGAGGTCGGTGTAGGTGCCGTTGACGAGGTTGCCGCTGCTCTTGACCGAGCCCGTGCCGTCGCTGGACAGGAGCTTGGAGAGCTTGGTGCCGGCGGGCACCTTCCAGTAGTTGTTCTCGGCGACGACCTGCGCCTTGGCCCGGGCGTTGATGCTGTACTGCGGGGTGTACCCGTTCAGCGCGGTGATGTCGTAGTAGTTGTTGTAGATGTGCACCTGGCCGAGCCGGGCGAGCGGCGCGCGCTGGACGACGCCCTTCCACACGTTGTGGTGGATGGAGACGCGCAGCTTGCCGGTGCTGTCGGTGTCGCTGGCCCCGATCAGCATCGTCTTGTCGTGGCAGGTGAAGACGTTGCGGGAGACAGTCACCAGGTCCGAGCCCTTGGTGATGTCGAGCGCGCCGTCGTGGATCTGGTACTCCCTCCCGTAGTACTTCGGGTTGGAGGTGTCGAAGTGGGGCGCGTCGGTGAACGTGTTGTGGTCCGCCCATACGTGGGTGGCACCCCGCAGGGTCACCGAGTCGTACTGGCTGTTCCAGTTCCCGGTGCTGCCGTCGGTCGGGTCCCACTGCGGGAAGCAGTCCTCGGTCGCGGAGAGCGTGAGGTTGCGGACGATCACGTTGTCCACGTTCTGGATCTGGAGGCTGCCCCCGGTGATACCGGCCTTGGTGCCGGGCACTCCAACGATCGTCGTGTTCGCGGGCACCTTGAAGACGATGTTCTTGGCCTGCTTGACCTGCGCCGCGGCCCGCGCCTTCTCCTGTGTCCCGGCGGGCAGCTTCTTGCGGCCGTAGGTGGCGGGGTCGTACGCCTTCAGGTACGACGTCAGCGAGTACCCCGTACCTGAGGCGTAGTCCGCGCAGCCGAGCTTCTTGCCCGCGTCGTTCGTGTTCGCGTCGACGGTCCCCTTGATCTTGATGATCCGGGGCGTCTTGTCCGACACCGAGCCGAGCGCCTTCACGAGCTGCGCCCGGGTGGAGACGGTGAAGGTGTGCGCGGCGTCGGCCTTCGCCCCGCCCGTGGTCCCGCTCCCGTACGACGCCCAGCCGTCCTTCGCGGCCAGCGTCTGGTGGTACAGGTCCGCCGCCCCGGCGTTCGCGTTCAGCACGAACACCCCGGCCCCGACCCCGGCGGCCACCACGGCGGCGGACACGACGAGGGTACGGCGCTTGCGAACGGACCTGCGGTGAGAGGAAGTTGCCACGAAGGAAGTCCTTACGGGTCTGCGCTTCTTGCTCGCGCTTGCTGCTTACGACCCCTCAGTGGTCACCGGGTGAAGGAAGGTTGCCGCACCATCAGATTTTTTTCGCACGGCCCCCACACCCCCCACGAATCCCCTACGTCCCAGGTATCGGTTACGACGATCAGATGATCATCGGCATCCCCCAGGGAGTGGCGTCCACGCACCCCACCACCCCGCCGCGACCCTCGTCCCGTGCGGAGACGACAACCGAGACCCCTGTACCTGGCGGTGGCCGTACTGCTGGCCACCTGGACCCTGACCGCGGCCCAGCACCCGGCGACCACCCCGAACACCCCAGCCGCCTCACCCACCCCACCCGCCGACGCCAAGTCGGCCCGCGCGGACGGCTATTGGCTCACCCTCGCCGCCCGGGTCTGCGACGACTACCCCGACATCATGTCCAACCTCCTCCGCGACAACAATCAGCAGTCCCTGCGCGACCTCGGCAAGGACTCCGTCTACACCGCGGGCCAGCCGGTGAACCCGGCGACGGAGCAGGCCAACGACCCCAACTGCCGCCCCCTGACCGGCTGGAGGTTCACCCTGGGCCGGGGCATCGGCGGCGAGGTGGACGGCCTCTCCACCGTCGTCCCCAGTACCTCAGAGGTACGACCTGTGACGGAGGCGTCGGCCCCGCTCCTCGACGACGCGGGCGACCCGACGGGCGACACCCTGGCCGGCGCGGTCAACGTCGAGCTGGGCTCCACCGACCAGGCGCTCGCCCTCGCCCGCCGGCTCCAGATCCAGGGCGGCACCCCCACGGACCCGCTCAACTCGGCGGACTTCGGGGCCACTTACGCGTTCGGCGCGCTGCGCTGCGCAGTCGACAACCAGAAGAACGACAACGTGGACCGCGCCGCGTACCCGGCCGGCTTCCACCACGTCTCGTGCTTCTACTACACGGTCGCCCCGGCGCCGGGTGCCGGCACCGTCGTCGTCCGCAAGGAGGTGAAGGACAGCGACGCCACCCAGACCTTCGGCTTCACGGGGAACCTCTCCTACACCCCGGACCACGACTTCTCCCTCGCCGTGACGAACGGCGCCGCCGCCGAGCAGACGTTCCGCCGGTCGGCGACGAAGGGCACGAAGTACCCGGCGTGGAGCTTCGAGGAGACGGTCCCGGACGGCTGGACCCTCTCCGACCTGGCCTGTTCCTCGGCCCGGGGGACGAGCACCACGACGACGAGCGTCTCCGGCGCCGCGACCGTCGACCTCGCCGACGGCGACACCGTGACCTGCACCTACACGAACGCCCGGCGACAGACCTCGGGCGGTACCGGCACCCTCGCGCTCCGCAAGCGGACGACCGGCCGCGCCGGCGGCCCCTTCACGTTCACCGCCGACGGCACCACCTCCCTCGGCTCCGCGACCACCACCGCCGAGAACACCCCGGTCGCCCTGACCTGGCACGAACTCCCCGTCGGCCGCCACACCGTCACCGAGACCCTCCCCGCCGCCACGGCCGAGGGCTCCTGGAGCTTCGAGAGCGCGGTCTGCGGCGGTACGACGATCAGCCCCACGTCGTCGACGGCCGACACCGTCACCTTCCCCGTCGACCTCCCCAGGACGGGCCTGGACTGCACGATCACCAACCGCTGGACCCCGTGCACAACCCCGACGCCGACCCCGACACCCACCCCTAGTACCACCCCGAAACCCACCCCCACCCCCACCTCAACCCCTACGACCCCTAATACCCCCACGCCCACTCCGACCCCGATCCCCACCCCGACCACAATCCCAACCCCGACCCCCTCCCCTTCCCCCACCCCTCAACTCCCCACCACCGGCCCCTCCGTCTCCCACACCTTCCTCGCCGTACTCTCCGCCGCCCTCATCCTCACCGGCACCGCCCTCCTCGCCCTCCGCCGCCGCCTCCAGCGCTGACCCAGAAGAGACGCCCCCTCACCGCGAGCACCCCAAGGACCCCGAGGAACCCGAGAAGCCCCCCGAAACGAACGCGACCCCACCCCCGGGGCCACCGGCCCCGGCCCCACCCCGGCCCGCCCCCTCGTCCCGCCCCATCCCCAACCCCTCCCGGGCCACCCGAACCTCCCGCAGCCCCTCCCGCGCGGTCCGCGCGACAGCGTCGTACTCCTCCGCCGTGCGCGCCTCGGCGAGCCGCAGCCGGGCGTTGCGGTGGTGCTCCATCGCCGCCGACAGCGCCCGCCCGGTCCCCTCGTCCGCACCGGCCCACAACCGCGCGTCCGGCACGATCATGCTCTCCCCCAGCCGCACGACCCAGTGATTGGCCTCGGCCTCGGCGGCGAGCCCGGTGAGACCCGTAGTACCCCTGGCATCCGTAGTACCCGTAATACCCCCGGCCCTCCCGCGCCCGCGCCCGCGCCCACCTCCAGCCCCACCCCCACCTCCACGTCCGTCTCCACCCCCACCTCCACCCCGGCCCCACCCCTTCCCCAACCCCACGACAGAGGCCACCGCCCCCACGATCAGCAGCACGGACAGCCCGATCATGTACTCCACGGCAGTGGCCTCTCGTTCACCCGGCGATCTCGATTCCCGCCGCTCATCCCCTATGACACGGCAGAGCGCTGTGCACCCCCCTCGGGATTCCTGTGCGCCTCCGATGAGGTGTCGGTGTGCGCCGAGGCCCGCGCCCCCCGGAGGTACCGCGCGGCGATCACCGCGAGGAGGGACGCGGCGGTCAGCGTGTAGAGCCCCCCGTTCGTGCTCCCGGTCGTGTCCTTCAGGTACCCGAAGAGGAACGGCGACACGAACCCGCCCAGGTTTCCTATGGAGTTGACCAGCGCGAGCCCCGGCGCCGCGATCCGCAGATCGAGCCCGGCCTGCGCCATCGGCCAGAACAGCGTGGCCGCGCACTTGGACCCGACCCCCGCGAGGGTGATCGCGGCGAGCCCGAACCAGGGGCTGCCGAGCGTCGCGAGGTACGTCCCGACCGCCGACAGCACCAGCGTGACCGCCAGATACGGCCGCCGGTCGTCGGCCCGGTCGGTGAAGTGCGACATGGAGTACATCGCGATCATCGAGCACACCGCCGGGATCGCGGAGAGCAGCCCGACCTGGAAGGACGACAGCCCGCCGATCTCCTCGATCAGACTGGGGAGCCAGAAGGTGATGGCATACCCGGTGAGCGTCATCGCGAAGAACGCGCCGGTGAGCAGGGCGACTTGGGGGTGGAACATGAGCCGCAGCCGGGACACCCGCGGCTCCCGGCTGCGCACCTGCTCGTCGCGCGACACGGCCGTACGCAGCGCCTTCTTCTCCTCGGTGGTGAGCCAGCCGGCGTCCTCGATGCGGGAGACGAGGAAGAAGCCGGCGGCGATGCCGACCAGTACCGAGAAGGTGCCTTCGAGGGCGAACATCCAGCGCCAGCCCGCGAATCCGCCGATGCCGTGCAGCTCCAGGAGCGCGCCGGTGATCGGCCCGGTGATGATGCCGGCGGCGGCCGAACCGCCGAGGAAGATCGCGGTGGCGCGGCCCCGGCTCGCGTCGGGCAGCCACTGGGTGATGTACAGCATCGCGCCGGGGAAGAAGCCGGCCTCGGCGACGCCGAGCAGGAAACGCAGGACGTAGAACCAGGTCACGCTGTGGATGAAGCTCATCGCGATGATCACCGCGCCCCAGGTGATCATGATCCGGGTGAGCCAGACGCGGGCGCCGAACCGCTCCAGCAGCATGTTGCTCGGCACCTCGAACAGGGCGTACCCGATGAAGAACAGCCCGGCGCCGAGCCCGTACGCGGTCGCGCCGATGCCGACGTCCGCCTTCAACTCGTCCTGGATGAAGCCGACATTGGTGCGGTCGAGATTGTTGACCAGCAGCATGAGGACGAGGAGCGGCATCATGCGGCGCAGAAACTTGCCGACCGCCCGCCGCTCGGTCCCCTCGGCCACCCCGGTCACCGAAACTTCTGACATCGTTGTCGTACCCCTGTTCACGTACATGAATACCCATCACGTGCGTGGAGGACCCTACGGAGCCACCCATTCGAGGTCAACGGGTTGGATGGAACTTCACATATATGAACACCCCATGGACGGGTACGACGCCGGCGGGCCCGACCCCGCTGTCGTACGACGGGGTCGGGCCCGAGGCTGGACGCGCGGGTCAGCCGCTCGTGGCGGCGGGGGAGGCGGACGGCGACGCGGAGGGGGCCGGTCCGCCCTGGCCGTCGTTGACGGACTCGGGGTCGACGCCGACCGTCAGGGACGCGTGGACGCCCCGGGCGATGTTCCGCCGGTCGTACCGGAGTCTCAGTAGTCCTCCGGAGCTACCGCTCTGGTCGTAGATGGTGTCCTCGGTGAGCAGGGTGCGCTCGGCGGTGTTGGAGGCGTAGGGCTCGACGGGCTCGGTGAGCAGGACGGACGCCTCGTCGAAGAAGAACTGGCCGGTGTGGCAGGTGTGCCCGCCCTCGTAGCCCGTGTCGGTCCACTCGCCGTCGACATGGACCTTGGCGTGGATGTGGACGCAGCGGCCCCGGTACCAGCCGGGGAAGACGGTCCTGAAGGTGACGTTCCCGTGCCGGTCCGTACGCCACGTCCCTCTCAGGTAGCGGGTGTCGTCGGTCGGCTCCTGGTGTCCGCCGGGGTTGCCGCCGCCGGGCGGGGGACCGGTGGGGGCGTCGGTCGGGGGCGCTCCCGTGGGGGCCGGGCCGCCTCCGCCGTTGCCCATGCCCTCGTACCCGGAGTAGACCCCGACGGCGTCGCAGTGCCAGATGTCGACGGCGGCGTTCGGGACGGGCCGGCAGGTGTCGGCGTCGATCACCTTGAGGGCGAGGGTGAGCGGGATGCCGGGCCGGTCCTCGGTGACGTCGCGGCGGAGCTTGTCGGCGTCGATGTAGTACGGGCCCTCGGTGGTCTCCGAGGTGAGGACGTAGCAGTCCGCGGGCGGGGTTCTCCGGCCGTCCGCGGGCGGGGTTCTCCGGCCGTCCGCGCCCGGTTTTCTGTCGTCGGCCGCCGCGTCCACGGCGAGCGCGCCGCCCCCGAGCCCGGCGACGGCGAGCGCTCCCGCACCCACCGCGACGACTCGACGGCGCGTCAGATCACTTACTGTGAAGGGTACTTGGGGTTCCTGATGCTCTGTCATGCGCGAGGAAGCTAGGTAAGGACCCTGTCAACGAGCTAGGAAAACGGCGCCCTTTCGCACGGTCGCGCGAAAGGGGCCGGAAATCGACGTACTCACGGCCTGCACGCCGACAGCGGGACTTCGGGGTGGCTCAGCTGGTGCCCTCGTTGGTCGAGTCCGGGTCGACACCCATGGTGATGGAGGCGACGACGCCCTTGGCGATGTTGTTCTTGTTGTACTTCAGCTTGAGGAGACCGCCGGTCGTCCCGCTCTGGTCGTAGATGGTGTCCTCGGTGAGGGTCGTACGGGTCGTCGTACTCGTGGAGTACGGGTCGACGGACTCCGTCAGGACGACCGTGTCCTCGTCGAAGAAGAACTGGCCGGTGTGGCAGGTGTTGCCGCCCTCGTAACCGGCGTCCGTCCACTCGCCGTTGACGTGCACCTTGGTGTGGATGTGGACGCAGCGGCCCTGGTACCAGCCGGGGAAGATCGTCTTGAAGGTGACGTTGCCCTGCTTGTCCGTACGCCAGGTCCCCCGCAGGTAGCGGGTGTCGCTGGTCGGCTCCTCGTGGCCGCCGCCACCGCCGCCGCCCGTGGGGGGCTCGCCGGTGGGGGTGCCGGTGGGCGCGTCGGTCGGGGGCTCGCCCGTGGGGGCGTCGGTCGGCGGGGTGCCGCCGCCACCGCCCTGGGAGAAGGACTCGTACCCGGAGTACAGGCCGAGCGCGTCGCAGTGCCAGACGTCGACGGCCGCGTTCGGGACCGGCTTGCAGGTCTCGGAGTCGATCACCTTGAGCTGGAGGGTCAGCGGGATGCCCGCCTTGTCCTCGATGATGTTCTGGCGCAGCTTGTCGGCGTCGATGTAGTAGGGGCCCTCGGTGGTCTCCGAGGTGAGCTTGTAGCAGACCGTGCCGGCGGAGGCGGAGGCCGACGCGCCGGTCTTCCTGTTCGCGCCGACGCCGTTCGCGGCGGTGCCCTTGCCCGGCTCGCTGGCGTTCGCGCTCATGGCCAGCGCGGTCGCGCCGCCGACCGCGGCGACGGCGGCGCCGCCCGCGACGACGACCTTACGGCGCGTCAAGTTCCTTTTGTGTTTGGGGCCTTGGGGGTTCTCGGTGTTCTCGGTGCTCTCGTTTCCCGTCATGGCAAGGAAGGTAGGTAAGAAGGCTGTCATGATCGTGGGCCCAGGCTGTGCGTAGCTTAGAAAGCTGAAAAGGGCCGGAGATCACCATGGATCTCCGGCCCCCTACGGGTCGTACGGGTACTACTTCGGCTGCGGCTTCCTGATGTTCAGGTGCAGCTCCCGCAGCCGCGTCTCCTCCAGCTCGGTCGGCGCGCCCATCATCAGGTCCTGGGCGTTGCCGTTGAGCGGGAAGGCGATGGTCTCGCGGATGTTGGGCTCGTCGGCCAGCAGCATGACGATGCGGTCGACGCCGGGGGCGATGCCACCGTGCGGCGGGGCGCCGAAGCGCAGGGCGCGCAGCATGCCGGCGAACTCGCGCTCGACGGTCTCGCTGTCGTAGCCCGCGATGTTGAACGCCTTGAGCATGATGTCGGGCTCGTGGTTACGGATCGCGCCGGACGACAGCTCGACGCCGTTGCAGACGATGTCGTACTGCCAGGCCAGGATGTCCAGCGGGTCCTGGTTCTCCAGCGCGTCCATCCCGCCCTGCGGCATGGAGAACGGGTTGTGCGAGAAGTCGATCTTGCCGGTCTCCTCGTCCTTCTCGTACATCGGGAAGTCGACGATCCAGCAGAACCGGAAGACGTTCTCCTCGAAGTGCCCGGCGCGCTTGGCGGCCTCGACCCGGACCGCGCCCATGATCTTGGAGACCTCGTCGAACTCACCGGCGCCGAAGAAGATCGCGTGCCCGGCGGTGAGCGAGAGCCGCTTCGTCAGCTCGGCGACGTTCTCCTCGGTGAGGAACTTCGCGATCGGGCCGGACAGCGTGCCGTCCTCGCCGACGCGCACCCACGCCAGGCCCTTCGCGCCGAGCGAGACGGCGAAGTCGCCGAGCTGGTCGAAGAACTTGCGCGGCTGGTCCTGGACGGCCGGCACCGGCAGCGCGCGGACGTGCTTCCCGGCGAACGCCTTGAACTCGGAGCCCTCGAACACGTCGGTGATGTCGACGAGTTCGAGCTGGGCGCGCAGGTCGGGCTTGTCGGAGCCGTACTTCAGCATCGACTCGCGGAACGGGATGCGCGGGAACGGCGAGGTGACCTCACGACCGCCGCCGAACTCGGTGAACAGCTCGGTCATGAGCTTCTCGATCGGCTGGAAGACGTCCTCCTGCTCGACGAAGCTCATCTCGACGTCGAGCTGGTAGAACTCGCCGGGCGAGCGGTCGGCGCGGGCGTCCTCGTCGCGGAAGCAGGGCGCGATCTGGAAGTAGCGGTCGAACCCGGAGATCATCAGCAGCTGCTTGAACTGCTGCGGCGCCTGCGGGAGCGCGTAGAAGCGGCCCGGGTGCAGACGGGAGGGGACCACGAAGTCGCGCGCGCCCTCGGGGGAGGTCGCGGTGAGGATCGGGGTGGCCATCTCGTTGAAGCCGAGGGCGACCATCTTGTGCCGGATCGCGGAGATCACGGCCGTCCGCAGCATGATGTTGCGGTGCATGCGCTCGCGGCGCAGGTCGAGGAAGCGGTATTCGAGGCGGCGCTCCTCGTTGACGCCGTCCTCGGCATTGATGGTGAAGGGGAGCGGCTGGGCGGCGCCGAGCAGCTCGACCTCGGAGACCTCGACCTCGATCTCGCCGGTGGGGAGGTCGGGGTTCACGTTCTCTGTTCCACGTGAAACAACGCGGCCGTCGACGCGGACGGTCGACTCCTTGGTGACCTTGTCGAGGGCGTCGTAGGCGGCGGTGCCGGGCCGGGCGACGAGCTGCGTGATGCCGTGGTGGTCGCGCAGATCGATGAAGAGGATGCCGCCCAGGTCGCGACGATTGTGCAGCCAGCCGCTCAGCCGGACGTCGGCGGCGACGTCAGAGGCGCGGAGCTGGCCGCAGGTGTGGGACCTGTACCGGTGCATCGTCGGGTGTTCCTCTTCATTCGTGGTCTGCCGAGGTGGCTCTCCTCGACGGGGCGGGCCAGAGTGCCCGGGCCCGTCAAGGGTACCGGCCGCCCGGAAATCGCCTCTCCTGATATCCGGGGCGCAGCGGCGGTCGTGCGACATCACTGGCGTCCGAGCCGGGAATCTTCTTAAAGTAGGGCAATGCGCACTGGTGAGCCCCTGCCCGCGGTGGAGCAGGTCCTTGCCGCTCTCTCGACCGGCGTCTGGCACTGGTCCACGGCGTCCGGACTGGTCACGGTCGACGCCGAGGCCGCCCGGCTGCTCGGGCTGCCCGCCGAGGAAACGGTTCTCACCGAGGCGCAGACCCGGGCCCGACTGCACCCCGTCGACTGGAACGAGATCACCGGGGTGATCCAGCTCGCGGTCGCGGAGCAGACGCTCGCGGAGGTCCGTATCCGGATCATGGACGACCAGGGGCGGGTCGTACGGGTCGTACGGAGCCGCTCGAAGCCGTCGTTCGATCCGGTGAAGCGCGCGTACGAGCTGATCGGCACCCTCCAGGAGGTCACCGAGCCGGCGCCGGGCACCCCGGCGGGGCGGCGGGCGGTGACCGGGGACTGGCGTCGCTCGCGGGAGGCGTTCCTGCTGGACGCGGGGCGGGCGCTGGCGGAGGCGCGGTCTACCGCTGAGGTACTACGGGTAGCGGCAGGGTTGTCGATGCCGGGGTTCACGCCCGACGGGCTCGCGGTCTTCGGGGTGGAGGGCGAGCGGCTGACGGTCATCGGCCACCACGGGCAGCAGCCCGGCGAGGAGGCGCCGTTCACCCAGCTCTCGGTGCGGACGGACTATCCCGCCGCGGAGGTGGTACGTACGGGGCGTGCCGTGTACCTCTCCTCCCCCGAGAGGTACCAGGAGCGCTACCCCCTGACCTGGCCGCTCGCCGCCCACTTCGGCCGCCGGTCCTGGGCCTTCCTGCCGCTGACCGTCGCCGGGCGGACGATGGGGGCGTGGATGGCCGCGTTCACCTACCCCGTCGCGTTCACGCCGGACGAGCGCTCGGTCCTGACGACCGTCGCCCGCATGCTCGCCCAGGCCCTGAGCCGGGCCGGCGCCGCCGAGACCCAGCGCGAACTGACGGACGGCCTCCAGCGCTCGATGCTCCCGACCCTGGGCGAGATACCCGGGATGACCCTGGCCGCGCGCTACATCCCGACCGGGGGTGGCCTTCAGGTAGGGGGTGACTGGTACGACATGATCCCGCTGCCGCGCGGCGGGTTCGCGCTCGTCATCGGGGACGTCCAGGGCCACGACGTACGCGCCGCCGGTCTCATGGGCCAGCTGCGGATAGCTCTCAGGGCCTACGCCTCCGAGGGGCACCGCCCCGACGCGGTCCTCTCCCGGGCGTCCCGCTTCTTCTACGGCCTCACCCATACGGACGAGTCCCCGCGCTTCGCCACCTGCTTCTATGTCGAGGTCGACCCGGAGACCGGCGTCCTGGAGACGGCCCGCGCCGGCCATCTCGACCCGACGATCCGCATGCCGGACGGCACGGTCCTGCTCCGCTCGACGACGGGCGGGCTTCCCCTGGGGATCGACCCCGACACCGACTACCCGACGTCCCGGATCACCCTGGACCCCGGCGAGACCCTGCTGCTCTGCACGGACGGCCTGCTGGAGACCGGCGGGCACGACCTGGACACGGGCTGGAAGCGCATCCGGGAGACCCTCGAAACCCACCGGGGCACGCTGGAGGATCTGGCCGACTCCCTGGTCCAGACGGTCCTCGGCCCCTCCTCCCACCACACCACGGGCCCCCTCGCCGACCGCCGCGAGGACGACGTCGCCCTCGTCCTCCTCTCCCGCGCCCCCGACACCCCCCGCACCCCCGCCCGGCCCCGGCGCACGGTCCTCTCGATCGCCCAGTCCGAGCCGGAACGCGTCGCCGACGCCCGGCACCAGCTCCGCGACCTCCTCCACGACTGGCCCTCCCCCGACCAGCTCGACTCCGCCGTCCTGCTCCTCTCCGAACTCCTCACCAACGTCCTCGTCCACACCGACGCCGACGCGCTCCTCCTCGCGGAGATCACCGGCACCCCCGGCGTCCGCCGCCTCCGCGTCGAGGTCACCGACACGAGCGACGACCTCCCCCACAAACGCCGCCCCGGCGAACTCGCCTCCTCCGGCCGGGGGTTGGTCCTCATGGACCTCCTCGCCGACAACTGGGGGGTCGACCCTCGGGGCGAGGGCAAGAGCATCTGGTTCGAGCTGTTCGAGCCGAGGGCCTGACGCGCCGCAAGAGAACGGCCCCGCCCGGCGAAGTGCCGTGCGGGGCCGTTCTGTTGACGACTGATCAGGAACTGACGGCCGATCAGGAACCTTGCGGTCAGATCCCGTTCTCGGTCATCCCGTGGACCGCCGGCACCGTCCCCAGCCGCCCCTTCTGGAAGTCCTCGAACGCCTGCTGGAGTTCGGCCTTGGTGTTCATGACGAAGGGGCCGTAGTGGGCCATGGGCTCGCGGATGGGACGGCCGCCGAGGAGGACGATGTCGAGGTCGGGGGTGTGGGAGTCCTGGGACTCGTCGGCGCGGACCGTGAGGGAGGTGCCGGTGCCGAAGACGGCGGTCTGGCCCAGGTGGATGGGGCGGCGTTCGGCGCCGACGGAGCCGCGGCCCGCCATGACGTACGCGAGGCCGTTGAAGTCCTCGCGCCACGGCAGGGTGATCTCGGCGCCCGGCGCGAGGGTCGCGTGGATCATCGTGATCGGGGTGTGGGTCGCGCCGGGGCCCTGGTGGCCGTCCAGCTCACCCGCGATGACGCGCAGCAGCGCGCCCCCGTCGGGGGAGGTGAGCAGCTGGACGCTGCCGCCGCGGATGTCCTGATACTTCGGAGCCATCATCTTGTCGCGCGCCGGGAGGTTCACCCACAGCTGGAGGCCGTGGAAGAGTCCGCCGGACATGACGAGCGACTCCGGCGGCGCCTCGATGTGCAGGAGGCCCGAGCCCGCCGTCATCCACTGGGTGTCGCCGTTGGTGATGGTCCCGCCGCCGCCCTGGCTGTCCTGGTGGTCGAAGATCCCGTCGACGATGTAGGTGACGGTCTCGAAGCCGCGGTGCGGGTGCCACGGGGTGCCCTTGGGCTCCCCGGGCGCGTACTCCACCTCACCCATCTGGTCCATCATGATGAACGGGTCGAGATGGCGGTAGTTGATCCCCGCGAACGCCCGGCGCACCGGGAAGCCCTCACCCTCGTAACCGCTCGGCGCGGTCGTGACGGCGAGTACGGGACGCGCGACGGCATCGGCCGGCGCGGTGACACGGGGGAGCGTCAACGGGTTCTCGACGGTCACTGCGGGCATGTCGGTTCCTCCTCGGACGCCGTACGGCACAACGCCGTACCGCAACGTCTCACGACGATTTTAGTTGAACGGTGAACTTTCTGCCACCCCTCCGAACAGCGGACGGGCGGCGCGCATTCCCGGGCCCCCTCAGGTACTACGGGGACCGCTCGCGGGTACTACGGGGACTCCCCCGGGGGCTACCCGTAGCACCGCGGGGCGCCATGGGAACGAGCAGGCGGGGAGGGGGTTGCCGGGCACGGCGGGCGCCGACGGCGTCGTCCAGAAGTCGATCGTGTATCGCGCGCAGGTGTGTTACGGTTCCTGTGTTGCAGTTGCGGTACCCATGAACCTATGTGCGCCCGACGGGATTGCTTCCATCGGGCGCATTATTCGTTTTCCGGCATCTCCGGATGGGGCCTCTGCTCTACCTGAAGGAGATCGTCATGGCACTCGGAACCGTCAAGTGGTTCAACTCGGAAAAGGGCTTCGGCTTCATCGAGCAGGACGGCGGCGGCCCCGACGTCTTCGCCCACTACTCGAACATCCAGTCCCAGGGCTTCCGTGAGCTCCAGGAGGGCCAGCGCGTGTCCTTCGACGTCACGCAGGGCCAGAAGGGCCCGCAGGCGGAGAACATCGTCCCCGCCTGATCGCCGGACGTCTTTCGCTCGCCGGGGTTCGCACCAGCGTTGGTGCGGGCCCCGGTTTGCGCTGTTTCCAGGAAAAGGTGGACCCCCGCATGTCCCGCAGGCCCCAGAAGCCGAACCGTCGCGCCTCGTCGCCCCAGCAGTCCCCCTCGGCGCCGAGGGAGTTCCGGCTGCCGGAGAGCACGACGCCCGCGCTGCCCCCCGTCGCGGACTTCGCGGACCTGGACATGCCGGCCGGGCTGCTGAAGACCCTGACCGCGCAGGGCGTCACCACGCCCTTCCCGATCCAGGCCGCGACGCTCCCCAACTCCCTCGCCGGCCGTGACCTCCTCGGCCGCGGCCGTACCGGCTCCGGCAAGACCCTCGCGTTCGGCCTCGCGGTCCTCGCCCGCACGGCGGGCCTGCGCGCCCAGCCGAAGGCGCCGCTCGCGCTGGTACTAGTACCTACGAGGGAGCTGGCGCAGCAGGTCACCGACGCGCTCTCCCCGTACGCGACGGCCGTGAACCTCCGGATGGCCACCGTGGTAGGGGGTCTGTCCATCACCCGGCAGGCCGACACCCTGCGGCGCGGCGTCGAGGTGGTCGTCGCGAGCCCCGGCCGGCTCAACGACCTCGTCGAGCGCGGCGACTGCGTCCTGGACGACGTCCGCATCACGGTCCTCGACGAGGCCGACCAGATGACCGACATGGGCTTCCTGCCGCAGATCACCAAGCTGATCCAGAAGGTGCGGCCGGACGGACAGCGGATGCTGTTCTCGGCGACCCTCGACCAGAACATCGACCGCCTCGTCCAGCGCTTCCTGAGCGACCCGGTGACGCACTCCGTCGACCCGTCCGCCGGCGCGGTGACGACGATGGAGCACCACGTCCTGCACCTCGCGGACGAGACCGACAAGAAGGCCGTCACCACGCGGATCGCCGCGCGCGACGGCCGCGTCATCCTCTTCCTCGACACCAAGCGCTCCGCCGACCGGCTGGCCAAGCGGCTCCTCGCCGTCGGGGTCCGCGCCGCCGCGCTGCACGGCGGGCGCTCCCAGCCGCAGCGCAACCGCACGCTCGACCAGTTCAAGAACGGGCAGGTCACGACGTTGGTCGCGACGAACGTGGCGGCCCGTGGCATACACATCGACGACCTCGACCTGGTCGTCAACGTCGATCCGCCGACCGACCACAAGGACTACGTCCACCGGGGTGGCCGCACGGCCCGCGCCGGCGGCTCCGGGACCGTCGTCACGCTGGTCCTTCCGGAGCAGAAGCGGGAGGTCACGCGGCTGATGTCGGACGCGGGGATTCGGCCGCGGACGTCCCGGATCGTCTCGACGGACGCCGAGCTGTCCACGATCACGGGGGCGCGGGAGCCGTCGGGGGTCGCGGTGACCATCGAGGTGCCGCAGCCGGTGGCTCCGCAGCGGGGTACGGGTACGGGGTCCGGGTCCGGTGGCTCGTCCCGGCGTCGGCGCCGGGGTGGCGGGGGCGGTGGGGGCGCGGCCTCCGCCGGGGCTCCGGCCGGGGCACCGGGCAAGGGCGAGGGCCGGGGCGGCGAGCGCCGGGGCAGGGGTGGTACGACGTCCCGGAGCGGTACGCCGGCCAGGAGCGGCTCGGCGTCCAGGAGCGGTACGGCGTCGGCGAGCCCGTCGGCCTCGGGTGGCGCGGCGTCCGGCGGGCGGGGGTCCGGCGGGCGTCGGTCCGGGGGTGCGGCGGCTTCGGGTACTACGGGTACGGGTGCCGGTGCCGGTGCCCGCAGGGGTGGCCGGGGTACCGGCGGAGGTACCGGGCAGCGGGGCGGCCGACGGACGTCCACGACCTGAGAGCTACGGGTACGGGCCCCCTACCCGAGAGGTACGGGTACGAGGGGCCCTACGTGAGGGGTACGGGTATGTCAGCCCCGTACCCCTGCGGAGCCACCCTCAGCCGTACATCCTGCGCATCGCGAACTCCACCATCTGCTCGACGGCCTTCGCGTCGAACACCATCCGGTGCTCGCCCTCCATGTCGAGGACGAACCCGTACCCCGTGGGGAGCAGGTCGATGACCTCGGCGCCGGTGATGACGAAGTACTTGGACTCCTTGCCGGCGTAGCGCCGCAGCTCCTTGAGCGAGCTGAACATGGGGATGACCGGCTGCTGGGTGTTGTGCAGCGCGAGGAACCCCGGGGTGTCCCCGCGCGGGCAGTACACCTTCGACGTGGCGAAGATCTGCTGGAAGTCCTCGGCGGCCATCTGCCCGGTGGTGAACGCCCGCACCGCGTCGGACAGCGACGGAGGAGACGGCTCCGGATAGAGGGGCGGCTGCTGACCGTACCCACCGACACCGCCGGGCTGCTGCGGCGGCGCGTACTGCTGCTGAGCGGCGCCCTCGCCCATGGGCTGGCCGTATCCGTACATGCCCCCAGCCTATCGAGAGTCAGCTGGGTCACGGGGTGCGGGCGGCTTTAATACCGGCCATGACGGGGGCGCCGTCGAAAGCCGCCCCGGGTCCGAGGCCGGCCCCGCCGCCGACATGGGGCCGCACCGGTCCAGGTCCCGTCCCGCCCGTTCCGCACCGCCGCCCTCCGCACCGCTGCCCTCCGCACCGGCGGCCTGACCATCGCCACTCCCTCGGCGCCTCTCCGGCCTCGGCCGGCGGCATGCGGTTGCCGATGAGCGGCGTCCACGAGGAGGTCACCGGGCCGAGCGGGCCGATCCGCGGCTCCGAGCAGGTCACGCGCACCGCCACCGGCCGGGTGACCGGCTGCCGGGTACGTACGGCGCGATCCCTGGGGCGAATTTCGGGCCGCCACGAGAACGACGCGGAGAGCCGCCTCGCCCTCCACCGTCGGCGTATGCCGCCCAAACCGACAGCCACTTGACAGCCCCTGGCCTGGCATCGGGGCGCCGGGCGCTCGTAGCGTCTGACTGAGCAGGCAACGGGCCAGGGAGAGGGGCGGTCATGGAGCGGGACCATGTCGGGGACGAGGTACATGAGCACGACCGGGGATTGTCGTACGACCTTCCCGTGCTCGCCCGGCGGCGGATGATCCGGCTGATGGCGGGGGTGGGGCTGGTGCCGCTCGTGGGGTGCAGTGCGGAGGGGGAGGACTCACCGGCGGCATCGGGCTCTTCGGGCTCTTCGGGTTCGTCGGGCTCTTCGGGGGGCCCGGCGGCCAGTGGTGCCGGTGACGGCGAGTGTGCCGTGATTCCCGAGGAGACCGCTGGGCCCTATCCGGGGGACGGGTCGAACGGGGTGAATGTGCTCAAGGAGAGCGGTGTCGTCAGGAGCGACATCCGGGCGAGTTTCGGGGATTCGGCGGGCGGTACCGCGGAAGGCGTACCTCTCAAGGTCACCCTGACCGTCGTCGAGGCCGATTCGGGGTGCGGGACGCCGAAGCAGGGGGCGGCCGTCTATCTGTGGCAGGCCGACCGGGCCGGGGACTACTCCCTGTACACCGAGGGGGTGACGGACGAGAACTACCTGAGAGGGGTCCAGGAGACGGACGAGAAGGGGCAGGTCACCTTCACCAGCATCTTTCCCGGCTGCTACCCGGGCCGCTGGCCGCACATCCACTTCGAGGTGTACGGGTCTCTCAGGGACGCCACAGCCGCGACGGCGATCACGAACACCTCGCAGCTCGCCTTCCCGAAGGACGTCTGCGACACGGTCTACGCGACCGAGGGGTACGAGTCGAGCGGCCCCAACCTGGCCCGGCTCACCCTGGAGTCGGACATGGTCTTCCGGGACGGGTACGACCGGCAGCTGGCGGCGACGGAGGGGAGCCCGGCGGCCGGTTACACGGCCACGCTGACGGTCGCGGTGTGAACCGTCACAGATGACCGGTCGGGGTTGCGGCTTATTACCGGCGGGTAGCATCATCGTAGCTACTTGTTGGTACGTGAAACCACTGCGCGAGGAACACAGTGCCTCGCCGATCTCTTGACGGAGCCATCACCATGGGGCACTACAAGTCGAACCTCCGCGACATCGAGTTCAACCTCTTCGAAGTACTCGGCCGCGACAAGCTGTACGGCACGGGCCTGTTCGAGGAGATGGACACGGACACCGCGAAAAGCATCCTGGAGGAGCTGACGCGGCTGTCCGAGAACGAGCTGGCGGAGTCCTTCACGGACGCCGACCGCAACCCCCCGGTCTTCGACCCGCAGACCAACACCGCGCCGGTCACTCCGTCCTTCAAGAAGTCGTACAAGGCGTTCATGGACTCCGAGTACTGGCGGCTCGGCCTGCCGGAGGAGATCGGCGGGACCACCGCGCCGCCGTCCCTGATCTGGGCGTACGCGGAGCTGATCCTCGGCGCGAACCCGGCCGTGTGGATGTACTCCTCCGGACCGGCGTTCGCCCGCATCCTCTTCGAGGAGGGCACCGAGGAGCAGAAGAAATGGGCGGCGATCGCGGTCGAGAAGACCTGGGGCTCCACCATGGTGCTGACCGAGCCGGACGCCGGTTCGGACGTCGGCGCGGGTCGTACCAAAGCGGTACAGCAGGAGGACGGCTCCTGGCACATCGAGGGCGTGAAGCGGTTCATCACCTCGGGTGAGCACGACATGGAGGAGAACATCCTCCACTACGTCCTCGCCCGCCCCGAGGGCGCCGGACCCGGTACCAAGGGACTGTCCCTCTTCCTGGTCCCCAAGTACCTCTTCGACTTCGAGACCGGCGAGCTGGGCGAGCGCAACGGCGCCTACGCGACGAACGTCGAGCACAAGATGGGCCTCAAGGCGTCCAACACCTGCGAGATGACGTTCGGCGACCGCCACCCCGCCAAGGGCTGGCTGATCGGCGACAAGCACGACGGCATCCGCCAGATGTTCCGCATCATCGAGTTCGCCCGCATGATGGTCGGCACGAAGGCGATCTCCACCCTCTCCACCGGCTACCTCAACGCGCTGGAGTACGCCAAGGAGCGCGTCCAGGGCACCGACCTCGCGGCGTTCGGCGACAAGGCCGCGCCCAAGGTCACCATCACCCACCACCCCGACGTCCGCCGCTCCCTGCTCACCCAGAAGGCGTACGCCGAGGGTATGAGGGCGCTGGTCCTGCACACCGCCTCCGTCCAGGACGCGATCGCGGTCAAGGAAGCGGCCGGCGAGGACGCGAAGGCCGAGCACGCGCTCAACGACCTGCTCCTGCCGATCGTCAAGGGCTACGGGTCGGAGAAGGGCTACGAACAGCTCGCGCAGTCGCTCCAGACGTTCGGCGGCTCCGGGTTCCTCCAGGAGTACCCGATCGAGCAGTACATCCGGGACGCGAAGATCGATACCCTCTACGAGGGCACGACCGCGATCCAGGGCCAGGACTTCTTCTTCCGCAAGATCGTCCGCAACCAGGGCGCCGCGCTGAACGGCCTCGCCGAGGACATCAAGAAGTTCCTCGCGCTCGGCACGGGCGGCGAGGAACTCGCCGGTGCGCGTGAGCAGTTGGCGAAGGCGGCCGTCGAGCTGGAGGCGATCGTCGGGCTCATGCTGACCGACCTCGCGGCCACCGAGCAGGACGTCAAGAACATCTACAAGGTGGGCCTCAACACGACCCGCCTGCTCCTCGCCTCCGGTGATGTCATCGTCGGCTACCTCCTCCTCAGGGGCGCCGCGATCGCCACCGAGAAGCTGGAGACCGCCTCCGCCAAGGACGTGCCCTTCTACACCGGCAAGATCGCCGCCGCGAAGTTCTTCGCCTCGACGGTCCTGCCGGGCGTGACGCTCGCCCGCAAGGTCGCCTCCGGGGTCGACCTGGACGTGATGGAGCTGGACGAGGCGGCGTTCTAGTACCCGTAGTACTCACGCGAGTACCCCGGTAAGTCCTCAGGTGGGGCCCGTTTCCGTCGTCCGGAAGCGGGCCCCAGCCCCTTTCCGGGCGAACGCCGCGCCCTGCGCATCCTCATCAAAACAAAAGGTAATTTAGCTCCCTATTTCCCTTTTGTTAATCATGCTATTGTGCGGAATCGTCATTCGCGAAAACGAGCGATGTGAATATTCCGCGAATTAAGCGTGAAGGGTTTACTGTGCACAAGTACATAAAGGTGGCGGCCGGCGTAATGGCGCTCGCAGCCTTGACGCCGACCGCCGCATCCGCAGCGCCCGGCAGCCCGGAGGACGCCAAGGTCATATGCACACCGGACGGCGACGGGCCGATCGCACACCTCCTGGCCCGGCACCTCGAGAAAGACATATACGAGGCCCTGAAGAGCCGCGCCAGCGTGGCGTCGGTCGCGCTCTACGACCGCAGGACCGGCATCGAGTGCGCATACGACGAGAACCGGCAGCAGGACTCGGCGAGCGTGATAAAGACCGCCATCCTGGGTGCACTGCTCTTCCAGAGCAACGGCCCTCTGACCAGTGAGGACGATGCCCTCGCCCGGAAGATGATCACCGTCTCGGACAATACCTCGGCCACGACTCTCTGGAAAAAGCTTTCCGACCTGACGAATCCGTCCGCCCCGAATCCCGTCAAGATCCAGGAATTCCTCGACGCGGTGGGAATGAGCGACACCGTCCTCGACAAGGAGGGCTTCTGGGGTCTCAGCCAGGTCACCGCAGCGGATCAGCTCAAACTCCTGAAGGCGTTCACCGACAACGGTGAACACGGAACGCCGGTGCTCTCCCCGGAGGCCCGCGCCTACGCGCTGGACCTCATGAATCACGTCCAGAGCGACCAGCGCTGGGGAACGCCGGCGGGAGCCCCCCAGAACGCTGTCGTCCATGTCAAGAACGGCTGGCTCCGGCGCTCCAACAACCCTGATGTGGACCCCTACGACAGGCTTGACTGGAAAGTCAACAGCATGGCCGCGTTCACCGGTGACGACTACGACTACGGGCTTGTCGTCCTCACCGAGAACAACAGGGTCGCTGACGGCCAACCGGCCGAATCCGGGTGGACCTACGGGATAAACACCATCGAAGGGGTCGCCCACGCGGTCCACCACGATCTGTACCCGGCGGAGTCGTCCTTCCGTAGCCTCAAGCCCAGTCCGCAGAGCCTGGTCAAGCAGTTCAAGTTGCAGCCTCAGCAGCCCCGATGAGGTGGATGAGGGCGGTCTGAGACGTCGACGCCCTGTCTAGCCGGCCACCGTGCGCCCGGCGTTGTCGACACCGCGCCGGGCGCGCGGCGGCCGGCCGCATGGCTCCGGGCTGCTTCGACTCGTCGTCCGTGGCGACGGGACGGCCGAAGGGCGATTCCTTCCCGGCACGGTCTCCTTCATGATCGCCCGCCCGCACGCCGCTCCCCAACTGGTGCGACCGGCGGGCCTGTTGACTCAGCCGTCGGACGAACATCCCACCCCGACCGGTGTCGAGACGCTGACCGAGTGGCCCCCCGGTTCGTCGCCCGACTCGCCGTGCCCGGCGCCCAGTACATCGGCATGAGCACGGACAGCGGCCCTCTCCCTCCTGCCCGACGGCGACGGCAGGTTCCGGGTGCGGCAGGGCGGCCCGGCATGGAGTCTTCCCGCCTGACGGGCTCTCACCTCGCTGTTTCCGTTGTTTCCAAACGGCGTACAGATGACCGGTGTTGGTGCTAGCGTGCGCTGCACAACATCAAAAAGATGGCCCCGTCAGGGCTCGGAGTGTTAGCAGCACTCCGCTGACGGGGCCGTGACGACACTCACCCACTAAGGAAATGTCGCCGTGCGCAACTTTACCGCGCGCGCCATCTCGGCGTGCCTGCGTACCCTGCTCCAACTCCTTCTCCCCGCCTCCGGCAGGCGCCGCGCCCCGCAGCCCCTGGCCGTTCCCACCCCGGCCGAGCCGCACGTCAGCCCCTGGTCCCGGCCGTGGACCAGCCCCAGCAAGGCCGAGGCCGCCGCGTTCTTCCGGCAGCAGGCCGAACGGGACCTCCAGTACGAACGCCGCCAGGCAGCCGCGTACGCGACCCTCGGCGTGGACTACCCGTACACCTACGAAGGCGCCCCCTTCGGCATGGACGACTTCGTCCAGCCGACGCCGAGCAGCGTGCCGAGCAGCGGTGCACGCATGACCCGCGAGGCCCTCACCAGCGACGTCATGCCCTTCGGCGCGGTCTGCTGTCACTGCCGACGGTGGACCGGCGTCCCCGTGCCCTGCCGACACCTCGGTGGAATCACCCTCCACGCCTGCCCCGACTGCGTCCTCACGGCCGAGACGGGGCCCACGGCGAACGAGCCGATCCACAACTCCCCGCCCCAGCAACGGCGTTCGGCATAGCCGCGATGGGGAAGCCTTGCCGCGCCGGGTTGGGCGGTGGAGCTTCCCCTGTGAGCGTCAGCCTTGAGGCTCTCCATGAAGGAGGTGAACGCGGCGGCGGAGATGCCGAGTACGGGGACGGTGGTGCCCTGGGTGGCAATGTTCAGCGCGACCTCGGCACAGTCACCGCCGTTGTTGCTGTGCGAGGACTTGACCCGGCGAAGGGAAACTTCGGTAGTCACGGTGTGCCCTTTCGAACCTGTCTGATCACGGCCACGGACTCTGCCTGGGACAGCGCTTCGGCCTGTAGTTGATGGAAGGCCGTCGATGTCGCTGCCACAGCGGGGGTTGTCGGCGAACTCGATCAGGCTGTCGAGCTGAGCGCCCATGACCTCAGGGCCTCCGATGGGGCGCCGGATGCAACTCTCGTCGAGGACCACGAACATCATCGGCGGTCGGGAGCGCTCGAACAGCGCCTTCTGCCGCCGCAGCAGGAACGAGAACCGCTCATCAGCTTCTCGAAGCGTTCCCCGGTGCCCGACACCGTGTCAGCGGCCCTCGCAAACTGCAAGGTTGGCCACTTGCGACCAGTTTCAATCGCCGAGATATGTGACCCCGAGTACTTCATGGGCCCCGCCAAGTCCTCCTGTCGCCAGCCCTGCGCCTACCGCATGCTACGGAAACGCTCCGAACCCCGCTTGGGGCGAGGCGTCCGGATTCAGCTCCTTACGGTTCACCAAGTTGCTTGCCCCCTTTCCGACGAGAGAATCCCCCACCCGTTCCGGACGTCGGCGCGGTCCTGGTCGACAGGCAGGGCACGGTCGGTGAGTTCCATGCCGCCGCGTACGGGTTCTGGTCGCTGCGGCCGGTCGCCGGCGGGGTCGAGCGGACCGTGGAGCCCGGGTCGGCCGAGCCGGCGAGTGCGGAGGAGCGGATGCGGACGAAGGTCGCCGTCGCGAACGAACGGACCGAGCGGCGGGGGAAGTTGGGGTGAACGGGATGGACTGGGAGCGGAAGGCGATCGCCCTCGCCGAACCGGGCGCCCGCGCCGAGGGGTTGCCGACGTCGTCGTCGACGATGCCGAGTCTCGTCGTCCAGATGCTGCGGCACGGGCGGCTCGGGCAGGGGCTGTCGGTGCTGGACCTCGGGACGGGGGCGGGCGGGCTCGCCGTGTACGCCTGTCGGTGGCTCGGGGACCGGTGCGTGACGAGTCTCGACGTCGACCCCTATCTCGTCCGCGTCGCCGGGGAGCGGCTCGCGGAACTGGGGCGACATCCGGCGATGCTGACGGCGGACGCGACCGAGCACGTGCCCGGTGTGTACGACAGGATCGTCTCCACGGTCGCGCTCTCGCCTGGTCCTTCGACTCCGGCCCGTACTGCGGGCGTTGGAGCCGGGCGGGCGGCTCGTGACCACGCTCGCACGGACGTCCCTCGTCGTCACCGGGTGGAGGAACGTGGCCGGGGACGCCGTCGGGCGGGTCAAAAAGGGCATGGCGGGCTTCATGTCGACCCGGTCCGACGACAACTTCCCCGCGGGACAGGCCGAGTTGCTCGCGCCGGCCCGCACGGAGGAGGGGGAGCATCGCGGCATCGGGCGCTGTCCCGTCGTCGATGTCTCGGAGGCGTGGGAGGTGCGGTCGATGCTGGAGGTCACCACGCCGGGTGTCGAACTCGCCTATGAGACCGACGGGTTGACCCGTACCGCCTTCCTCGTCCACCCCGACGGTTCCTGGGCCCGCGCCACCGCCGAGGGGCTCGACGCACCGGACGTCCACGAGGGTGGACCCCGGCGGCTGTGGCTGGCCCTCGAACGCATCCGGAACCGGCTCAACGCCGAGGGCGGACTGCCGTTGCTCGGCGCGGACCTCCGGATCACGCCGGACGGGGTGTGCCATCTGTCGCGGGGACGGTGGCAGGCGACCATGGGCGAGGATCAGTGACGTCCGGGGCCCGTGCCCCTTCCCTCGCCGTGCGAGTACTTTGCCGGTTTTTTGCTTGTGTTCAAATATGGCTCTACTGTCACTGTCGACCACTTACTTTGCTTTATGTCTGTACTTGAGAAGAGTTCGCAGTGACATTTCCACGACGCGCGCTGTGCCTGAACCTGCTGTCCGGCGCGCTCGTGCTGGGACTGCTGGGCGCCGCCGGCCCCGCCCTGGCCGATGCCCCGGCGCCGACCGGCACAGACCGGGCGAAAGCGGTCCAGTTGTGGGAGACGGGCGGGCCGGGAGTCAAGGAAGGCGCGGAGGCCGCGCTCGTCGGGGGTGACGACGCCGTCCGGGCGTTCCTGGCCCAAGCTGCCAACCTGTCGTACCAGGACGACCGGGTGGCCGTCAGCCGGCTCTACAACACCGGCGGCGCCGCTCTCCGGGAGGCTGTCCGCAACGCCCTCAAGAGCGATTCGCCGGACAGGGTCCGGGCGTTCCTCAAGGACGGATGGAAGGCGCCGCTGGAACAGGACCAGCGGGTCCAGGTCTCGCAGATCATCAACGCGGGCGGGCCCGGGGTCCGGAAGGCGGGCCGGGCCGCGCTCGACAGCGGCTCGCCCGACAAGATCCGGGACTTCCTCACCACCGGGCAGTTCGAGCAGCGTCAGCAGGACGAACGCGTCCAGGTCGCCCAGCTCCTCAAGGGTGCGGGCGCGAACGTGGGGGCCGCGGCCCAGATCGCGATGGACGGCTCGGCGGCGGACGTCCGGCAGTTCCTCCAGGTCGGCCGGTACACGGCCCACGCCCACGACCAGGAACGCGCCACCATCACGCGGCTGGACGCCCAGGCGGCGAGGTCGGGCAAGGCCGCCGCGGTGGCGGCCCGCGCCGGAAAGGCCCCCGCGGCGAAGAAGGCCGCCGACGCGGCCGGCGCGGCCGTCACCGAGGCCAAGAAGGTCCACGACCTCGCCGTCCGCACCGACGCCGGGAAGCTGGCCGCGCGGACCGACGAGGCCCTCACCCGCGCCAGGGCCCTCGCGGCCCAGGCGGACAAGCTGGCCGCCGGCGAACAGGCCGCCGTCCAGGCGGCCGAGGCCCTCCGGACCCAGGCGGACGCCCTCGCCGCACAGGCCGCCGAGCCCGGCGCCGACCCGGCGAAGATCGCGCCCGAAGGCCGCGCCGTGGCCCTCGCGACCGCGAAGACCGGCCGCTCCCAGAGCCGTTCCGCCGCCCTCGCGGCCCTGTCCGGCAGCGACACCGACATCACCGCCTACGCCCGCACCGGCCGCGCGGACGCCGATGCCCGGGACGACCGGGCGGACGTCGAACACCTCGCGGAAACCGCGAGCGCTCCCGAGGTCCGCGCTGCCGCCACGAGGGCTCTTCAGGGCGACGGCACCGCGGTGAAAGCGTTTCTGACGGAGGGCCGGTACGAGGTGGTGAAGCAGCGGCTGCGCGTGCTCGTCGCCCAGGCCGCGACCGGCGCGGGTCCGATCGAGAAGGCAGCCGTCCGCAGGGCACTGAACGCCGACACCGCCGAAGCCCTGCACCGGTTCCTCACCACCGACGGGCCCCTCGCCCGCACCCAGGACGAACGCGTCCACGCCGCCCAGCTCCTCGGCAGCCCCGGCGCCGAGCTGCGAGCCGCCGCGCGCGTCGCCCTGGACGGCCCCGACGACCTGCTCCGCGCCTTCATCGCGACCGGCCAGTTCCAGGCCCGCCGCCAGGACCAGCTCACCGCCACCCACACGGCCCAGATCCAGCAGCTCATCACCCACGCCACCGGGATCGCCGCGACGGCCCGGAAGGACGTGGCATCGGCGGCCAAGACTCGGCCGAAGCCGCCGGTCAAGCGGGGCTGAGCGGGGCGGGACACGGATCACCGTTTCGTGCGCGGGGGCGTCCCGTCGAACGGTGTGGGACCCGTAATACCTCGGGGATACTCCCCCGTAATACCGAGACCGACTCCCCGTCCCTCCCCTAGTTAAAGTGACCCCATGACCCAACCCACCCGCTTCGACCGCGGCCACACCGACGACCTCAAGTCATTCCTGACGGCAAGCCCCACGCCGTACCACGCCGTGGCCACCGCAGCGGACCGGTTGGAGAAGGCCGGGTTCCGGCAGCTCGCCGAGACCGAGGCGTGGGACGGGGCGACCGGGGGCGTGTACGTGCTGCGGGGCGGGGCGATCGTCGCCTGGTACGTCCCTCAGGGCGCGAGCCCGCACACGCCGTTCCGGATCGTCGGGGCGCACACCGACTCCCCGAACCTGCGCGTCAAACCCCTCCCGGACACCGGCGCGCACGGCTGGCGCCAGGTCGCCGTCGAGATCTACGGCGGTCCGCTGCTCAACTCGTGGCTGGACCGGGACCTCGGGATCGCCGGACGGCTCACCCTGCGCGACGGGTCGAGCCGGCTCGTCAATGTGAGCCGCCCGCTGCTGCGGGTCCCCCAACTCGCCATCCACCTCGACCGGTCGGTCACCGCGGAGGGCCTGAAGCTGGACAAGCAGCGGCACTTGCAGCCGGTGTGGGGTCTCGGGGACGCCCGCGAGGGCGACTTGATCGCCTTCCTGGAGGAGGAAGCGGGTCTCGCGCCGGGCGAGGTCACCGGCTGGGACCTGATGACCCACTCCGTGGAGCCGCCCGCCTACCTCGGCCGCGACGAGGAGTTCCTCGCCGGTCCCCGGATGGACAACCTCCTCTCGGTGCACGCGGCGACCGCCGCGCTCGCCGCCGTCGCGACCCACGTCGGCGACGAACTCCCCTACATCCCGGTCTTCGTGGCGTTCGACCACGAGGAGAACGGCTCGCAGTCCGACACCGGCGCGGACGGCCCGCTGCTCGGCGGCGTCCTGGAGCGCTCGGTGTTCGCGCGCGGCGGCTCGTACGAGGACCGCGCCCGCGCCTTCGCCGGGACCGTCTGTCTCTCCTCCGACACCGGGCACGCCGTGCACCCCAACTACGCGGAGCGGCACGACCCGACGCACCACCCCCGGATCAACGGCGGCCCGATCCTCAAGGTGAACGTCAACAACCGGTACGCCACGGACGGTTCGGGGCGCGCGGTGTTCGCCGCCGCCTGCGAGAAGGCGGGCGTGCCGTTCCAGTCGTTCGTGTCGAACAACTCGATGCCGTGCGGTACGACGATCGGGCCGATCACCGCCGCCCGGCACGGCATCCGGACCGTCGACATCGGCGCGGCGATCCTCTCCATGCACAGCGCCCGCGAACTCTGCGGCGCCGACGACCCGTTCCTCCTCGCGAACTCGCTGGCCGCGTTCCTGGAGGGCTGAGGAGGATCAGCGGGCCGAGCAGTACGTGAGGGGTAGCTCCGAGGTACGTCGTACCAGGGGGCTACCCCTCACGTTCTAGCTCTCAAGGGCTACCCCCCAAGTACTCCCCCTCACTGCTCCCGGCAGGCCCGAGCCGCGTCCCGGAACCACAGGGCGCTCGCCTTCGGCGTCCGGCGCTGCGTCTCGTAGTCCACGTGCACGATCCCGAACCGCTTCTCGTACCCGTACGCCCACTCGAAGTTGTCCATCAGCGACCAGCAGAAGTACCCCCGGACGTCCGCCCCGGCCGCCCGCGCGAGCCCTATCGCGGCGAGGTGGTCGGCGAGATACGCGGTGCGGTCGCTGTCCTGAATGTGTCCCGTCGCGTCGACAGGGGAGTCGCTGTCGTCGAACGCGGCGCCGTTCTCGGTGATGTACAGCGGCAGCGCGGGGTACTCATGGCTGATCCGGGTGAGGAGGGCGGTCAGCCCTTCCGGATAGATCTCCCACGGCATGGCGGTGGCGGGCCGCCCGGTCTGCGGGACGCCCTCGTAGCCGTGCGGCTCGTCGGTCGCGCGGACCACGTCGCGGAAGTAGTAGTTCACCCCGAGGAAGTCCAGCGGCTGCGCGATCGTCTTCAGGTCGCCGTCCCGCACCGGGAGTTGCGCGTCCTGCCGGGCCAGGTCGGTGAGCAGGTCGGCCGGGTAGCGGCCCAGCAGCACCGGGTCGAGGTAGATCCGCGCCCCGATCGCGTCCGCGCGGCGTGCCGCCTCGATGTCCTCGGGGGCGTCCGAGGCGGGGTGGGCCACCAACGGGTTGAGGGTGATGCCGACTTGGGCGTCCGGCACGGCCTCGCGGATCTGCTGGACGGCGAGGCCGTGGCCCAGCAGGAGGTGGTGGGCCGCCTTCGTGAAGTCGGGGAAACTCCGCCTGCCCGGCGCGTGGTTGCCGAAGTAGTAGCCCAACATAGCTGAGCAGAAAGGCTCGTTGAGGGTGATCCAGTGCTTCACCCGGTCGCCGAGCGCCTGCGCGACCATCCCCGCGTACTCGGCGAAGCGGTACGCCGTCTCCCGCTCGGGCCAGCCGCCCGTGTCCTCCAGCGCCTGCGGCAGGTCCCAGTGGTACAGGGTCGCCCAGGGCGTGATGCCCTTGGCGAGGAGCTCGTCCACCAGACGGTCGTAGAAGGCGACCCCCGCCGCGTTCGCCGGACCGCTTCCGCCGGGCTGGATGCGTGGCCAGGCGACCGAGAACCGGTAGGCGTCCAGGCCGAGTTGGGAGAGCAGCGCCACGTCCTCGGGCATCCGGTGGTAGTGGTCGCAGGCCACGTCCCCGGTGTCGCCCGCGGCCACCTTCCCGGGGGTGTGGCTGAAGGTGTCCCAGACGGACGGCTGCCGCCCGTCCTCGGCGACGGCCCCCTCGATCTGGTACGCGGCCGTGGCCGCCCCCCAGACGAAGTCGGCCGGCAGCCCTCGCACCGCCTCGCTCCCCACGGGCTCCGTGCTCGTAGCGGTCATCCGTTCCGCCTCCCTGACGACGGTACGACGCACGGCGTACGGGGCCTTCCGCTTACGGCGTCCCTCACCCCGAAGTCGTACCGCATACGACGTACGCACCCCCATGTGGGAGCGCTCCCAAGCAGGCTTACCCAATCCCTCACCCCTGTCAAGCGCCGCCGTTTTCCGGACAATCGGGCGGCTCGGGCAACCGGACGCAACGGACCGGTTGACAGGGGCGGGCCGTCCCCGGAAGTGTCTTGGGAGCGCTCCCAAATGACCTGTCCCACTCCTCGGTCCCACTCAAGAACGACCACGAACGACCACGAACGATCGCCTGCCTCCGATCCGTCCTTCGGCCGTCGCACCGGAAAGTGACCGCACGTATGCGCAGCTCCGTTCCGTCCGGGCCCTTGCCGGGAACCCCGTTCGCGAGGCACGATCTCGGTCTGGCGGGCCGGTTCCGTCGGCGCCCGGTCCGTCCGTCCGACCGTCGAGTCGCCCTGGGGATAGGCGTTTCGTCACCCCTCGTGGTCGGTCTCGATCCCACCACCGTGTGCGATCCGGTCCGCCCCGGACGCGTCCGCCGCCGGGTCCCACAACACGGACGGATCGGGCAAGGCCGTGCCGTCCGGCTCGCCCATGAACTGGCCGAATCCGGTGTGTTCGCGGTGATCCTCGCCGGGGGTGGGGAGTCGTTGCCGCGGCGGGCCGTCGGGCGGATCGTCGAGGCGCCGCGCGAGGCGGGGATCGGGCTCGGGTTCGTCACCGACGGCACCCTGCTCCACCGCCGTCCCGGTCGGCTCGGCGAGTGCGCGTCCTGGGTGCGGGTCTCGGTCGACGCCGGGAGCGGGGAGGTCTGCCGGCTGTTCCGGACGGGCTGGGGGAGACGTGGTGGGTTCCCTCAAGTCGTCGCGGGCATGCGGTTGTTGGCTGGGCGGAGGCGGGGCTGCTCGACGACTTCGCCTCCTGCGCCTGAGACCGGTACTCCGTACGACGCCGGCCCGCGCCGCCGTTCAGCGCGGCCCCTTCGTCCGAACCGTCGAGGCCAGGAGTCCCCTGTATGCGTCCAGCCGTGATCGGAGCCGGTCCCGTGGGGCTGACCTGCGTCGAGGAATCGCTCGCTGACGGGCACGGCGTGGTCGGTCACGAGAAGTACCGGGCCTTCAGCGGGAGTTGGCACCCGGCGGCCGGCGGAGCGCACGCCAGGGTCGGGATGCCGGGTTCCCTCATGGGCGCGCCCTCCTCCACCCACCCGCCCGGCTTCGCCGGGGACTTGCCGATCCGGGCCGGGGTGCGGGGGTGTCTGCACGGCCGCGCGAAGGAACTCGGGGTGCTGGGCGTGGGGTGGTTCGGGTGGGAGGCCGTCGGGGTGGGGGAGCGGCGGCGGGGCACGACCCGGGCGTCCAGCTCGATCTGGTGGGGTGCGGGCGGTGAGGGGACCGATGCTGGGAGGGGCGGCGGAGGCGCCAGCGCCAGCACCGGCACCGGCACCGGCACCGGCACCGGCACCAGGAGGGTCAGCGGGTCCGGGCCGGCAGCCAACTCGACGCGTCTCGGCGGGACTTCGGAGCTCACCGATACCTTGGGACCCTCCAGCGCTTCGGACCTCTCCAGCTCTTCGGGCTTTGCCGGTGCTTCGGGCCTCGCCCACGCTTCGGAACCCACCGGCCCTGGTCACCACAACCACCTTGGCCACCCTGACCACTTCGAGCACCACGACCACTCCGAGTTCCACGACGCCGTCCTCGTCGCCGACGGCGAGCCGCGGCGTCCTCGGTTTCCGGACGGCGGCCTCCCCGCGCCCGGGACCGGTGTCCGCGTCCTGACCTCGCCCGCCGAGTACCGGGAACCCGAGACCTTCGCGGTCGAGCGGGTGCTGGTGGTCGGGGGCGGGGTCAGCGGCGCGGGCATCGCGGCGGATCTCACGCCGTACGCCGGGCAGGGCGACCCGGCCAACCTCAGTCTGTGCACGCCGAGTTCGATCCAGGCCGCGCACGGCGACCGGTTCGGCTCGGACTCCGTACGGCACCGCGTCCGCGCCGTGTTGCCGCCTGCTGCACGTGAACGGCTATCGGTGGAAAGGGAGTTCGGCGTGAGGGAGTTCGCGGCGGCGGCACGGGGGCCCGAAGGGCGGGTGCACCAACCGTGGTTGCCGTATCGGCAGCGGGGTTCGACGGCGACCCCTTCCGCCCTGCCGACTCCACAGACTCCGCCGACTCCATCCACCTCGCCCACCCCGTCCACCCCACCGCCCACCGGGAGCATCGCGTGAGTGCCGAAACAGCGCCGGAGACGCCGGGCACGTCGGGTACGTCGGGCGCACCCGGTGGCAGGTGGCGGCTCGTTGCCGACCCAGCCGTGCGTAACCTGATCGCGGCGACCGGTGCGGTCGGGGTGGCCGGGGCGTTTCTGGTTCCGACGACCAGTCTTTTCCTGACGGAGGCGGTCGCCGCGACGCCGCTGATGGTGGGCCTGTTCTTCGCCGCCCGCTCGATCGCGGAGATCGGTACGGACGTCGTCGTCGGCGCGGTCTCCGACCGGCTGCGGGACCGCCGGGCGATCCTCGTCCTGACGGCGCTGCTGAACGCGTCGGGCGCGCTGTGCTACACGTTTCTGCGGGACTACGCGCTGCTGCTGGTCACCGGGATGGTCCTGTTCGGCCTCGGCGGCGCCTGCTTCGGGCAACTCTTCGCTTATACCCGCGAGTTGGCGGACGACCGAGGGGTCGACGCCCCGTTCTTCAACGGCTTCCTGCGCTCGGTGACCTCGCTCGCCTGGGTGATCGGGCCACCCCTGGCCTTCTGGATCGTCGCGCAGTGGTCGTTCGCGGTGCTGTACGCGGCGACGGCCGCGCTCTCGCTGGTCGCGGCGGTGCTGTGCCGCTGGGGCCTGCCGTATCCGCGTACGGCGCGGGAGGCGTCCGGCGAGGAGCAACTCCCCGGTAAGGGCGGGCTGTTCACCGGGGTCGGCCCGCGCACGCTGCTGGTGCTGGGCTCGGTGGTGCTGCTGCTCGGCGCGAACGCGATGTATCAGATCAACCTGCCGCTCTACGTCACCGACGAGCTGGGCATGAGCGGCCAGTTCGCGGGCCTGCTCCTCGGGGTGAGCGCCGCCCTGGAGATCCCTCTGATGGTGATGGTCGGCGTGTGGGCGGACCGGATCGGCAAGCGGCGGCTGCTGATCGGGGCGACGGTGTGCGCCACGGCGTTCTTCGCGCTGCTGCCGGTCGCCGACTCCGGGCGGGCCGCGCTGCTCGCGCTCCAGCCGCTCAACGCGGCCTGGGCGGCGGTGGCGTTGAACATTCCGGTGGTGATGCTCCAGGACAGTCTGCCCGGCCGGTTCGGCACCGCGTCCGCGCTGTACTCCGGCGCCTTCAAGGCGGGGATGTTCCTGGGCGGCCTCGCGGTCGGCACGGTCGCCACCTGGACGGGGTACACGCAGGTCTTCTGGGTGTGCGCCGGACTCACCGCGCTGGCCGGGGTGTTGGTGCTGCCCCTGCGGGCACGGGACACGGACCCGGCGGGGCCGAAGCGGAACTCGGTGGAGGCAGGGGCGAGTTCGGGGCCCGGTGCCACGAACTCCCGGACCCCACAAGCCCCCGAGGACCCCGCTCCCCCCACCGACGGAAGCTCCGAACGACCGACCCCCAGCCCCGAACGACCGCTCCCCAACTCCGAGTGACCGCTCCCGCCCGCTCTACACGCCCACCCGCCCCCGCCTACCCGCCTACCCGCCCACAACCCTTCCGCTCCCCTCCCCCACCCCCTCGCCCCCCTGGTCCGCCAGAGCTACCCCTCCCGGCCTACCCCCCGAGAGCTACTCGTCCATCCCCGCCAACACCAACGCCAACCGATCCACCCCGTCCCCGGTGAGACGGACCGGCACCCCCCAGTCCTGCTGGTGCACATGGCACGCCGGATACTCGTTCGCCGCGTCGTCGTCGCAGGACGCGGCCATCGCGGAGACGTGCAGGACACCCTCGGTGACCGCCGGGTTCAGTTCAAGGACCCGGGAGAGAGCGGAGTCCGCGCCGTCCCCCGAGAGCAGCAGTTCCGGTGGGGTCGAGGAGACGAGCAGCCGGGTCGACGGGCCGTAGCGGGTGTCGAGCTTCTGTCCCGACGGCGCCTGGAACACGACGTCCAGCCGGAGCTTCCCCGCCGCGACCTCCGTCGCCGCGCGCCGCGTGCGGTGGGCGACCGCCTCGACGCGCACCGCCTCCTCCGGCAGCCGCAGCCGCGTCAGGCGGTGGCGGGCGGACTCGACGACGACCAGGTCGTCCCCGACCAGCACCGCGTCCGACGGCTCCCGCAGGTCCGTCGCGAGGGTGGTGACCTCGCCGGTCGCGGGGTCGTAGCGGCGCAGGGCGTGGTTGTACGTGTCGCTGACCGCCACCGAGCCGTCGGGGAGGGCGGTCACGCCCAGGGGGTGCTGGAGGAGCGCCTGGTCGGCGGGCCCGTCCCGGTGGCCGAAGTCGAAGAGACCGGTTCCGATCGCCGTGTGAACGCTTCCGTCCGGATCGACCCACCTAAGGGCGGACGTTTCGGAATCGGCCAGCCAGAGGCGGTCGTCCGTCGCCGCGAGTCCGGAGGGCTGGGCGAACCACGCCTGCGCGCCGGGCCCGTCCACCAACCCCTCGTTGGTGGTGCCGGCGGCGACGGAGACGGTGGCCTCGCCGGGGTCGTACGCCCAGAGCTGGTGGACGCCCGCCATCGCGATCCACACCCGGCCGCCGAAGAGGGCGACGTCCCACGGGGAGGAGAGGTCGGTCTCGCGCGCGGGGCCCGAGGTCGGGGAGCCCTGCCACCACTGGCGGCCGGTCCCGGCCAGGGTCGTGACCTCCCCGGTCGTCAGGTCCAGGCGGCGCAGCGCGTGGTTGACGGTGTCCGCGACGACCACCGAGCCGTCGGCCAGCAGCGCGAGGCCCTGCGGCTCGCTGAACGCCGCCGAGTCCGCCGGGCCGTCGGTGAACCCGCGCGTGCCGGAGCCGATGCGGCGGACGACGCTCTCGCCGTCCGCCGCAAGCTCGACGAGCTGATGCCGGGTGGTGTCGCTGACCAGGAACGTCCCGGACGGCAGGACGAGCGCCTTGCCCGGGAAGCGCAGGGCGGTCGGCTCCGGCTCGGGAGCGACGTACGGACCGTCCCCGCGCCGCAGGGTGCCCTTCTCGGCGTGCTCGGCCTCCAGCTCCGTCACCAGGCGGTCGATCGCGTGCACGTGGCCCTCGCCCGCGTGCTGCGCGACGACGTACCCCTCCGGGTCGATCACCACCAGCGTCGGCCACGCGCGTACCGCGTACTGCTTCCACGTCGCCAGCTCCGGGTCGTCCAGCACCGGGTGCTCCACGCCGTACCGCTCCACCGCGTCCACGACCGCCTGGTGCTCCGCCTCGTGCACGAACTTCGGGGAGTGCACGCCGATCACCACGACCGTGTCCGCGTGCTTCGCCTCCAGCTCCCGGAGTTCGTCCAGGACGTGCAGGCAGTTGATGCAGCAGAACGTCCAGAAGTCGAGGATCACGATGCGTCCGCGCAGGTCGGACAGGGTGTATCGGCGGTCGCCCGTGTTCAGCCAGCCGCCCTTGCCGACCAGTTCGGGGGCTCGGACGCGGACGCGGCGCGGGGTGGTGCGGTTCATGTCCTCAAGGGTGCCACCGGGCACTGACAGTCACGACAGGGCGTGTCCCGTCGTCGCGTCCACGTGGTCCGGGACGTCGTCGTGGCGGTCGCCGACGGTGAGGGTGCCGGTGGGTTCGAGGACGAGGATGTCGGTGGGGACGGGGGCGTACGGCTTATGCTCGACGCCGCGCGGGACGGTGAACGCGGAGCCCTTGGGGAGGACGACCGTGCGTTCGCCGTCCGGTTCGCGCAGGGCGATGTGCAGTTCGCCGTCGAGGACGAGGAAGAACTCGTCGGTGTGGTCGTGCGCGTGCCAGAGATGCTCGCCCTCGACGTGGGCGACCCGGACGTCGTAGTCGTTGACGGAGGCGACGATCCGGGGGCTCCACTGCTGGGTGAAGGACGCGAGGGCGGCGGGGAGGGAGACCGGTTGAGTGCTCATGCCGATCATGCTGGCGCTCGCCCGTACCCCGGTGCGAGTGCTAGGAATCGCACATGGCGCAAGAATCCTCGCAGCGGAGGCTGCCGCACCGGGTGACCGTCGTCGTCGACGAGGGCACCAACCCTTTCGAGGTCGGCATCGCCACCGAGATCTTCGGCCTCCCCCGTCCCGAACTGGGGCTCCCGGAGCGGCTCTACGAGGTGACCCTGTGCACGCCCACGCGCGCGGTGCGCATGAACCACGGGTTCTTCACCCTGACCGGGGCGGCCGGTCTGGAGGCCGTGGACGGCGCCGACACGGTCGTCGTACCGGGCAGGCCCGACAACGTCGTCCCGCGCGGGGAGGACGTGCTGGAAGCGATCCGCCACGCGCACGCGCGCGGAGCACGCGTCGTGAGCCTGTGCACCGGCAGCTTCGCGCTCGCCGAAGCGGGGCTCCTGGACGGCCGCAGGGCCACCACCCACTGGATGTGGGCGGACACCTTCAGGGAACTCCACCCGAAGGTGCTGCTCGAACCGGACGTGCTGTTCGTCGACGAGGGCGACGTCCTCACCGCCGCCGGCAGCGCCGCCGCGCTCGACCTCGGCCTGTACGTCGTACGGCGGGACCACGGCGCGGAGATCGCCAACGCGGTGGCCCGCCGGCTCCTGTTCGCCGCCCACCGGGACGGCGGTCAGCGGCAGTTCGTCGAGCGGCCCGTCCCGGACGTCCCCGACGAGTCCCTCGCGCCGCTCCTGGAGTGGGCCCAGGAGCGGCTGGACGCCCCCCTGACGGTCGCCGGCCTCGCCGCCCGGGCCGCGATGTCCCCGGCGACCCTGCACCGCCGGTTCCGGGCGCAGCTCGGGACGACGCCGCTGGCCTGGCTGACCGGGGAGCGGGTGGCGCACGCGTGCCGGCTGATCGAGCGCGGGGAGGAGCGGCTGGACGTCGTCGCCGCGCGGTCGGGGCTGGGGACGGCGGCGAACCTTCGCGCGCGCGTGCGGCAGGCGACCGGACTCAGCCCCTCGGCGTACAGGCGGCGTTTCGGACCGGGTGGCGGGGAAGCCGTATCGGCATGAGATTCCTGGTACGCGACCGGCTCCTCGGCTTCGGCGAGGACTACTGGATCGAGGACGACCACGGGCAGAAGGTGTTCCTGGTCGACGGCAAGGCGATGCGGCTGCGGGACACGTTCGAGCTGAAGGACACCCGCGGGCGGGTCCTCATCGACATCCACCAGAAGATGTTCGCCCTGCGGGACACGATGGTCATCGAGCGGGACGGGGAGCCGCTGGCCCGTATCCGCCGCAAGCGGCTCTCCCTGCTGCGCAACCACTACCGCGTGTCCCTCGTGGACGGCACCGACCTCGACGTCTCCGGCAAGATCATGGACCGCGAGTTCGCCGTCGAGTACGACGGTGAGCTGCTCGCCGTCATCTCCCGCCGCCGGCTGCACGTCCGCGAGACGTACGGCGTCGACGTCGTCCGGGACGACGCGGACCCGGCGCTGCTGATCGCCGTGGCGGTCTGCGTGATCCACCTGGCGGAGAAGGAACGGGAGGACGACTGACCCCCGACTGACCCCCGACCGGCCCTCCGCCCAGGTCGCGCGACCCGGGTCACCGCCCGGGTCACCGCTCAGGCGCCGCCAGCCCCAGCAACCGGTCCTTCAGCGCCGGGAACACCTCCCGGGTCTCCGCGACCTTCCCCGGTTCGAAGTCGACCGTGAGGATCTCCTCCTCCCGGCCCGCCTCGCCCAGCACCTCGCCCCACGGATCTACCACGATCGAGTGACCGGCCTGGGGAACCCCGGCGTGGGTGCCGGCCGTTCCACAGGCGAGTACGAAGGACTGGTTCTCGACGGCGCGGGCCTGGGCGAGGAGGGTCCAGTGGGAGCGGCGGCGTTCGGGCCAGCCGGCCGAGAGGACGAGGGTTTCGGCGCCCGCGTCGACGAGGCCGCGGAAGAGTTCGGGGAAGCGGAGGTCGTAGCAGGTGGCGAGGCCGATGACGGTCTCGGGAAGGGCGGCGGTGACGAGTTCGCGGCCGGCGCCCATCAGGACGGCCTCGCCCTTGTCGAAGCCGAAGCGGTGGATCTTCCGGTAGGTCGCGGCGAGGTCACCTGAGGGTGAGAAAAGGAGGGAGGTGTTGTAGAGAGATCCGTCGGCATCGCGCTCGGGGATCGAACCGGCGTGCAGCCAGACCCCCGCGTCCCCCGCCGCCTTGGCCATCGCGTCGTACGTCGCCCCCCGCAGGCTCTCCGCCTCGGCGTCGAACAGCTCGTAGGCGAAGGCTCCCGTGGTCCAGAGCTCGGGAAGGACGACGAGATCGGAGTCACTCCGCCCGCGCACGAGCGCGGCGACGCGCTCCCGCCGGTCTTCGACCGATTCGCCCTCACCAACGGCGACTTGGATCAACGAGGCGCGCACACTACCACCGTCCTGGCATTCGAGTTGTCCACATCGGCCTACGATCGTCACACGAAAGCACTGCCAGGGTGGTCCACAGCAGCGTAACTTAGCGTGCTAAGACACCTGCCGACAGCAGCCGACGCCGTCAACTCCCATTGGCAACGCCGCCACAAACCGCCGCCCGTGTACCGACCGCCGAGGGGTCCCGTTCCGTGAGTCTGCATCCCACCCTCCAGCCCTACGCCGACGCCTGGACGCACTCCATAGAAGCGATAACCGAGTTGGTGCAGCCCCTGGTGGAGGCGGACTGGAACCTTCGTACGCCGTGCCCCGGCTGGTCGGTGAGGGACATCGTCTCGCACGTCATCGGGCTCGACTGCGAGATGTACGGCGACCCCCGGCCGATCCACTCCCTCCCCCGCGACCTCTTCCACCTCACCACCGACCTCCAGCGGTACATGGAGGTCCAGGTCGACGTCCGCCGCCACCACACCTCCCCGGAGATGACGTCGGAGCTGGAGTACACGATCATCCGGCGCAACCGCCAGCTGCGGAACGAGAACCGGGACCCGTCGGCGCGGGTCCGCGGCCCGCTGGGCACGGAGCTGACCCTCGAAGAGTCGATGCGCTCCCACGCGTTCACGATCTGGGCGCACGAACAGGACCTGCGTACGGCCCTCGGCCGCCCCGGCAACCTCGACTCCCCCGGCGCGCACGTCGCCCGTGACGTCCTCCTCGACGCGCTGCCGGCGATCGTCGCCGAGAAGTCGAACGCCCCCCGCAGCTCGGCGATCGTCTTCGACGTCACCGGCCCGGTGGAGTTCCTGCGGACGATCCGCGTCGACATCCAGGGCCGCGGCACCCTCGAAACGGTTCCGGCGCT
Organism: Streptomyces sp. NPDC004539; assembly: GCF_040610055.1. NCBI lineage: Bacteria > Bacillati > Actinomycetota > Actinomycetes > Kitasatosporales > Streptomycetaceae > Streptomyces > Streptomyces sp. NPDC004539. Next base: position 6,446 of record NZ_JBEXLS010000024.1, on the reverse strand, counting down.
CGGCCCGGCCGCGTCCTTCGTCCTCGACTGGGAGACGTACGTCCGCCTGGCCTGCGGTCGTGTCACGCCGGAGGCCGTCGCCGACCGCGTCAAGGCGGAGGGCGATCCGGAACTGACGGCGGCGATCCTGCGGAACTTCACGGTCACGCCGTAGGCGACACCGGCGGACATCGGGGGCGCGCAAGAGACTCCGCGCGCCTCACCGTCGTCCCGGTCCGCCTCACCGTCGTCCGCGTCGGGCACCGGCTACGCCGGAACGTGCACCGTCTCCACCCGGGACGCCACCAACCGCTCTCGTTCCCTCCGCTCCGCCCGCTTGCGCAGCCGGAGGATCTGACTGATTCCGATCGCCTGGAGAACGAAGACGACCGAGAACGCGATCCCGTAGTTGTCCGAAGTGGCGTCCAGCAGGACGCCGATCAGGAACAACGTGGTCATCGAGGCCGTGAAGCCGCCGATGTTGGTGATGCCGGAGGCGGTCCCCTGGCGCTCGGGCGGGTTCGCGGGGCGCGCGAAGTCGAAGCCGATCATCGAGGCGGGCCCGCAGGCGCCGAGGACGACGCAGAGGACGACGAGCACCCAGGTCGGCGCCCGGTCGCCGGGGTAGCCGATCGCGAGGGCCCACGCCACCGCCGTCGCCGCGACGGTCCCGAGCGCCAGCGGCAGCCGCGCCTCGTGGTGCCGGGCGATGAGCTGGCCGTAGACCACCCCGAAGACCATGTTCGACAGGACGACCAGGGTCAGCAGCCCACCGGCCTCACCCCTCGTCAGCCCCTGCCCCTGCACGAGGAACGGCATCCCCCACAGCAGCAGGAACACCATCGCCGGGAACTGGGTCGTGAAGTGCACCCACAGCCCCATCCGCGTCCCAGGCTCCCGCCAGGCCGTCGCGATCTGCCGCCGTACGTACGCGGCGCCCTGATGCGGCATCGGGTCGGGCTCGTACCCGTCCGGGTGGTCCCTCAGGAACAGCACCAGCAGGACGAGGACGACGATCCCGAGCCCGGCGCTGCCCGCGAACGCGGCGGTCCAGCCGACGCCGTGCAGCAGCCGGGCGATGACCAGCGTCGACACCAGGTTCCCGGCGACCCCGGCGAGCCCCGCGAGCTGGGCGATCATCGGACCGCGCCGCGCGGGGAACCAGCGGCTGCCGAGCCGCAGTACGGAGATGAACGTCATGGCGTCGCCGCAGCCGAGCAGCGCGCGCGAGGCGAGGGCGGTGCCGTACGACGGGGAGAACGCGAACCCCAGCTGTCCCGCCGTGAACAGCACGACGCCGATGGCCAGCACCCGCTTGGTGCCGAGCCGGTCGACGAGGAGGCCGACGGGTATCTGCATCCCGGCGTAGACGAGGAGCTGGAGGATCGAGAACGTCGACAGCGCGGAGGCGCCGACGTGGAAGCGGTCGGCGGCGTCGAGGCCGGCCACCCCCAGCGACGTACGGAAGATGACGGCGACGAAGTAGACCGACACCCCGATGGTCCACATGGCGACGGCTCGGCGTCCGCCGGGCGGGTCACCCGGGAGGGTGGAGTTCCTCGACGAGAGGCTCATCGGACATCGCCCCGGGCGAGGTGCGCGAACCAGTCGACGTGCCGGCAGACGATCGAGACGGCCGCCTCGGCGTCGCCGGCCCGCAGGGCGTCGAGGATCTGCTCGTGCTCGATCAGGGACTTGGCGATCCGGTCGGGGTGCGCGTGCATGATCGCCACGCCCATCCGCAGCTGCCGGTCGCGGAGTTGGTCATAGAGTCGGGTAAGAATTTCGTTGCCGCCGCTGCGGACGATCTCGGCGTGGAAACAGCGGTCGGTGACGGCCGCGGCGGCCAGGTCGCCGCGCCCGGCCTCCTCCTTCTGCCGCTCCAGCAGCTCCGCGAGCCGCGCGATCAGACCCGCCGGGGCGGGGACGGCCTTGCGGACGGCGTGCTCCTCGATCAGCAGCCTGGTCTCGACGACGTCGGCGATCTCCTGCGCGGAGACCGGCAGGACCAGCGCGCCCTTCTTGGGATACAGCCTGATCAGGCCCTCGACCTCCAGGCGCAGCAGCGCTTCCCTGACCGGCGTCCGGGAAACCCCCACGGCGTCGGCGAGTTCACCTTCGGTGAGAAGGGTGCCGCCCTCGAAACGGCGGTCCAGGACGCCCTGCTTGACGTGGGCGTAGACGCGGTCGGCGGCGGGTTGTCTGGTCGGTGCGGGGGCGGGGGCTGACGGCATGCGGACAGGATAGATACAACACGTACGCATCGGGGGAACGTTTCACCATGCGGACGAGGGCCGCCCCCGGAGCCCCACTTTCCCCAAGAGATTCAAAATTCCTCGGAGCAGACGCACAACTTTCTGTGCTAGTTACGTGTCACAGACATGCGGCCATACTCTTCCCCCCACCCAACCGGGCCGCATTCAGGGGCATTTCAGACAATCGGGGTATCTCACTTGATAACCGCACTCAAGGGCAAGCCCGTCCGCAGAGCCGCCGCCGTCAGCGCGACGGCCGTCGCGATGCTCGCGGCCGGCGCCCTCGCCGCGGCTCCCGCGCAGGCCGTCACCGCGCCCACGATCGCCGCGCAGACCGGTTTCGTGATGAACAACGCGACCGGCAAGGCGTTCGGGAAGCTCGCAGACAAACAGATGTCCACAGGCTCCACCACGAAGATCATGACCGCAGCCGTCGTTCTGTCTCAGCCGAAGCTGAACCTGAACGACAAGGTCACGATCCAGATGGCGTACAGCGACTACATCGTCAAGAACAACGCGTCGTCCGCCAAGCTGATCGTCGGCGACAAGGTCACGGTCCGTCAGCTGCTGTACGGGCTGATGCTGCCGTCCGGCTGCGACGCCGCGTACGCGCTGGCCGACAAGTACGGCACGGGCTCCACCCGTGACGCACGCGTCAAGAACTTCATCTCCAAGATGAACGCCAAGGCGAAGTCGTTCGGCATGAAGAACACGACGTTCGACTCGTTCGACGGCATCGGCAACGGCAAGAACAAGTCCACGGCAAGGGACCTCACGACCCTCGCGAAGAACGCGCTCAAGGACGCGAACTTCCGGGCGATCGTGAAGACGAAGTCGTACACCGCGACGACCGTCACCAAGACCGGCTCCAGCCGGAAGATGGCCGCCTGGGTCAACACGAACACGCTCCTGTCCAGCTACAGCGGCACGATCGGCGTCAAGACCGGCTCCGGTCCCGAGGCCAAGTACTGCCTCGTCTTCGCCGCCACGCGCGGGGGCAAGACCATGGTCGGTACGGTCCTGGCGTCCACCAACGCCACGGTCCGCGCCCAGGACGCGACGAAGCTGCTCAACTACGGGTTCGCGAACCTGAAGTAGGGGTTGTGCGTACGAGGGGGCTCACGGCACGGGGTGCGGTGGGCCCCCTCGGCGTTCCGCGACCAGGTCCAGCCAGGCGCTCGGTGTGTACGGGGCCGGTGGGTCGACCTCCATACCGAGTTCCGCCAGGGCGAGGGCGTAGGCGGACTCCTCCAGGTCCAGCGCGAGGAGTTCGTGGATCTCGCCGGTGAGGCGGGCTGTGAGGTGGGGGTCCGTGGTCGCGCGGTAGTCGGCGACCGCGTCCTCGTGACTCGCGAACTCGTCCGGCATGTCCTGGGAGAACCAGCCGCCGAGGAACTGGCCGAGTTCGGGGAAGCGGGCGTGCCACTCCCAGTGGGTGGTGGGGGTGGCCGAGGGCGGAACCTCGCCTTTCTCGACGCTGTGCCTGATGTGGTCGGCAAGGCACGACAGCCACTGCCGGATGCCGTCCTCGGGTACGCCGACGTCCGGCAGCGCGTAGTACTCGCCCAGCCGCAGCCGCAGCCGTCCCGGCGGGTTGTCGGCGTACTCCCTGAGCTGCCGCTCCGCCTGCGCGAGCGCCCAGGGGCGGGTGTGCCAGGTGTGTCGCAGGTAGGCGGTGAGCGCCTGGCTGGGCCGCTCCGGAGTGTCGTCGGCGTCCTGCCCGACGAACGCGCGCATCACCTGGTCGAGTTCGCCGTGGCGGCGGTCGTGTTCGAGGGGGGTCAGGGGCATGGGGTGACCTTCGGGTGGGGGTTACAGGTAGACGGGGAACGTGGCGTGGACGACGAAGCCGTGCGGACCGCCCTGATCCCGCCGGAGCACCACCCGCGCCGCCCGTACCTCGACGGCCCCTCTCCCCGCCAGCATCATCGCCTGCAATAACACCCGCCCCACCGGCTCCTCCCGCGACGGCCACGCCGCCTCGATGGTCAGCCGAGGGCGGGTGGACTGGGCGAGCCAGCGGTGGACGAGCTGTTCGTTGGCGGTGACGACGTGCTGGGTGGCCCACTGGGCGGTTTCGCGGTCGGGGTAGGTGGAGGTTCTGGTACGCACGTTGTTACCTCGTTCGGGGATGCGAGTTGCTGGACTCACCGCACGACGGCCGGCCTCGGACGAAATAGAAGGACCAGAAGACTCCGACCTCTTCGGGAGTGACGACCACGAACCCCGCGTCTCCGGTGTACTCCGTGAGGGGTGTCCAGCTCTTGACCTGAGCCGGCAGCCGACCGGCTTCGGTGATACGGCAGTTGTCGTAGTGGACGGCGTCGCACCCGAACCGGCCGAGCAGGGTTCTCGCGTCGACCTCCGCTGCCCGGTCCCAGGAGCTGACCGTCTGCCATTCGAACGTCAGCCGGCCTCGCGGATCGGGGACCTCGCGGCGCAGCACGGATCGCACGTCATCCGGCCGGCCTGGCCTCGTCCGCGGTCCTGTCGCCACGTACGTGTACACATCGTCCAGAAGACGCACCAGGGTCATGTCCCAGGTCGTCCGACTCATGACGTCGTTCACGGCATGCCCCGGTTCAGTGGGCATTGAACCGCCAGACGACCCCGACCTCCGACGGCGAGACGGCCACGAGCCCAAGGTCCATCAGATAGTCGGTCATCCCGGATTCTCCTGTGAACCTGGGGAAGAAATCAGAGTCCCGGACCTCCGCCATCTCGCCCACGGTCGCGTAATAGGAGCATTCTGAACCGTAACGCGCAAGCAACGTACGCGCATCGGCGAGAATCCCTTCCTTTCGCTCTGCGAAGTTCGGGATGTTGCCCACCTTGAACCATTCGTCCGTCAACAACACGACGAATCTTTCGGCCAGTTCCGGGGTGATCTCACGAAGGATCTCGCCGAGTCGATCCTCGGCGACGACATGAAAGGGGAAAGAGACATCGCGTCGCGAATCTCTCGCGTTCTCCTCCTTGTCCCAGTCCAACGTGACCCACCCCCGCGGGTCCGTGGTTCTACGGGCCATGACCGCCAGCACATCGGTAAGCCAACTCTCGTGAACACGCGGGCCACTGGCCACGAATGAGTATTCGTCCTCGAACAGGCGCAGAACAGCGGCTTCCCATTCCTGTCGTGCGGGGGAGTTCTTCACGGTACCCGGATTCCTGTCAGGGGATCGGCATGGAGGTGAGGACGACGAACGGAGGGTCCAAGGAGTCATCATACTTAAGCGAGGTTCTGATCCCCTTGACAGGGATGACCTTGGCATTCATACCGGCTGCCTTGTAGCCGCTTTGCGGGTCGTTCGGATCGATGGGCTGCTTGAAGACGCTCCTCCCGCTGTACTCCCCATGGGGTGCGACGCTGTCGAATTCCTCTGCTTTGCTTCCGTTCGTCGGAGGCGGCGGCCCCTTGAGCCATGCCTCGATGGCTGCCGAGTTCTGATCGATGTTGTACTGCGTCAACTCTTGCGCTTTCTCCATGTCCGCGAAAGCGGATGAAGAGGAGACCGTCGGCTTTCCGTACGGCCATGCATCAGTCGTTCTCCCGTTCGTCAGATCCCTGAGCCGTTGAACAAGCTGCTCATCGCTCTTTCCAACGTGTTTGTCGATGGAGTGCGCGCCGGTGATTCCTTCGCTGCTCGCGAGGTCGATCCGGTAGACACCGTTCTTGATGTCCTCTGGGTCACTCCACCTGAGTTCCTTCTTGAACTCGTCGAGCGACCGCGCCCCGAACGCCTCCGCGCGGGCCTCTTCGGCGGCGTAGGTGGGAACACTGCGGAGGGCTTCCTCCAGTGCCGGTCTGAGTTTGGTCAGGTCGGTGCTGAGTTCATGGATTGTGGTGTTGTAGGAGTCCACGGCCGAATTGAGGCGGCCGGTGTCGATGTTGAGGAGGAATTCCGCGGCGATCGTGGGGAGTTCACCGACGAGTTCGGCGAAGTCCTTGAAGCTTTTGATGGCGAAGGTCTTCACCGCGGCGTCCTTGTAGACGTCGATGATGGTGGAGCGGATCTTCGTGACCTAGGCACTGCACGCGTCGCACGCGGTCGCGACGGCGCGGGCCGTGTCCCGGAGGACGTCCAGGGAGGGCTGTCGGCCGTCCTTGTGGTTCCACTAAGGATCTTCAGCGGTGACGCTCAAGGGTGAGAACCGCCTTCACGATTGACGTGAGTCGGTTGGGGCTGATGCGGGCTTTGCGGAAAATGCGCC